>CAUVRI010000063.1:0-2616 GCA_963554405.1 uncultured Streptococcus sp. | reverse complement strand
ATAAAAAATATCTCTGATTTTAGGAGTGTTTCTGAATCTCTTCTCGATACTCCGAAATGGTCTTTCCTGTCCACTTTTTAAATTATTGTGAAAAAACTAAAAATCCCATCTAGTTCCAGATGGGATTTTTTAGATTGATTAATTTCCAAATACCTTGAAACGATTTTCTGTTTGGATTTCTTTGTCAGCAGCTGGTGCCTTGATTTCTCCAAATGGTGCTTGAGCACGGAGTTTCCAGTTAGCTGGGATATCATATTTTTCAGCCAATTGTGCATCTACTAAGGGGTTATAGTGTTGCACGTTGAGACCAATATTTTGCTCAGCTAGAGCCAACCATGTCGCATAAAGGGCAATTCCGTGGCCTTGCTCTGACCAAATTGGGAAATTCTCAGCGTAAAGCGGGAATTGCTCTTGAAGACCTTTGACAACGTCTTGATCTTCATAGAAAAGAATGGTTCCTTTTGCTTGAGCAAAACCTGCCAAGCGTTCCTTTGTTACTTCAAAAGCTTCAGCTGGAGTCACTTTTTCAAGTTCTGAGTAGGCGATCTCATTCCAGAAAGCATCTGACTCTTCATCCAACAGAATCACAACCCGTGATGTTTGTGAGTTGAAAGCTGTTGGTGTTTGGAGAATTGCTCCTTGGATGGTATCAATCAATTCTTGGTTTGTAAGTTCTACATCTTTGCCCAAAGCACAGATGGAGCGGCGTTTTGCTTGTAAATCTGAAAAGTTTGTCATTATTTTTTCCTCTTTCTGTTTAAAAAGTTGTTTGAATCCGTTAAAGATCTTCATAGCATCCTTTCTTTGTTGTAATAGCAATTGTTACATTATCTATTATACAGTTTTTCGAAACATTGTCAATAATTAGTGATAATCTTTTTGATATTTTTTATTTTCCTAAATCTATTTATGCCACAAGACCTTCTTTACCTACAAATTTTAATCAGTAAAGGCCGACAAGCTGATAAACTTACTCTATCATTTGCACGCAGATAATAATAGACCTCATAGAACCTCTTTTCGAATGTAAACTTAACTCTTATTGGTCCGTAAATTCATTTTCATGGGGAACAGGCAGAAAGGTTCAACAGCTATTTAAGAATGACTCTAACAAAAAGTCTAGTAGACAACAATTCTACTAGACTCTTTTCTCATCGATTACAATCATAGCCTTAATGGTCTTGCGTTCATCCATGTCTTTATAGGCTTGATCAATATCTTCAAGTTTATAACTTGAAGTGAAGACACGTCCTGGATTGATATCGCCATCCAGGACAGCCTTGAGCAAAATTTGCTTATCGTAAGTCGTGACGGAGGCTGCTCCGCCTGCCACCGTAATATTTTGTGCGAAGGTCGATCCAAGAGCACGGTTGTTATAGTGAGGAACCCCAACAAAGCCCATCCGACCACCATTGTGAAGGACTCCCAGTGCTTGATCAACGGCAGCTTCTGTCCCAACACATTCTAGAGCCACATCTGCACCACCACCTAGAATATCACGCACCTTGGCAATTCCTTCTTGACCACGTTCAGCGACGACAGCTGTCGCACCTGACTCCAAGGCCATCTTTTGTCGATCTTGGTGACGGCTCATGAGGACTATTTGAGAAGCCCCACGCATTTTAGCTGCGATAACAGCACACTGCCCAACAGCACCATCACCAATGACAACTACCTTATCACCTGGCTTGACGTCAGCAACACGCGCTGCATGGTAACCTGTCGGCATAACATCCGCCAATGTCAAGAGAGACTTGAGCATGCCTTCTGTGTAATCAGAAGGTTGACCTGGAATTTTTATAAGAGACCAGTTGGCAAATTCGAAGCGCATATATTCTGCTTGCACGCCATCTGACCAGTTATTACCAACATGACGATCACAGGTACCGTCATATCCTGCCCGACAGGCATCACATTCCCCACATCCATGAGTAAAGGGAGCAATAACAAAATCACCAGGCTTTACCGTTGTGATCCCTTCACCAATTTCTTCAACAATCCCGATAGCTTCATGCCCACTATTTTGATGGCCCTTTTCGATGTCTGGATTGCGATAATGCCACAGGTCTGAACCACAGACACAGGTCCGAACGATACGAATGAGAGCATCATCCGGCGCCTCTATTCGCGGACGGCCCACTTCAACAAGACCAACCTGACCAGCTTTTGTATAGACTGTTTTCTTCATACAACATACCTGCTTTCTATTTCTTCCTTGCTTTTAGTATACACCTTTATCCCCTATTTTGTAAGTAGAATATGGCTTGAAGCTTCTAATGAGAATTTCCTCTTTTGCGCCCATTTGCTTGCTCTTAATTAAGTAATCAATTTGATTGGCTTAATTAATATTTTAAAAATCTAACAAAAGACCTTGAGAAAATTTTCTCAAGGTTTTGTTCATAATATATAATTGAAATACTGGGCATGATGGTCTTCTGTGTTAATCAGACTCTCGTATCATAGCTTACTCTTAAAAATCATCTTCATCATCGTCATAAACTCGTTCACCATGAATTTTGATGTACTTCTCACGAAGCTGTTCTTCCTCTTCCCATAGAGGATCTCTTACTGGTACCATTGTCTTTAATTCTTCCAAACTAATTTCAACCGCTTCAT
>CAUVRI010000062.1:0-2718 GCA_963554405.1 uncultured Streptococcus sp. | reverse complement strand
CTGTGCGGAGGTGGGACGACGAAATCGAATTCTAACGAATGACCGATTTCTGTCCTACTCTCTTTTTGATTTCAAATTGACTTTTGCAACCCTTTTCACTACAATAGAACTACAGAAAAGGAGGCGGACATGAACTATATTGAGTTTTCTGAAAATGAGCGTCTGTCCACGATTGTCCTTGGGATGATGCGGATCAGTCAGATGAGTGAAGATGAGGTGGAGGCTTTGGTGGAGGCAGCCTTGTCGATTGGGATCAACACCTTTGACCTGGCGGATATCTATGGCGATGGCCAGTGTGAGGTCCTGCTGGGTAAGGTTCTCAAGCGACGTCCGGATCTTCGGAACCAGATGTGGATCCAGTCCAAGTGTGGGATTCGCAAAGACGGCTTTACCTATTTTGATTTTTCGAAGGACTATATTTTGGACTCCGTCGATGGCATCCTCGATCGTCTGCAGATCGAGCGCTTAGATAGTCTCCTCCTTCACCGACCGGATGCCCTTATGGAGCCTGAAGAAGTGGCAGCAGCTTTTGACCACTTGGAGCAGGCGGGCAAGGTCCGTCATTTTGGGGTATCCAATCAAAATCCTATGATGATGGAATTGCTCAAAACGGCTGTCAAACAACCACTCAAGGTCAACCAGTTGCAGTTGAGTGCTGCCTTTACACCGAGCTTTGAGGCCGGTTTTCATGTCAACATGGAAGGGCCAAAAGCCGCCGTGCGAGATGGTAGTGTCTTTGAGTATTGTCGCTTAACTGATACGGTGATTCAGGCCTGGTCTGTCCTCCAGCATGGTTATTTCAAGGGGAATTTTGTGGGCAAAGAAGAGTTTGCGGCCCTCAATCACGTCCTTACTGACTTGGCGAAAAAATACCAAGTCACACCGACAGCTATCGCCCTCGCTTGGGTCCTTCGCTACCCAGGAAAGATGCAGTCGGTCATCGGAACGACCAAGCCACAGCATGTCCTTGAAGCAGGAAAAGCAGCAACAGTCACCCTAACTCGCAAGGAATGGTACCAAATCTACTTGGCTGCAGGAAATGATTTGCCTTAGAATCTTGTTATCAAACCAGATTTCACTCTTATCGGTGGTCTGGTTTTTTGTTTTGTAGTTTTCAAATTTTTCTTGACAGATCTTTCTTATTTATGATATTCTTTTATGCAACAAGTGTTGCGCAACAGATGTTGCGTGAAAGGAGTCTTATGCCACCCAAGGTTAAATTTAGTAAAGAGGCTATGATTGGGACAGCTTTACAATTGGTGAGAGAAGAGGGCATGGCTAGTTTGACGGCTAGAGCATTAGCGGAGAAACTGGGAGCCACACCGAGAGTCATTTTTGGGCAATTTGCTAATATGTCTGAGTTACAAGCAGAGGTTATTGGTGCTGCGGAAATGGTCGTGGTGGAGTATATTCGCAAGGCCTTAGAAGATGAAAAGCCTTTCCGATCTGTCGGGGTTGCTTATATCCTCTTCGCCTCAAAAGAACCCCAACTCTTTCAATTGCTTTTCCAAAATCCTAGCAAAGAGCCGATTCGTCGCTTTCAAGATTTTCTTCCCATGAAGGATCATAGTTACCAATTGATTCTGGATTCGATTGTCGCAGACTATCCTTTGACTGTAGAGGAGGCTAGTCGCTTGTACCAGCATCTATTTATCTACTCGCACGGGATGGCTTCAATGGTTGCTTCTGGCATTTATCAGTTCGGCATGGAAGAAGTGATTGGATTACTGACAGAGGTTTGTCAATCTCTCATCAAAGAAATGGTAGGAAAGAAATGATTCAACTAAAAAATGTGCACAAAAGCTACGGCCAAACCAAGGTTTTAAAGGGGATTGACTTGCAGATTCAAGACCAGTATGATGTGGTTATCCTCGGTCCTTCTGGATCAGGGAAATCAACTCTCTTAAATGTGCTGTCAGGATTAGAAAAGGTAGACGAGGGGCATATCCTCATTCAAGGACAAGATTTATCGCAACTCACGGATGCTCAATTGACGGCCTTTAGACGGGAGAAGATTGCCTTTATTTTCCAGCAGTATTATCTATTGCCTAATCTAACGGTCAGACAAAATGTAAAAATGGGTGCTGACCTGGCAAACAATCATGATTTTTTGCAGATCATCGAGGATTTGGGGCTTGGCGATAAGCTGGACAAGTATCCGAGTGAATTGTCGGGTGGGGAACAGCAGAGAGTCTCCATTGCTCGGGCCTTGGCCAAAAAGCCAGAGATTCTCTTCTTGGATGAGCCGACGGGTGCCCTCGATGAAGAAACAGGGCGCAAGATTCTCGACTATATTTGGAAACTGAAGGAAAAGCTGGGCTTTACCCTCATCATGGTGACGCATAACCAAAATATTGCAGATATGGCCAGAACCATCATTCGAGTCAATAGTGGCAAGATTACCGAAGTTGTGACCAATGATCAGCCTCAGACTGCCTATGAGATTGGATGGTAAGCCATGTTTTCAGTAAAAGATATTCGAAAATTAGTTGTCGTCAGTATCATTGGGGCCTGTGCGGTCTTTGTGGCCAATCTCTTCTTGAATTTTTACCTGGATATCGAGCAGTTGGAGATTTCGAAAACCAATCCGATGATGCAGACCTACTATGATGCCCAGGTTTCGCTTTCCTGGATGGTGGCTATGGTCAGTGGGGTCGTCTTGTCCTTGACGTCGATCCTTCTCATGTGTTTTTATATCAAACAATTTGTCGATGACCA
>CAUVRI010000061.1:0-2753 GCA_963554405.1 uncultured Streptococcus sp. | reverse complement strand
CCATCGTAGCCACCAGTCGCAGTCTTGAGGACATAGTTTTTCGACAGGTCAATATTTGCCAAGTCTTGGCTAGAAGTCACGACCTTGTAGGGTGCCACAGTGACTTGGGCCTTGTTTGCGAGAAAGTCCTTTTCAAAAATCCGATTTTGAGAAATGCGGAGCAGGTCCGTCCCTTGAGGGAGCTGACCATCCTTGATAACGGCATCCAAACCGTCCGCATCGACATTTTCAAACTCATAGGTCAGGACATCGCAACGCTCAGCCAGCTGACGCAGAGCATCCACATCGTTATAAGGCGCCACGATAATTTCTGCCACGCGAGAGGCTGGACAATCCGCTGCTGGATCCAGCGCGATGACCTTATGCCCCATGTAGATAGCAGAAATGGCCATCATCTGGCCCAGCTGACCGCCACCGATGATTCCGATTGTTTTAGATGAGCTCATTGCTAGACTCCTCAGCGATTTTTCCTTGTTCTTCAGCAAAATCCGCTAGCGCTGCTGCTAGGTCTTGATCTTCAATGGCCAAGATCCGCAGGGCAGTCAGGGCAGCATTTGTCGCTCCCGCTTCCCCGATGGCCATAGTTGCCACAGGCACACCGCCCGGCATCTGCACAATCGAATAAAGAGAGTCCAGACCGCTGAGCGCGCGTGATTTGACGGGCACACCAATGACTGGAAGGGTTGTTTTAGCAGCAACCATACCTGGTAAATGGGCTGCGCCACCTGCACCTGCGATAATGACCTTGATACCGCGACTGCGAGCTTCTTCCGCATGTTGGAACATGAGGTCCGGTGTGCGGTGGGCAGAGACGACTTTCTTTTCGTAAGCAACACCAAAGCGGTCTAAGACTTCAGCTGCTTTTTGCATGGTTGCCCAGTCGGATTTGGAGCCCATAATGATGGAAATAATTGGTTTCATATTTTCTCCTCTGAATAAACTAATTCTTTTGCTCAATATTTTTTACAGTAGCTGATTTAACACTATAATGTTGAACAGTCTGATTAACCAGATTTTCAACGCTCTTAGGTTTTATTAATAAACGAAGTATAATTGTCACAAGAGGTATAATGCTCGGCAAATCCTTCCAGACAGGTGTCAACACTTCTTCACTATCACGTCTTAAAAGCCAGTACTTTATTGTCTGCAATATTTTTCTTCTACTTTTCGTCTTCTCAGCTGTTCCAATAATCAAAGCCATCAGACTATGCGTCTCAACGCCTGCTTGACCAAGAATGACCTCAGATTTAGCGTATCTATGACTGGCTAGTTCTATCATGATTTTTGGAAAATTAACTCCTGCTTTATAGGCGTTAGCAGGCTCTACCATTCTAGGGTTACACTCTATATAGTAAAATTGGTCTCCCCTACGTATAAAATCTAGGGTTAGGCAACCATGCCATTGTATATATTGTCCTAATTTTTCAACATGCTCTCTTGTTCTTTTAGATTCTATGCTTAATCTTGCCGCAGCCGAACCACCCGCGCCAGAACCTACTTTTACGCTAGAATGCACTGCGAGTAATTCTCCATGATCAAACACTGCTTGAACCTGACCATAGTCTCCAACTATGTCTTGCTGAACCATCCATTCCTCATCACTCGCTGTTAATTTGCTCGTCACTTCAGCCAAATCTTTCTTACTTGAAATCTTATAAACCGAGCGACCGGCAGTACCATAATCTGCTTTCAGCCAATAAGGATAGTCTAGCAGGATAGAGTCTGCATCTTTCACGTACTCCCACTTAGGTGTGGGAAGTCCTAATAAATCCGCGGTTTCAGCAAAAGCAATCTTCCCAGCCAACTTTTCAAACTGCTCTTGATCAGCAAGGGCGATTGGTAGCGATTGAGGCAAAAATTGTTTTCCATTTGCCAATAACCAGCCTTCTTCATGTGTTGGTAAAATAGCCTTGTAATTGGTTTTATGAAGCAACTGACTAACCTGTCTCAGATAATCTACAGGAAAACGATTCACATCAACTATCGGAACTCTATGGGTTAGACGACTGAAGTGTGCAATGGAAAATCGTCTAGGAGATAACACATCAATTTTATAACCTTCTTTCAACAAAACTGTCAAAGTTTCTCGTGAGGTCAAGCTTGAACCTTCTAAAAATAGCAACCTATTTTTCATTTTTCAAACACCTGAAGTCTATTTTTAAGTCTCACGGCTAAGAGTTTCATAGATTTGATTTACAAAGCCTTACCACCAATATCATGCCTATAAAAGAGGCCTGTGGTATCTTGTTTTTTTAGTTGGTCGTAGATTTTTTCCTGCGCAGCTGAGACGATATCTGCTGTAGTGACCAGCATATAGACACGTCCACCGTTTGATAGCAGTGCTCTGCTATTTTCCGCAAACTTAGCCCCAGCATAGTAGGTGATAATGTCGCCTTCTGTCTTCTCTGGCAGAGGCAGGCCTTTCTCGTAGTCCAGCGGGTAGCCCTCTGATGCGACAACCACGCCAAGGGTCACGCCCTCATCCAGCCAAGTGATAGCAGGCTCTTTCTTGTCCAAAATGTCCGTGATGTTCTGCGCAAAGTCAGACGTCAAGCGTGGCAGGATAATCTGGGTTTCTGGGTCACCGAAGCGCGAGTTGAACTCGATAACCTTAGGGCCATCGGCTGTCAAAATCAGCCCAGCGTAGAGCACGCCCAGATAAGAACGCCCCTCAGCTATCATGCCTTTGAGAACGGGCTTGATAATCGTCTCAACTGACTGGTCCACCACGCTTTGTGGCAGGTGAGGCACTG
>CAUVRI010000060.1:0-2891 GCA_963554405.1 uncultured Streptococcus sp. | reverse complement strand
GACAGGGCGCACATGATGAGGCGCAGATCCGATTTCCAGCCTTCTACAATATCAATAACCTCTTCCACTGAGTGATTTTCCACCAAGTCCAGCATGGCGCGAGAGAGGCCGACCGCCTTGGCTCCTAAGACCAGAGCTTTGATTATGTCTAAAGGATGGCGGACACCTCCACTAGCCAAGAGTTCGACCTCATCACGCAATGGCTGAATAGCCAACAGGCTCTGCAGAGTAGATTGCCCCCAATCATTGAGGTAGTCACGATCGCCACCCCGCTGATTTTCAATATAGGCAAAGCTAGTGCCGCCCCGGCCGGAAATATCAAAAGTCTGAATACCCAAGGAGCGCGCTTCTTCGACAGTAGAGCGATCCATGCCAAAGCCAACTTCTTTAAGAATTAGGGGAAGATCCAGTCGCTGACTATAATCTTCTAAGTGCTGTCTCCAAGAACGAAATTCCCGCTCACCCTCTGGCATCAGCAATTCCTGCATGAGATTGACATGGACCTGCAAAAAGAGGGGCTGCAAATCAGCTACTGCCTGCTGGGCGGCTTGATAAGGCTTGTCTAAGCCGATATTGGTAGCCAGCAATAAATTAGGCCGACCAGCCGCCACCCGATAGGAAGGATCAGAAGGATTCTTCAAGGCTGCGCTGTAAGAGCCAGTCACAAAAAGAAGACCACAACTTTCAGCTACTTGAGCCAACTTTTCATTGATCTGACCGCCTTTTTGGCTGCCGCCAGTCATGGCATTGATGTAAAAAGGAAAGTCCCAGTCACGACCAGCAAAGTGAGTAGATAGGTCAATCTCTGCCAAATCGTACTTGGGCAAAGAGCGGTGAACCAGTTCCATTTCATCAAAACTGTTGTAACTCGGATGCTGCTCTAAGGCGTATTTGATATGGTCGTCCTTACGATTCTGGCTCATCATGGCCCATCCTTTCTCTGTATAATAGCTCAATGCCAGCTGCTTGCCAGGCTTGAATCAATTTCTTACTAGATGTAGCATCAAAGCTGAGAGCAATCCCGCAGTCGCCACCACCGGCACCGCTGCTCTTAGCCACACAGTTTAGTCCCTCTGCCACTTCTTTTAAGACTTTCAGCCTGTCTGTATAAATAGCTGGGCTGAGCCTTTCTAATAGCTGGCTAGCCTTTTTCAAACTAGACTGAATAGCAAGTTTCTCTCCTGCTAATAAAGCCTTCTCCAAAGTATCAACCTGCGTCCTACTGCCTGTCAAAAAAGACTCTGAAATAGCTGACTTGACCTGATTGACCAAGTCCTTAGAAATCGCCGGCTGCTTGGTCCAGCCAACTAGAAAATCCATGGCTAAGCGAGGCTTAATACTACGAATTTCAAAACCCCAATCCTCTGCTAGTAATTGCTGTAAATCAACTTTGTCCATGCGCTTGCGGACCAGCTCTCTATTAAAAGACCGGTAGTAAATCAGGTCTTCATAAACAATACAGGCTAGATCTCCCATGGAGCCATTATCTCCGCGCTTGAGGAGAACGTAAGAAGCCAGCTTAAATAGTAGCTCCGACTCCAAGTCCAGCTCATAAAGTGCTGCCATGGCCTTAAGGATCAGAATAACCACACTACCGCTGGAGCCAATCCCGAACTTCTTGCCTTCTCTTTCCATCTTGCCACTAATCTTTAGAGAAAAAGGCTGAAGTTGGTAACCTAAGGCTAGCAAATAAGTGTTCATAACCCCTACCGTCTCCTGAATCAAGGCATAATCAGGGTCTGGCTCTAGGTTAGCGCTGTGTTCAAACATATCTGATGTCAAGTGATAGTCAGGCGCTGTCTGGATGTCTCCCATCATATAGATGGGAATGGCCTTGATAATGGCCGGCTGACCTGCCGTCAGAACTGCATATTCACCCGCCAGATAAAGCTTGCCACAGGTTTGGACTCTTGCATTAGTCTTCATCTGACAAGTCCTTTGTTTTGGAGACGATAAGCCGGTAGTCATTCTCAAATATAGCAACCAGATGGTCTAGGTCTTCCTCCAAGCAGAGTACCTTGACATTTGGCCCCGCATCCATGGTAAAGTAGCAACGCTCGCCCTGCTCCCGTAGCTTTCTGACAACATCCATAGCTTGGTAAGACTCCTCTGTCAGATAAGAAAACGGCGGATAAGCTTTTTCTGTCGTGGCATGCATCCGAAGAGCATTTTCTTCTGTCAGCTGACCTACCTTAGCAAACTCATTGTCCCGTAAATAACCTAGCATAGCCTGATAGTCCAAGGCAGACTGGGCAATCCAATCTGGGAAAATGGTGGAAGTTTTAGCGCAGAGCTCCATACCGTCACGGCTGGAAATGGGCTTTTTCTCATCGTGCAGAACCAACATAATCATAGCCAACTTCAAATCCGTCTTAACTGGATAAATGGCTCCACTGTCCTTATCCCAAGCCGCTAGCGGACCAAAGAAAGACCGAGCTGACGACCCTGAAGCAAACTTGGCCAATTGAGCCAGCTCTTTTGTCTGATAACCTGTCTGAAAATAAGCATTGCAGGCCTTAACCAGAGCAGACAGACCGCTGGAACTGGAAGACAGACCCGCTGCTGTTGGCATATTATTGCTGGTATCAACGCGGACAAAACCATCTTCTGGAGAGCGGAAGCGGTCAATAATCTTACTGATTTTGGCATGTTCTGCCGGGCTTTGTAGCTGGCCGTCAATATAAAACTCATCTCCAGTCGCTGAATCTGGCAAAGGAGTCAGCTGAGTCTCGGTATACATATTTTCCAGTGTCAGGGAAATACTACTGGTAGACGGAATCATCTTTTCTGCATCTTTCTTTCCCCAATATTTAACAATTGCAATATTGGCATAGGATTTGACACTTACAGGCTTTCGATCCATGTGTTAATGGCCCCTTTCTCTCTCAATA
>CAUVRI010000059.1:0-3180 GCA_963554405.1 uncultured Streptococcus sp. | reverse complement strand
AATACCAAAAATGACAAATGTAACCCTTCTAAAATCAAACGATTTTCAAGTTTCCGATTGGTCGGGGGGAAAGACAAAACAACTTTATCTTTCCCCGTCCACCGGCGACTATGGCCAGCGGGAATTTGACTATCGACTCTCAACAGCAACTGTGGAAGCGGCTGAAAGTGAGTTTTCTGACCTCAGTGGCTTTCACCGCATTCTTATGAGCCTAGATCATCCTCTTCGCCTGCTCAATGCTAGTAGGCAAGAGGAAACGGCTCTAGATCCCTTTACCCCCTATTTCTTCGAAGGGAGTGATTCTATCACAAGTCGCGGGACTTGTACCGACTTTAACTTAATCTACAGCAACCACTATCAGGGACAGATGATTGCCGTCTCCAATAAGCAAGTTCTCATACGAGACGAAGAGATTCAATTTATCTATGCTTTGACAAATCTAACAGTGATTGGAGATAACTTTCCACCACTTGATATAGAGGAAGGAAATTTTCTGATAGTGGAAAAAGAGACTCAGGAAACTGAGCTGCATATAATGTTTTCATGTAACCAATCTAAAGGCTCTCCTCTTGCCATTTGGGCTGGTTTAAACCACATCCCCGCTAAGTAAAGATACAGTGATGCTCCAAGATTGGTTTGCCACCACCCTATCTTTACTTGGAAGGGATCCTCATATCTCTAAAGGAGAAACATTATTATGGATGCAAACAAACTCAACACACAAGAGCAGGAAAAAGCGAAATTCAGCTTTGCCGGTGCAACTCTTTATGGTATTAATGCCGTTATCGGCTCTGGTATCTTCCTCCTACCTCAAAAAATTTACAAAGGACTTGGCCCCGCTTCTCTAGCTGTCATGTTAGGAACTGCTCTCCTTGTTATTCTGCTAGCAGTCTGCTTGGCAGAAACTGCAGGTTATTTCAATAAAAATGGTGGAGCCTTCCAATATGCCAAGGAAGCATTTGGTAACTTTGTCGGATTTAACGTAGGCTTTCTGGGTTGGGCGGTTACCATCATCGCTTGGTCCGCTATGGCTGCAGGATTTGCAAGACTTTTTGTCATTACCTTCCCAGCTTTTACCCCTTATGAACTAGTCCTTAGTATCACTTTAATTGTCTTGCTCAGCTTGATGAATATTGCTGGTTTAAAGACCTCTAAGTTTTTCACACTAGCTGCAACCGTAGCTAAGTTGATTCCAATCATTGCATTTGCAGCATGTGCCATCTTCTTCATCAAAGGTGGAATTGACAAAGGAAACTTTACTCCCTTCCTTCAGCTAGAACCTGGCACAGATATCATGAAAGCTATCTCAAGTACAGCTATTTATATCTTCTATGGTTTTATCGGCTTTGAAACCATGTCTATCGTTGCTGGTGAAATGCGCGATCCAGAAAAGAATGTCCCACGTGCTATTCTAGGGTCTATCAGCATTGTATCTGTTCTCTACATGCTCATTATTGCAGGAACCATTGCTATGCTAGGTAGCCGTATCCTACAAACAGATGCTTCTGTGCAAGACGCTTTTGTTGAAATGATTGGCCCTGCTGGGGCATGGATCGTTTCTATTGGAGCCCTTATTTCTATTGCCGGCCTCAACATCGGTGAATCCATCATGGTACCGCGTTTTGGAGCAGCTATTGCCAATGAAGGTATGTTGCCTAAAAAAATTGCTGAAACCAATTCTAAAAACGCACCTATCTTTGCTATCATCATCTCAGGAGTTTTAGCTATCGCATTGCTCTTTACAGGAACATTTGAAGTATTAGCAGCTCTCAGCGTAGTCTTCCGTTTCTTCCAATACATCCCAACTGCTCTAGCCGTTTTGGTATTGAGAAAGAAATATCCAGATAAAAAAGTAGTCTTCCGCGTTCCATTTGGCCCAGTAATCCCAATCCTAGCAGTCTTAGTCAGCCTTGTCATGATTTGGGGTGAAAACCCAATGAACTATATCTATGGTCTCATAGGTGTCCTTATCGCAAGTGCAGTATACTATATCTATATTGTACTGATTTGTGAAAATAAAGTTCTTGAATAAAAGGAGAATAAATCGTATGACACATGTAATAAATTTGGATGGCGAACACCTTACTTTAGAAGATGTGATCGCGGTAGCTCGTCATGGAGCCACCTGTGAAATCGACCAAGAAGCTAAGAAAGCTGTAGAAGCTTCCCGCAAAATCGTAGACGACATTGTCCGCGAAAAACGGGTAGTCTACGGTGTTACAACTGGATTTGGATCTCTTTGTAACGTTAGTATCTCACCAGAAGATACGACTCAACTACAGGAAAATCTGATCCGTACCCACGCTTCAGGCTTTGGTGATCCCCTACCAGAAGACGCAGTCCGTGCTATCATGTTAATCCGGATTAATTCTCTGGTAAAAGGCTACTCTGGTATTCGTCTGTCTACTGTCGAAAAGCTTCTGGAACTGCTCAATAAAGGCGTCGTGCCATTTATTCCAGAAAAAGGCTCTTTGGGCGCTTCTGGTGATTTAGCTCCATTGGCTCACATGGTTCTTCCTATGCTAGGACTGGGCCACGCATACTATCGAGGCCAATTGCTCTCTGGACAAGAAGCTTTGGACAAGGCCGGCATCGAAAAAATTGCTCTAGCAGCCAAGGAAGGGCTGGCACTGATTAACGGTACGACTGTCCTAACAGGTATCGGAGCTCTGGCTACCTATGATGCCATTCAATTGCTTAAATTATCAGATGTCGCTGGCGCTCTTTCTATGGAAGTCCACAATGGTATTACCAGTCCTTTCGAAGAAGACTTACATACCATTCGACCTCAGAGCGGTCAGCTAGCTACAGCCCGCAATATCCGCAACCTTCTAGAAGGCAGTGGCAATACGACCGTAGCTACTCAACAACGGGTCCAAGACCCATACACACTGCGTTGTATCCCGCAGATTCATGGCGCTAGCAAGGACTCTATCGCTTATGTCAAAACCAAAGTTGAGATTGAAATCAACTCCGTTACAGACAACCCTATCATCACCAAAGAAGGCCATGTTATCTCAGGCGGTAACTTCCACGGTGAACCAATGGCTCAGCCATTCGACTTCCTCGGTATCGCTATTTCTGAAATCGGAAATGTATCCGAGCGCCGTGTAGAACGTCTAGTTAACAGCCAACTGAGCAAGCTACCATCCTTCTTGGTCAAACACCCAGGACTCAACT
>CAUVRI010000058.1:0-4041 GCA_963554405.1 uncultured Streptococcus sp. | reverse complement strand
TATAGACTTTCGCCATTTCTTCAGGACTAATCGAAAATCTCGACTTAATTTTATACAGATTTTTCATAAAAGCGCTGAGGTGATCATAGCGGTGCATATCTACTTTGACATTGGTCACACGGATTGCCTGTACCTTGATACCTTTCCAATGTTTCCGCATATAAAGCGACAGCATCAACAAGGCCAGTTTATTCTGATAATAGGTCTTAGCAGGGCTGTAATGTTTTTGGCCAGATAAATTTTCAAAATCAAGCTTTATGAAAGGATACAGCACCAACCCTTGAGAAGAAATATTAATAATCCGACCACTCTCAGACTTTTCTAGTAAGCCTCTCAACAAGGTAGAAAGCAAAAAGGGAGCAACCACGTTGGTCGCAAATTGTTTTTCCAATCCGTCTTTGGTAAGAATTGGCTTTTTGATTGATAAGTCAAAATCAGCCGCATTGTTAATTAAAACATCTAAAGTCTCTTCTTTTTGGATATACTGTTCCACTGCTTTCCTGACGCTCTTCATCTCAGATAAATCAACCAAGATATAATCTACATGCGAATTTCCTGTTTGTTGACGGATTTTCTCACAGGCTTGCTCAGCAGCTGCTTTTCGACGGCAAAATAGGGTCACTGACCACCCCTTCTCAGCTAACTGTTTTGCAGCCTGATAGCCAATACCACTATTGCCACCCGTAATAATTACTTTTTTCATTCCTGACTCCGTTAGTTTGAATACTTACGCATGGTTTCTTCCACTTCCGCCAAGGTCACCCCAAACAACTCCAAGCGTTTGAGGAGCTGTTTACCATTGGAGTAGCCGATACGGAGCTCCTCTCCCAGATACTCTCGGCGCTGACGGCTGTCACTTCCCATAAGTAGTCCCAGTCGCACAAGATCGCTTTTGGTGATATCAAAATTATCTTCATCATCAAAATATCCAACCAGACCAGCCAATGCCTGTTGTAAGTCCTCAAATGAAGCGTGCTCGACTCCGAGCGACCGACCTTTATTCTTAGACTTAGGAGTTGCCTCATCTCGACGGAGAAAGGCATGTTGAGCAGTTGGCACAGCCTCCATAATTATTCGACGAATGCGCTCACCATTATAGTCTGGATCGGTAAAGACAATAACCCCACGTAGCTGGTGCAGTTTCTCAATCCGCTCTAGATCTTCTTCATTGATCGCAGATCCTCTCGTCTCGTAAGTATCAACTTGGTAAAACCGCTGCAAATTGGCTGTGTCATCCTTGCCCTCAACGACGATTACTTGAGGGATTTTTATCTTCTCAGTCAAGCCCAAACACCTTCTTTGCATTGGCATAGGTCGCCTGCGCTACTTCTTCGACAGTAAGCCCACGCAGCTCAGCAATTTTCTCTACCACATAGCGGGTATAGGCTGTTTTATTTTCTCGACCACGTTTGGGAACAGGCGCCAAGTAAGGCGCATCAGTCTCGACGAGGATTTTGTTCAAAGGCAGGCTCTGCGCAGCCTCCTGAATATCTGTCGCTTTCTTAAAGGTCACAACTCCAGAAAAGGAAATCATCATTCCTAGCTCGATAAAGCGCTCTGCCATTTCCAAAGAACCCGAATAAGAGTGCATGATGCCGCCTCTAGAGCCGACACCCTCACTCTTGATAATCTCATAGGTGTCATCCAATGCGTCACGTGTGTGAACGACAAAGGGCATGTTCAGCTCTTTAGAGAGCTGGATTTGTCGGCGAAACACCCGCTCCTGAACATCCTTTGGCGCTGTCATCCAGTGATAATCCAGCCCAATCTCACCCAGAGCCACCACCTTGGGGTGACGAAGCTTGTCCAGCAGATAGGCTTCCACCACCTCATCATAAGTCCCAGCCTCAGTCGGATGCCAGCCAATCGTAGCATAAAGCTGATCATAGTTGTCCGCCAACTCCAAGGCGCGCTCAATGGTCGGTCGGTCAAAGCCGACAATATTGTGTGCAACAACACTCATTTCTTTGGATAATTGAAGCTCCTCTGCCTCTCGACCATCAAATTCTTCCACATTTAAATGCGTGTGTGTATCAAAAATCTTCATGGTTTACTTCCTTGTATTTCCTGTCCTTTATTATACCAAAAATGACCTAAAAAATCAGAAGTCTCTTCAAAGTAGATAAAATAAGACAACTGCCATTCAACGGCCATCCGAATCTGTCTTCAAGTTCTCCATTGGAATAATTAAGTAAAAAGACAGTGCCAGCATTAACACAAGCGGGAGGAGAATATAAATAATTCCCATGCTGCTGGCAAGCGCTATTAACAGCATGGATAAAACACTCGGAACAGCCATACTAAATAGATTAATAGCCGACTGGATAGCCCCCATGGACTCTTCTGAAATCATACTGAATACAGATTTCTGCAATCTAGGACTCAGCAGACCGACTGTAACTGAGCAAGCAAAGCTCGCTATCAGGACAAGTAAAAAGTTTTGCCAGAAAAAACCGCAAAGAATAAAAGCTTCACATACTTGGCTACTATACATAGCAAGCTTCGTCGAAAGTTTTTTCAGCAAACTGCCACTCAAAATATTCCCTAAAATCAAACCAGCGGAACTTAAAACAATTAACACGGCAATGGACTGACCAATCTGCAAATTCCAAAAAGGCCTTTTCAGCAATAAAAGAGTCGCTACTGGCGTCAGAATATTCAGAGTGACCTGCCCAAAGGTTGAAACCAATAACAACCTCACAACATTTCTCAATCCCAGCAAGACTTTAAGAGAATCCAATAAATGCTGCCAATAATTTTCTCTATTAAGCTCCTTGGCACTGCTGAGCTCCGGTTCTAAGTCCTGTAAGTTTTGACTAATATGCCAAAACCCAAGGTAAGCTAGCAAGAATGTCAGAGCATTTAGTCCTGCCAAAGCTCCAATACTCATCCAAGCGATGAGAAAACCGCCAGCTAGATTCCCCAAAATATGAACCAGACTCATACTAGCCTGCCGAAAGCCCATAGCAGAGGTCATATCTTGCTCAATTACCTTTACATAAACAGGGGTCAGCATGGCACCTGAAAAATAACTCAGACTATCCGACAGAAAGTTAATCAGGCAAATCACAAGCAGAGTTAAGAAAGAGAAATCTTGTCCAAGAAGCAAAAACGTTACCAGGCTATATAGCACGACCTTACTAAACTGTATAAGCAGGCATTTATGGATACGATTCTGCTGAAAGTCCGCCGCAACTCCAGTAAAAACCTGAATTAACTGGGGCAGCGTTTCAGAAAGGGAAATCAATAAAACTGCAAGTGGAGCAAAGGAATAGGCGGAAACATAGTTCATCAAAGCCAAGTAAAAAACAATGTCTCCAAAACCTGAAATCCATTGATTGATGAGCAACTGGCGAAAATTTTTGTTTTTTACAAAAACAATCATACGACATCTCCTTTACTCTTGTTAGATTTTTGTTTAACAAATCATAACAAGAAATTAGTTGATTGTCAAATTTTTATTAGATTGTTATTTTACAAAATAAAGGCCTAGAATGAATCTAGGTCTTCTTAAACTATGTTAGGTCTTGTTTGAACTTCTCTATAATTTTTTGAATCAGTTCTTTATTGACCGTGTATTTAACAGAATCATCATCCACCACAAGCTCCAGCAAGCCAGAATTTAGTAGCTTCTGCGTATGGAATGAGATAGAGGCTCTTGTAAGCCCCAGTTTTTTAGCTATATCTTTATTCTTGGCATGCGGTTGAATCAATTCAATCAAGACTTTATAGCGGGTTTCATCACCAAGAGTTTTTAAGGTCAGAGCCAATGTTTCATCGTTAAGCTCCGATTCCGCTTGTGATAACTGGGAACTTCTCGTCGAAAGGACTAAGGAATAGGAAGTGAAATCAGGAACCTTTTCGAGGAAAGAGTCAATAAACATGGGTGACAGAACAAAGACTTGTGTGTCTTTTTCGAGTAATTTGTCATTCTGCTCTTCATCATCCATCACATCAGATAGGCTAAATTCTTGTTCAAAAGCTAGAACTTCCTGCTCAAACTGCTCATAAATAGGCTGATAGAGCTCGAACACTCTTTCC
>CAUVRI010000057.1:0-4107 GCA_963554405.1 uncultured Streptococcus sp. | reverse complement strand
CTTTTAGTTCAATCAATTTTGTCATATTTTCCGATCTCTTTTCCATCTTCCAGTTTCTCATTAGGATTCACAATAACTTGAGCATCTTTCTTCAAGCCTGACAAGATTTCCTGGTTTTCAGCATCGGCGTTACCAAGCGTCACTTTTACTTTCTTAGCCTTGCCATTTTCGACCGTCCATACATAGCTCGTATCCCCATCAGCCATGACACTTGTCACGGGAACAAGGGGATGTTGAGTAGAACTTTTGACTTCAATATTGACAGAAAAGCCTTGTTTGAGTTCCCCAATCTCACTGGTAATATCCACTGTAAATGGGTACTTGGCTCCACCGCTTCCTTGTGTTCCACCTGCTGCATTGGCACCTGCTTGACCCGCGTCGGTCGGATAGTTGGCTACATAAGAAATCTTTCCTGTCCAGGTTTTATCCGGATAAACCTTGGAAGTGAGGACCACTTCCTGACCCTCAGAGATATTGGCCAAATTGTATTCAGACAACTCACCTTTGACTTGTAAATTCCCGTTGCTCACAATGTGAACCAGAGTTTGGTTGGTCCCTGTAGTCGATTTTGAAACATCTTTATTGACTTCGACCACGGTACCATCTGTATTACTCCTAACTGTTGTCGCATCCAGAAGAGCCTTAGCCTTGTTCATATTATCGACCGCATCCGACTTAGCATCTCGTAAATCGCTAGCTTGAGAATCGACTGTTCGCTGGGTCTGCGAAGCTGATTTGGCATCTGCTTCTTCATCTCCTGTCGTATCAATGGTCACACCATTTGTCAGTAAGTCATTTAACTGACGATCTGCCTTATTGACAGCACGAACGGCTGCATCATAAGCGGTTTGGGCCTCTGTACTGCTATACTGAACAATTGGCTGACCTGCCGTTACTTGATCTCCTACATTGACCAAAATCGACTGCAAATCCCCTTTGGTTCCATCAAAATAGACATACTGTTCCTGGTTGGCAGTGACTTTCCCAGTTAACAAGACCGAAGAAGCGATCGATCCATCCTTGACCGTTTGTACCATTGGAGTTTCTTTCGTGACTGCTTGATCAGGAGTACTTGGATGCGAAAACATCATCACACTTCCTGTTCCAATCACCACAATTGCTGCACCTGCAGCTGTAAATAGTTGCCATTTTTTCAATTTCTTCATCGTTTTTCTCCATCAAAGAAAGCGTTTTATTCTATACCATAGTATACCATATTTCCTTACTTTTCTATCTAAAATTGACACAGCAAAATGAAATTTAAATGCTTGGGAACATGCTAAACCCTTGACTTTTGTAACAATTGATATTACAATCAAACTGAAATCCCATTTAGGAGGAAAACATGAAAGAATTTGATATTATTTCAATCGGTGCAGGTAGTGGAGGAATCGCTACGATGAACCGGGCTGGGGAGCACGGAGCACGCGCTGCTGTCATCGAAGAAAAACAATTGGGGGGCACCTGTGTCAACAGAGGATGTGTACCTAAAAAGATTATGTGGTATGGTGCACAAATTGCAGAAGCCATTCGTGATTACGGGCCAGATTATGGATTTACTTCTGAACAGACCGAATTTGATTTTGCAACCTTAAGAAAGAATCGCGAAGCCTATATAGATCGTACTCAGAATTCTTATGATGGTAGTTTTAAACGCAATGGAGTCGAATTGATTCAAGGTCGTGCTCGTTTTGTGGATGCTCATACGATCGAGGTAAATGGAGAAACCATTAAGGCCAAGCATATCGTAATTGCGACCGGTGCCCATCCCTTTATTCCTTCTGTTCCTGGAGCTGAATTTGGCGATACTTCTGACGATGTCTTTGCTTGGGAAGAACTCCCTACATCTGTTGCCATTATTGGAGCTGGCTACATCGCAGTGGAACTAGCCGGTGTGCTCCATGCCCTTGGTGTTCAGACCGATCTCTTCGTTCGCGGTGATCGTCCCTTAAGAAAGTTTGATTCCTACATTGTCGATGGCTTAATGGAAGAAATGGAAAAACAAAACCTTCCGCTTCACAAACATAAGGTTCCCATGAAGCTTGAAAAATTAGAAGACGGTCGTGTGAAGATTTATTTTGAGGATATGACCAGCCACGTGGCAGATCATGTTATCTGGGCAACAGGACGAAAACCAAACGTCCAGGATCTCAATCTAGAAGCTGCAGGCGTCACCTTAAATGAAAAAGGATTCATTGCAGTAGATGAATACCAGAATACAGTTATTCCAGGAATCTATGCTCTTGGGGATGTCACAGGAGAAAAAGAATTAACCCCTGTCGCTATTAAAGCTGGACGCACTCTTTCTGAACGACTATTCAATGGAAAAGACAATGCCAAAATGGATTATACAAACATCCCAACCGTTGTCTTTTCTCACCCTGCTATTGGAACCGTTGGCCTAACGGAGGAAGAAGCCCAGCAAACTTATGGTAAAGAGAATATCAAAGTCTATACTTCTCAATTTGCTTCCATGTACACCGCTGTTACCCAACACCGCCAGCAAGCAAAATTCAAACTCATCACTGCCGGTCCCGAAGAAAGGGTCGTTGGCCTTCATGGTCTTGGCTACGGAGTCGATGAAATGATCCAAGGATTTGCAGTTGCTATCAAGATGGGAGCGACAAAAGCCGATTTCGACGCAACCGTCGCCATTCACCCAACCGGATCCGAAGAATTCGTGACAATGAGATAAAACATAAGCTTGAAGTTGTTCCACTTTAAGCTAAAAGGACTATTTAAACAAACAATAGTCCTTTTTCATTTATCTGATTTTAATAAAATCCTTAAAATTTCATAGATAAAATATTTTTATTGTTAAAATCTTACTAATTTGTGATATAATTCACTTTGTAGATGTCTTTTTTGAAATTAGACTAGTGGGGGGTGCACTTTTATTAATGTCGTCTTAAAAGACACCTATAAAAATTTCTCAATTTTGTAAGTTTTTGGCAACAACATACAAATTGATGTAGATAATTGGAGAAAAATGGGAGAAGAAAATGAAAAAAATGAATCTAAGTAGACTTGTCAAAGTCTTCTTTATTGTATTTTTACCATTATTATTCATCGTATTATCGCAATCTGATATGGTAAAAGCTGGCGATGTCAGCAACAATATTAGCTCACTTACTGTTTCATCAGAAGAAATCACAGATGGTGGACAAACAACTGTTAAGTTTACATTTGATGAGCATGCACAAAAGATTCAACCGGGGGATACATTAAAAGTTAATTGGACTAGTTCTGGAACAGTCTTTGGGATAGGATTTAAAAAGACTATTCCATTAAGTATTGACGGAACTTACGTTGGAGACATGGTCATTACAGATGGATCTGCGACAGTTACTTTCAATGAAGCTATCAAAAACCTTCAAAACATTCGCGGTTGGGGTGAGTTTGAGATTGAGGGTCATAACGATACAGCAACCGATAAGGAGCATGTTGGAAAATTCACTATTATTAGTGGAGCTAGAAAAGTAGAATTAAACGTTAAGAAAATAG
Source organism: uncultured Streptococcus sp. (assembly GCA_963554405.1). Taxonomy (GTDB): domain Bacteria; phylum Bacillota; class Bacilli; order Lactobacillales; family Streptococcaceae; genus Streptococcus. The sequence goes on along the minus strand of CAUVRI010000057.1, from coordinate 603 downwards.
CTACTGGTGTTAACAGCGCTCCATTCTATCTCAAAGCGGGAGATATGCACGCGAATGATCCTGAACATATTCTTTGGACACTAACCATTAATGCAATGAACTTAGATGTAGATGGTGATGTTCGTGTTGAAGATGACATCCAAGGTGGTCATTCACTTGTAAAAGATAGTTTTAGTATTACTACTACAGGTAACAAACCAGGATATTACGGTGGCTCAACTGCTATCGACGATTTCTTAGCAGCCTTTCCTGGATCAACATTCACAGTTGATGCTGCAGGAAAAATTACAGTTACGATTCCTCAAAGTGAAATTAATAAGACTGGTGTCCTGATCTTTTACCAGACTAAAGTAGAGAATGAAAATCAAAAGAATTTCTTAAACAATACTAAGGTATGGTATCACGTTAAAGGTGAGCAAGCAGTTGTTGCAAAGGAAGTCAATGCATCTGTTGCAAATATTAATGCAAACGGTGGAGTGGATGGCGATATGACATCAACCACTACAACTACTACAACTACTACGACTCAAGAGCCAACTACTACAACCACTACGACTCAAGAGCCAACTACTACAACCACTACGACTCAAGAGCCAACTACTA
>CAUVRI010000056.1:0-4332 GCA_963554405.1 uncultured Streptococcus sp. | reverse complement strand
TGGAGGAACTGATTCGTGACAAATCTTAATACCCCTTTTATGATCGGAAATGTCGAAATTCCCAACCGCACTGTTCTGGCACCTATGGCCGGCGTAACCAATTCTGCTTTCCGAACCATTGCCAAAGAGCTGGGAGCGGGCCTGGTCGTCATGGAAATGGTCTCTGACAAGGGCATCCAGTATAACAACGAAAAAACCCTCCACATGCTCCACATTGACGAGGGAGAAAATCCAGTCTCTATCCAACTTTTCGGTAGTGACGAAGATAGCTTAGCCCGCGCAGCAGAATTTATCCAAGAAAACACTAAAACGGACATCGTTGATATCAATATGGGCTGCCCGGTCAATAAAATCGTCAAAAATGAAGCTGGAGCCATGTGGCTTAAGGATCCCGAGAAAATCTATAAAATCATCAACAAAGTACAGTCAGTGCTAGATATTCCCCTGACAGTCAAGATGCGGACTGGCTGGTCTGACAGCTCGCTAGCCGTAGAAAATGCTCTAGCAGCTGAAGCCGCTGGAGTCTCAGCCCTGGCTATGCACGGTCGCACCCGTGAGCAAATGTATACAGGCCATGCTGATCTTGAAACTTTGCACGACGTTGCGCAAGCCCTTACCAAGATTCCCTTTATTGCAAACGGAGACATTCGTAGCGTTCAAGAGGCTAAACAACGTATCGAAGAAGTCGGAGCTGATGCCGTTATGATAGGTCGAGCTGCTATGGGTAATCCTTACCTCTTCAATCAGATCAACCACTACTTTGAAACGGGTGAAATCCTTCCGGACTTGACCTTTGAAGATAAAATGAAAATTGCCCACGACCACCTTAAACGTTTGATTGATCTCAAAGGGGAACATATTGCCGTTCGAGAATTCCGAGGCCTAGCTCCACACTACCTGCGTGGAACATCCGGAGCTGCTAAACTACGAGGTGCGATTTCTCAAGCAAACACCCTTGCTGAAATTGAAGAGCTCTTGCAAATTCAAAAATAAAACAAAAGGAAGCCAATCGGACTTCCTTTTTGTTCTGTTTAGGGTTGAGTCACCACAACACTTGTTACTGAACCATCTGCTCCTATTGTAATCTGCAGATTGGCATTGCCTGGCCCGCTTAACTGAGCATTGTATTTGCCATCATCCAGCGTATAAGAGTAGGAAGCGATGGAATAATTAGCTGTCTTTCCATCTGCAGACTGGACTGTGAATTGGCCGTTGCCTGATACAGTCACAGTATTTCCATTGGCATCCTTCCAAGTACCAGCAGCCGCTGAGAAATCTCCATCCACCATAGTCAAGACACCTTTATAGCGAGCATTGCTGGCTGCCTGCTTATTCTGAAGCTGGCGATTGCTTTCCGATGCTTGAGCTGGTTGAGTTGCTTGACTCTGAGTATTTTGTCGACCTGAAGCTTGCTGCGTTTGCGTTTGTTGGGCTTGAGGCGCTTCTACAGTAGACTGTTGCTGACTGGCAGAAGCTTCGACTTGTCCAGACTGGCCAACTGCTACTTCTGAAGAAGGTCGATTGCTAGCCTTAGAAGAAGAACTAGCCTTGCTGGATGACGCAGCTTTTGAGCTAGAGGAAGTCTGAACAGTCTTGCTAGAACTAGTACTTGTTGTGCTTTCTTCTTTCTTACCACATGCCCCTAAAAGCAGACCAGAAGCTAGAACTACAACTGCCATCATTTTGGTATAAGTACGTGTTTTCATCTTTTGCCTCCTTGTAACATTTAGAAATCTTTTTGTAATGTAATTGTAATACTATGTTTTTTATTTGTCAATCATTTATATAAAATTCTTTAAAAAGTTTCTACCCAAGCAAGTTCAAGCTTCTCATGCTACTTCTTTTGTCATGAGAAATTTGCTCCTACTTATCTATTCGGCATTAAAATAAGAAAAACAGGACAATTTTGCCCTGCAAGAGAAATATATCCTCGACTTTCTTTTAAGCCGTTTTTTCTGTCTTCAGCCGATAAACTTTTCTCGGCTTCTTCTTTGGCACGCGCTTGACGCCAGCTTCTTCTAGATATTCTCCAAATTTAACTAGAAAATTATTGCTAACAATAGGTCGTCTAGGCGAGATGAGATTAACCAGCTCAGTCCCTTCATAGACAGTAAACGGTGATTCCAGCAGATGGAGAAAAGTTGGATTCCAGTCCAGTCGACCCTGAATCCGTTTAATAGATTCTAGCAGGATTTGGTAGTGGTCAAAGGCAAAGTCCTCTGCTGTCAAAAGCTGTTCACCATCCCTAAAGCTCCTTGTCTTAAAGTCCACATCAAGAAAGGTGACTTCTTTAGCATCATCGCCAGCTTGTACTTGATCTACTGCTATAGCCGGAAGATAAACCAAGTGGGAAATAGTAATGACCCAACCACGTGGATCACGTCCTGGTGTAGAAACCGTCATCAGTTGTTCCACCTTTTCCAGCGGTATCTCAAGCCCCACCTCTTCTTTGACTTCCCGAATGCAGGCTTGATAGGCATCCTCATTTTTGTCCACAAAGCCTCCGACTAGGGCATATTTATTTTGATAAGGATGGGCCTTGCGCTTGATGACCAAGAGTTTTATCTGACCTTCCACGAAGCAGTATGCCACCATATCTGCTGTTACACTCGGGGTCTCATATTTTGGCAAATCCTGAGTCTTGTACCATTCCAAAAAGGCGGATTCATCCGCCATTGTTTCATAATATTCTTTTTCTGTCATACCAGATGGAATAGCCTGTTTGGTCATAAGTATCTTATCCTTTTCTATCAAAAATCCTCCAAATCTTGCTCTAAGCTTTCTTCACTGCCTTGGTCCACTGATACCACCCGACGATACTATTGAGGGTATAGACCCAGTACATGGCCTGGATATGGAGATTGCTACCCCACCAGAGATAGATACTGAAGAGATTGGTCGCAATCCAGAAAATCCACTGCTCGCGGTAGAGGCCAGTCATGAGAAGCTGACCGATACCATTAGTCGCATCTGTCACACTATCGCGGAAAGGCCGGTGACTATGAATGCTCTTATAGGCAAAGCCCATACCAATCCAAATCAAAGCCGTCAAGGCCAGATATTTAAGCCAGCCACGCCAGTCTAACTTCTTAGCTTCAAAATGAGAAGGTTCTTCCTTATCTTGCTCATTAACCCGGTTGGACAGCCAAGTATAAAGGCCGATTGGCTGCATGATAAAGAAGTAGATTGTTGTCAGTACTTCACCATAAAAACTAGCCTTGAAGGACAATATAAGATAAATTGCCGAATTAACCGCTCCAAAAAGGTAGTTGCTAGCCCGACCCTCAGCTACTAGGATTACACAGACGATGCCTGTCCAGGAAGCAAAGAGTCCTAGCCAATCATGCTTCACCTGGCCACTGGTAAACTCCAGAATGAAAGGCAAGCTAGAAAGAGCAAGTAAGTAGAGCCATTGAGCCAAGCTACGGCCGCCAAATAGATCCTGCCAGAGCAATTTTACAATTCCCTTAATACCCAGCTTTTTAGCCGCTATATAGACATTGCGGAAATTCCGAGCAAAGGTTTGATTTTTTTGTTTCAGTCCTGTCCAGAGATCTTCAGGAGAGAGTTTTTGATTTTTGATTACCATTCTATTCTACCACTTTCTTTTTTAATCTGCTTGATAAATCCTGTTGATTGCTTCTTTGGCCATCTCATAATTGTCCAGATAACTGCCAGCTAGATAGGCAGTTGGATGATCAGGCAAGTACTGTTCTTTCAGCTTTTTCAGATAACTAGAAAAATCACTGCGTATAGCCTCATCTGCCATGCTCATATCTCGAAAGCCATCGTTGACATAGGTCCCGACTGGCTCAGCAAAGAGAATCAAATCCCATTTTTCCTTGGACAAGATGCTGACAAAGAGATTGTCAAAGGTATCTGTTTCCTCGTCTTGAACTGGACTTTCTTTCAGATAGTAATCATAGTAAGCCTTGGTCACTAGTGAATTCGTGTCAGCCACAACCAGACCACGGTTGGCGCTGCTGTCAATCAAGCGGGAAGTCTGAGCGTATTGTCCCAGAAGTAGATAATAGTAATCCTTAGGTGTCAACTCATCGTCTCGTACGTTATTTTGGATCTGGTATTCTCGAGCATATTCTAGGCTAACTGGAGCATCATAGTAGCGAGCCAAATCTTTGGCCAAGGTCGTTTTACCATTGCTGGCACTACCCATGATCAGCACTTTCTTGGTAAAGTGACGGCGGAAAGGTTGGGCCATATATTTCCAATAATGGCTAGGGTTTTCTCGAATCATTGTAGCGGAAATCCCAACATGGCGCTCTTCCAAACATGTTTCAAAACCACGCTTTGCCAGCTCCGCTTGATAGTCTG
>CAUVRI010000055.1:0-5246 GCA_963554405.1 uncultured Streptococcus sp. | reverse complement strand
GTTGAAACTGATGGTGACATCGAAAAAGCGATTGAATTGCTTCGCGAAAAAGGTATGGCAAAAGCAGCTAAGAAAGCTGACCGTGTTGCTGCTGAAGGTTTGACTGGTGTATTTGTTAACGGTAATGTTGCAGCAGTAGTTGAAGTAAACGCTGAAACTGACTTCGTTGCAAAAAATGCTCAATTTGTTGACTTGGTAAATGCAACTGCGAAAGTAATCGCTGAAGGCAAACCAGCTAACAACGAAGAAGCACTTGCTTTGACAATGCCTTCAGGTGAAACTCTTGAAGCTGCATACGTATCTGCAACTGCAACTATCGGAGAAAAAATCTCATTCCGTCGCTTTGCTTTGATCGAAAAAACAGATGCACAACACTTTGGTGCTTACCAACACAATGGTGGCCGTATCGGTGTTATCTCCGTTATCGAAGGCGGAGACGAAGCTCTTGCTAAACAAATTTCTATGCATATCGCTGCGATGAAACCAACTGTTCTTTCATACAAAGAATTGGATGAGCAATTTGTTAAAGATGAATTAGCACAATTGAACCATGCTATTGATCAAGATAACGAAAGCCGCGCAATGGTTGGTAAACCAGCTCTTCCGCACTTGAAGTATGGATCAAAAGCTCAATTGACTGATGCAGTTGTTGCTCAAGCTGAAGAAGACATCAAGGCTGAGTTGGCTGCTGAAGGTAAACCAGAAAAGATCTGGGACAAGATCATCCCAGGTAAAATGGATCGCTTCATGCTTGACAACACTAAAGTTGACCAAGCTTATACACTTCTTGCACAAGTTTACATCATGGATGACAGCAAGACAGTTGAAGCTTACCTTGAATCAGTAAATGCTTCAGTAGTTGAGTTCGCTCGCTTTGAAGTTGGTGAAGGTATCGAAAAAGCCGCTAACGACTTTGAATCAGAAGTTGCAGCAACAATGGCAGCAGCTCTTGGACAAAACTAAGAATCTACTATCATAAAAAGAACGGGACAAGATTGATTTTGTCCCGTTTTATCTTTATAAGCCTAAGCTCTTGTATATATCAAAAGCTTTCTAATGTGCTTTATTCTATTTAGCCACTCTTCTCATCAAGTTGCTATGTGAAATCACAGCATCAATAAAAATTAGAAGAATACCAAAAATTAAGAGATGAGTAATTTGAGAATAGGTAAAAGTAATTCTAAACTTCTGAGTGAATAGGATTCCTATCACAGTAGCGAGTGTAATGAGTAGATTAAGAGTCCACTTTGTTTTCTGTTTCATCTTGGCCTGTTCAAATAAGAAGGGGATAAAGAAGCAGGCAACCAATATGGCAATCTGGACATTGACATAATGGGCAGAAAATACTGTGTATAGGAACAAGGTTGAAAGCAACCAAGTGAGCACGTGGCGAGTATAAGTGAGCCAATCTAGCGTCATTGGACATTCCTCCTTTTGAGATAATTGTGAATAGGTAAGGTACCTATTCTTTCTGTACATTTCCACCTATATTATAACGCTTTAAAAGTTAATTGCAAGCGGTTACAGCTAAGAATCTGCTCTTTTATAAAGCTTTTTCACTAGTTTGAATTATCAGACCTTTTACCATCCCTTTTCCTTTCAAAATAAGGACTTTTTCGGTATAATATTAGTCAAAGATAGTCAATGTCAAAGATACTTTTGTGAAGCTAGAAATCAGTGTCTAATGTTTAATGAAAGAGCGATTAAAAATAATAAGATTGACTAGAAAGGAAGATCATGAGCGGTAAGAATACTTCAGATAATATCGAAGCCTATATTAAAGCAATTTTAGAGCAGGCAGGTATGGTTGAGTTGAAACGGAGCGAGTTGGCTGATGTCTTCCAGGTTGTTCCCAGTCAAATTAATTATGTGATTAAGACTCGCTTTACTGAAAGCCGGGGCTACGTTGTCGAAAGTAAGCGAGGTGGCGGTGGCTACATTCGAATTGGAAAGGTCGAGTTTTCTGACCGCCATCAGATGATATGTGAGTTATTCGATCGTATTGGAGAGCAAGTGAGCCAACAGTTCTTTACAGATATTATTCAACTCTTGTTTGATGAAAGAATTATGTCGGAACGTGAAGGCAACCTTCTTTTGGCTATATCGTCTGATTGTGTTTTAGGAGTAGATGCTCCAATAATTCGCGCTCGTATGTTAAAGAAAGTATTACAACAACTTGATAGAAAAGGAACTTAAATAGAAATGAAATATTCAAAAGCCTTGATTGTTAGTATAGAAGAAGCCCAGCAACTGGCTAGTCATTTTGAATCTGAGTATTTAGAGTCATGGCATCTCTTGATTGCTTTTTCTAATTATCCGTACAGCGTAGCAGGCTCAGTTTTAAACGATTATCCGCTAGAAATTGATCATTTTGAGGATGCTGCTTACCATGTAGTAGGAAAGTCTTATCAGAAGGAAGGGCAATTTAGTATCCTGCCTTTTTCTCATCGCTTGACGACTCTTTTTAAGGAGGCAAAAGCTATAGCCGAAGCTACTCACGCAAAGGAAGTCGGAACTGAACATATCTTATACGCTATCATCAGCGACAGAGGAACCCTAGCAACTCGTATTTTAGAATTTGTCGGCTTTAGTTATGAAGACAAAGAAGGAGTCTTGCGTATTAATGATTTGCGGAGAAACCTGGAACAAAAGTCTGGCTGGACTAAGAATGATTTAAAAGCAATCCGCAGTCTTCATAAAGGCTTTAATCAAGCCAAGCAAAACATGGCAAACATGATGGGGATGCCACCTACTCAGAGTGGTGGTCTAGAAGATTACACACGAGACTTGACGGAATTAGCTCGTTCAGGTCAGCTCGAGCCTGTTGTTGGTCGAGATCAGGAAATCTCTCGGATGATTCAGGTTCTCAGTCGCAAGACGAAGAATAACCCTGTCTTGGTTGGGGATGCTGGAGTTGGTAAAACTGCTCTAGCTCTCGGTTTGGCCCAGCGTGTAGCTTCTGGTCAAGTTCCGCACGAACTAGCCAAAATGCGGGTTCTAGAGCTTGATTTAATGAACGTTGTGGCAGGGACTCGTTTCCGTGGGGATTTTGAAGAGCGTATGAACAATATCATCGATGATATTGAGAAAGATGGTAAGGTCATTCTCTTTATTGATGAACTTCATACGATTATGGGATCTGGTAGCGGTATTGACTCTACGATGGATGCTGCGAATATCCTTAAACCTGCTCTGGCTCGCGGAACACTGCGTACGATAGGAGCTACAACTCAAGAAGAATACCAAAAGCATATTGAAAAAGACGCTGCTCTATCTCGACGCTTCGCTAAGATCAGTATTGAAGAACCAAGTGTGGCTGACAGCATTGCTATCCTGAAGGGGCTAAAAGAAAACTATGAAGCCCATCATAGGGTAACGATTACAGATCAAGCAATTGAAACAGCTGTAAAATATGCTCATCGTTATTTGACAAGCAAGCATCTGCCGGATTCAGCAATAGATCTGTTAGATGAAGCTAGTGCTACAGTGCGTAACAATGGTCCCCAGAGTCATGCACAAGAGGATTTGAGTCCAGCAGATCGAGCAATTATAGCTGGTCAGTTCAATAAGCTTGGTCGCTTGATCAAGGAAGAAAATCAACCTCTATCAAGTAATTTGAAGGTAGAGGAAACAGATATTCTGACAACTCTCAGTCGCCTGTCTGGTATTCCAGTCCAAAAATTGACTCAGACAGATGCTAAAAAATATTTGCACTTAGAAGAAGAATTGCATAAGCGGGTGATTGGCCAAGATGAAGCTATATCAGCTATTAGTCGCGCAATTCGTCGTAATCAGTCAGGTATTCGAGCGAATAAGCGACCGATTGGTTCCTTTATGTTCTTGGGTCCAACTGGGGTTGGTAAGACCGAGTTGGCTAAGGCTCTGGCAGAAACCCTCTTTGACGACGAATCAGCTCTCATTCGTTTTGATATGAGTGAATACATGGAGAAATTTGCAGCTAGTCGTCTCAACGGAGCGCCTCCAGGTTATGTCGGCTATGAAGAAGGGGGCGAATTGACAGAGAAAGTTCGCAACCGACCATATTCCGTCCTCTTATTTGACGAAGTTGAAAAAGCCCATCCGGATATTTTCAATGTCCTTCTGCAGGTTTTAGATGATGGTGTATTGACTGATAGTAAGGGACGAAAGATTGATTTTTCAAATACGATTATTATCATGACCAGCAATCTAGGAGCAACCAGTTTGCGTGATGATAAGACGGTCGGCTTTGGAGCGCGCGACATTCGCTTGGATCATGCAAATATGGAAAAACGAATGTTAGAAGAGCTCAAAAAGACATACCGTCCAGAATTTATTAACCGGATTGATGAAAAAGTCGTCTTCCATAGCTTGTCAGCAGACCATATGCAGGAGGTTGTCAAAGTGATGGTTAAACCTCTGGTTGCCAGTCTAGCTGAAAAGAATATCCAACTAAAATTCCAAGCTAGTGCCTTGAAACTACTAGCTAAAGAAGGATATGATGTAGAAATGGGGGCTAGACCTCTTCGTAGGACTCTGCAAACCAAAGTTGAAGACAAACTAGCAGAACTGCTATTAACTGGGGATTTACAAGCTGGTCAGACTTTGAAAGTGGGGGTTAAGGCAGGTCAGTTGAAGTTTGATATAGCCTAAATTCTAAAGAAGATCGCAGTAATCTTGATGAACAATTGTAAAAAAACATAAGGAAAGCTCTGATATAACAATTATCAGGGCTTTTTTAATTTTAAGTTTGATATTCGAGTTTAAAAATATTTTTATAAAATTTTATAAAAAACTATTGACAAAACAAAAATATAGTTTATAATAAAAACATAGAAAAAATAAAAATATAAAAAATAATAAAAAGGTGGAATTATGAAAGAAAAAATTGCAATTGTCTTTGGAACCTTTGCTCCCTTGCATCAGGGGCATATCGACTTGATTCAGAAGGCGAAGCGTTCTTACGACAAGGTGCGCGTGGTGGTTTCTGGTTATCAAGGCGATCGTGGGGAGGAAGTAGGCCTGCCTCTGCAGAAGCGCTTCCGATATACGCGGGAAACTTTCGCAGATGATGAATTAACTCAGGTTTACAAACTGGATGAAACGTCCTTTCCTCGCTATCCTCTGGGTTGGAACCAGTGGTTGCCGGCTTTATTAGAGTTGGTGGGCTATGATGCAGAAGGCGAGGAACTGATTTTCTTTGTCGGAGAATCAGACTATCAAGCGGAGCTGGCAAAGCGTGGTTTTGAAACATGTTTGGAAGAGCG
>CAUVRI010000054.1:0-5406 GCA_963554405.1 uncultured Streptococcus sp. | reverse complement strand
GCACTGGCAATTTCCTTTTCAAATCGCTCTGAATCGTAACCAGCACCATGCGCTTCTGCCAAAGCCAGACCATAATCTTCCACATTATAACTGACAATCCCTTTCACCTTTTGAATGTGATTAAGGCCAGACATAGCCAAGCAAGGCATATTAATCCAGTAAATATCCTGCATGCCTGAACCCATTACAGTGACACCATATTTTTTAGCCAGCTTGTCCAAGCGGTTTGTTTCGGATGGCGACGTCGTCCAAGGATAGATCGCTTCCTCACAGGTCGTGATGATATTAACTCCATGCTTGATGGCTGTTTCAAAAAAATCATACATTTCCGGCATATAGGAAGCAATGGTGACAATGGCAATGTCTGCGTCACACTCTTCAAAGACACGTTCAGCATTATCAGAAATCAGGACACCAGTCTTATAGCCTAGCTCTGCAAAATCACCAACATCCTGTCCTACTACAGCAGGATTGTTATCAATAGCTCCGACAATTTCTACACCGTGATCCAGCAGATACTTGAAAATCACTTTAGACATCTTGCCGCAGCCATATTGGACAGCACGAATTTTTGTATTTCTCATGGCAAACCCTCCATTAATTGTTATTATTTTCACAATTATAGTATAATATCTCTAGTAACTAGAGAGTCAATAGAGGGTTTTAAAAAATGAAAAAAATTTTGCGTATCGGAGAATTTTCCCAAATAAATCAGATTTCCATCCAAACTCTACGATTCTATGACCAAATCGGTCTTTTAAAACCCTATAAAGTCGATCCAGAAACCAACTATCGCTACTACCACATCAATCAATCTTCTCTGGTTGACTCCATCCAGTACCTGCGTCAACTGAATTTTTCTCTAGAAGACATCAAAGAAATTCTATCTGACAAGGACCATTTTCAACTGCATCAGCTTATCGAAGAGCGCTATCAGCGCCTTCTAGAGGAAAAAGAGAATTTAGAAAAACAAATCCAAGAAATCGAAATCTTTCGGTCTGGTGCCCGTATCTATGGCGAAAAACAGAGCGAGCAAGAACTGGAAATCCAAACTTTTCCTGAACGGCAGCTGCTTATTTTTGAAATTGCTCAAAATATTTATCAAATGAAAAGTGAAGAATACGAACTTGCTCTCCGCTGCTTCAAGCAAGAAATCCTGCGTTACAGTCCTTTTTTCACCCATTTCAGCCGTGTTGGCTCCATTATGAAACAAGAAGATTTCCAAAAAGAAAGATGGATTTCCAAGCAACTCTGTCTCTTCCATCATACTCCCAATGAACTCCCTCACTTAAATCGAATGTTGCTACCGGCAGGAAATTATGCTGTTGCTTACTGCTCTTCCTTTGCAGATGAACTTAAAGCTCTGCCGCATTTTCACCAATCTCTGACCCAAGCTGGATATACTCCTGTGGGCGATTATATCTGCGAGGTCATTCATGAACAGCCACAACTCCAGGAGCAGCACCGCGATATGTTCATCCGGATGCAAGTTAAGATAGAGAATTAAAAAGCAAGCCGATGGATGTATCGGAATTCTTGCCAGATACTGCAGCATGCTCAGCCAAAAACTAATCATTTCACAAAGCGTAATTATATCAAAAAAGGACGGGAAAACACCCATCCTTTTTATGTGTAAATAACCATTGCTTAGCACCTTAGTCTTCTTGTTTCTTTCTTCCAGCTAGAAGACCCATTCCCAGAAAAGCTAAACCAGCCAGAGGCAGAAACTTGTCTTCTTGAGTGCCAGTCTTAGGCAGAGCTGAGTCGGGAGCTGGCTGTAATCTTGGCGACGGAATAACTTTCTCTTCCTCACCTTGATTGAGAGCTTGAGGCTGGGTCCTTGTCAAAGGCTGTTTAGCACTTTCAGCCACCACCTTGCTGCCAACTTCTACTAGTTCGTCAACTGCTAAAGAAAGCACTTCCTGACCGAGGACAGTTTTCTGACCGTTCAAGACTTCTACAAAGACTCGCTTTTGACCCTTTTGGCCGGCTACAAGTATCCGCCGCTGCCCTTGTTCCAGTTCTGGATTTTCCTGTTCTCGGGTCTGATATGCAATCTCTTCCATTACGACTTCTAAGAACGGCTTTTCTTCCACTAGGTCCTTTATCCCTTCTTCAGGAGTGACCTGATGACTTGGTTTCACAAGCAGAGCAGCAAGAGCTACTTTCAGATCCTGTTCAGCTCTATCTAAATCCGTCTGCTCCGCTTTTTCATCTGCCAAGAGAGACTGGGCTCGAGCCAAGGCTGACTGGTAAGCCTGAACTGTCTCATCTGTGTAGAGGCTTGGATCTAGACTAGCCGTACTGTCTACCACTTTCTGCAGAGAAGCCTTATTAACTGCTGGGGCATGAAGATTGGTCACAAAGAAATTGCGAGCTTCCAAATCCCCGTCCCAGAGTCCCAGACCGACGTAGGCATCATTATAATAAGGCTCAACCGCATCAAATTGGTGGTTCAGGTATTCTACACCGTCCACAGATACACTGACACCATTTTTAGTTTTCACTAGCTTAACAAGGTGGAACTGGCCGTCATTAAGACGCTTGCCATTCATGCTATTTTCTGCAATCGTCTCCCCCATAAAGCGGTAAAGTCTAATCTTATCATTATCGCCAAATTGAATAGAATAGGCATTGCGAGGGTCAACATTTTCAGACGCATAGAAAATATTAATCAAGCCTTTTTGATACTTGAGCTCCACATCCAAGTTATACTCAGGGAAAGGAATCTTCTGACCTCCCATATAATAATCATTGGCGCTGGTATTCTGATTATAGAGACTTTCACCGTCGACATACCACTTACCGGAAACAGCTTTTAGATCTGGAACATTGGTCTTAAAGTCATTACGGCTAATATTGATGGTGAAGACCTTGGAAAGGCTTGGATTTTCCTTAGAGGTCGCCGTTACCTTGACCACACCCCTTTGCAGAGCAGTCACTCGCAGCTTATTGCCATCTTCCGTGACAGAGACCAAGTCTGGCTGATCCACACTCCAGCTGACCGCTTGAGAGACACTTGCTGGCATGATATATGCTTTCAAATCCAAACTATCGCCGACATAAATATTATTTGTTACAGGAGAAGCCTGCACTAGTTCCAGTGGTTTGGTCACTGCCTGTTTGTCTTTCCAGATGCCCTTCAGCGGATAAAGAGCAATGTCAGCCTTAGCTGCACCACCTTCTACAAACACACTAGCGGCAAGACTATTTGGCGCAGGGAATATCTGATTGGCACCCGCCACAGTATACCCTTTGGCAAAGACTTCTAGGCTGGAGCGATCCACATAGAGATGCAGATCTATGCTGCCATCCGCATTGCGCTTGACAGACTGACTATCCACCTGAGCAAATTTATTACTGAGAAGAATGCCGGACTGGCTGCGGTCAATAGAGAGAGTTTCCTTTTCTAAATCATAGGTAACTCTAGTCACTTCTCCATCTCCAACCCGCAGGTTAAAACCGACTTTCTTGGTCGTTTCACTCGGACGGAAAGTAGAGACAATTTCATACTGATCACCGGAAAAATTTTTCAATAGCTCATTCTTCTCACTAACTTCTACGTCTTTATACAACACAGCCTTGTCTCCCTGACGCAGAGACTGATAGGCTGCTATTGGCGTCTGAGTCAGCCGATAGCTGCCGTCTTGCTTGATAAGGCCTAGTTTGAGGTTAAGATTGAAGGTGCCGTTGAACTTCTGACCGACGGTATCGGCTACCAGATTACAGTAATCTTCCCAGGTATTCATCCAGTTAGACTCGATAACGTCGGGTAGGGTTGGATTAGCCTTACTACCAAAGTCCTGAACGTAGTAAGTCATGGCCGCATAAGAATCTTTACCAAAGTTCATGACCTGATCAGCCTGAGCAAACTCAGCATCTGGGACGAAAGTCCACTTGCCCTCCATCTGTCTAAAATCACCAATCTTATAGGAGCGCCCGCCACGAGACAGGACCCATTTTAGGCTACCATCATCTGCCAGTAGAGGATAGAGATCTGGGCACTCCGTATGGAGATCCGCATAAGTTGACTCCACCTTCCAATTACGCAGATTATCAGACGAATAAATTCTCAGCGGTCCGCCTGCAACGACCATAAACCATTTACCCTCCCAACGGAAGACCTTGGGATCACGAAAATCCTGTGATTGCAGTGGATCATCCGTCCAGTCAGCTGCAATTTGATCAAGCTTCGTCCAAGTCCGGCCCTCATCCTTACTGTAGGCTAACTTGATGCGCTGACCATTTCCGTCGGCAGTAATCAGTGCGACTAAACCGCCCTGGTCATTGTCAAACAAACCAGAGGAATTGGTGGTATCTGCTACTATTGATCCTGAGAACATAGCCCCATTAGCATCCGGATAAAAGGCAATCGGCTGTTCTTCCCAATGAATCAAATCCTTGCTGGTCGCATGGCCCCAGTGCATAGGTCCCCACTTTGTATCGTCGTAAAACTGATAGAAGAAATGATAGACTCCCTTATAATAAACCAGCCCGTTGGGATCATTGGCCCAACCGTCCTTGACCGAATAATGATACTGACCGCGATAGAGTTCATTGTAGTAAATCTCATCTGCCTGCCGACGATGGACGTTGAGCCGATAAGTCAGGCTGACCTCCTGCCCATCCGCATCCGTCACAGTGCTGGTCACAGTCAGATAGTTTGCCCCCACTGCCAGCGGGATATTCTTCAAATCACTATAAACCCTACCTGCAGCATCAGTCACGCTTACCTTAGCAGCAGGATTTTTCGCTACGACAGTCAAGTCTACAGTCTCAGCATCATGTTTGACATACTGGATGGTAATAGGAGCAGTAAACTGACCTTTCTGTTCCACTTTCCCAACCGAAGAAGTCACCCTTATATCCTCCAACTCGGGATTAGACTGAGGAGTGATTTCTTTATAAAAGGTATTTTGAAAAAGCAGCTCACTGTTCCAGTTAAGTAAGCCAAAATAGCCTGCTGACAGATAAGTATTCTGCCCCTTATCATCTCTCTGAAGCGTGTAATCTCCTGAGCTGGCCACTAGGATATCATTGACATAGTAGGATACCCAAGAGCCGATAGAAACGACCTTGAGCCGATATTTATTGTCATCCGTTGGCTCAATATGTTTTTCATTGATAAACTGATAATCACGCCCGCCTTGCCAACGCCAAAACTTCACATTGTTGCTGCCACCATCAATATTAACTGCATAACTGCTCTTGTCATCCGGATTATTATTACTGCGGAAAATGAGGGCTGCCGCCCCTTCCTTACTGAGGAAAGTTACATCCGTTGAGTAAACAAAATTCTTGCCCTGACTTTGAGAGTAAAGGAAACTATCACCTTTGCCTCTGGCATCACTATAAAGTCCTTGCTCTCGGACTTCCCAAACTCCATTTTTGTCTCCCTTGGCTTCT
>CAUVRI010000053.1:0-5924 GCA_963554405.1 uncultured Streptococcus sp. | reverse complement strand
TTTTGTCTATGGTTTTCCCAATCATCTTAAGTCTCAATCAGTTTCTGACCTTGACTATTATCCTGGTTTTGGGACTTTACTATCTCTTGCGCTTTCTCCTGTCCAAGCGTTATTAAGAAAAAAGCTGGCGACGCCAGCTTTCTAAACAAGCTTTTAACAGAGCTTGTTTTTATTTTCTATAAAGTCGATCATACTGGTAAACGGGGTCCATGGTCACATGGATGCCTAGTTTGCGCAGGACGTTTTTGTCTTCGCCAGTTAGAGTGACAGTAGAGTGGGCCTCGCTGCCCTTGAGATTACCGAGTTGTTGCATAGCATTTGCCGCATCTTGATTTTCCATGGCTGTGATTGCCAGAGCCATCAAGATTTCGTTTGAGTGGAGGCGAGGATTGCGGCTGCCCAGATGATTGATTTTCAGGCCTTGGATTGGCTTGACATACTCAGGCTCGATCAGCTTGGTTTCTTTAGCAATATGGGCTAATTTCTTAATGGCATTAATCAATACAGCAGCCGTAGGACCAAAGAGTTCAGAGGTTTTACCAGTTACGATTTCACCGTTTGGTAATTCCAGGGCCAGAGCTGGCTCACCAGTGCTTTCAGCTTTATCGCGCGCAGCAACTGTTACCTTACGGTCCAGCGGTGTAATGCCCAGGTCGTTCATCAAGAGTTCGATTTTCTTGACAGCAGATTCAGAAACGCGCTCCGCCTTGAAGTCCAGAATCGTCTGGTAGTAGCGACGGATGATTTCCTGTTGAGATGCCTCGATAGCTGCATCATTATCTACAATGGCAAAGCCGACCATGTTGACGCCCATATCCGTTGGTGAAGCATAAGGTGATTTTCCAAGGATACGTTCTAGCATGCGCTTGAGGACTGGGAAAATTTCAATATCACGGTTGTAGTTGACTGTGGTTTTTCCGTAGGTTTGCAGGTGGAATGGATCAATCATGTTGACATCGTCCAGGTCTGCCGTCGCTGCCTCATAAGCTAAATTGACCGGATGGTGCAGGGGCAGATTCCAAACGGGGAAGGTTTCAAACTTGGCGTAGCCTGACTTGATGCCATTGATTTGGTCATGATACATGTTGGACAAGCAAGTAGCCAATTTACCAGAACCAGGACCAGGTGCAGTAACAACGACTAGATTACGGCTGGTTTTGATGTAGTCGTTTTTCCCCATACCTTCAGGCGAGATGATATGGTCCATGTCGGTCGGATAGCCCTTAATTGGGTAGTGGATGTAGGAGGCGATGCCATTCTTTTCCAGCTGGCTGCGGAAGAGGTCAGCTGCTGGCTGACCGGAATACTGGGTGATGACCACTGAGCCTACATAAATATCTAGCTCGTTGAAGGTATCGATTAGTCGCAGCACTTCCTGGTCGTAGGAAATGCCCAAATCGCCACGCGCCTTAGAGTGTTCAATGTTGTTGGCATTGATAGCAATGACAATCTCTACTTGGTCCTTGAGCTCTTTGAGCAGTCTGATTTTATTGTCCGGCTCATAGCCTGGCAGGACGCGGGCAGCATGGAAGTCTTCTAGCATTTTACCGCCGAATTCCATGTAAAGTTTGCCCTCAAATTGATTAATGCGCTCCAAGATATGGTCGCGCTGCAGGTTTAAGTATTTGTCAGAATCAAAAGCAATTTTTTTCATTTTCATTTTTACCTCTGCTAAGCATTATAACAAAAAAGAGATATTTTTGGGAGCAAAAGTAGTATCTGAGGACAAATAAAAAGAACCGATCAGAAGAAAAAATTTTAAATAGAACGATAAAAAAACCAAGGCTATTCAGCCAAGGTTCTTAATAGAAAAGAAAGGAAAAGTGGGAGTTTTAGAAAGGAAGTTCCTTTTCTTCCAAGACTAGGTCAGCCAAATCGGCTCCAGAATTATTTTCACGAATAGCCCGCTGGGCACGACTTTCAAGAAGCTGGAAACCATGTCCAAGGACTTCTGTGATATAGTGAGTCACACCGTCTTTTTCATAACGACGGGTCCGTAGTTCGCCGTCCAGAGAGATCAAGCTTCCTTTGCTGGCATAACTAGCTAGAGTCTCAGCCAATTTGCCCCAAAGGACGATATTAATGAAGTCTGCTTCGCGCTCACCATTTTGATCCTTGTAACGGCGATTGACCGCAATCGTTGCGCGTGTGACAGATTTTTCATTGCTAGTTTTGTGCAATTCTGGTGTGGCCGTCAAACGACCGATAATAATGACTTTATTGTACATATAATTTCCTCCTACTTATTTATTCGGAAGAGAAAGAAAAAAATCGTGAAAATCACGATTTTTTTACCCTTGCCAATGTTTTGCTGGATCAAACGCAGTTCCGACGACTTCAGAGTCGGCTAATTCGATAATGCCACGTTTTTGAGGAGCGTTTGGTAATTGCAATTCACGTGGACTGCACATCATACCAAAACTTTTCTCACCCCGTAGTTCACCAGGAAAGATAAGGTTTCCCTTAGGCATCATAGCGCCAGGAAGGGCAACGATAGTTTTGAGGCCTACTCGAGCATTGGGGGCACCGGCTACAATTTGAAGAGTCTTATCTGCTGCGACCTGGACTTGACAGATGTTGAGATGGTCACTATCTGGATGAGCAATCATTTCGACGATTTCTCCGACGACAAATTTCGGTTGGAGATCATTGATCAGAGTTTCAGAAAAGCCTTCTTTAGCCAACTCTTGGTTGAGCAAGGCAACCTCTTCGTCAGTAAGAAAGATCTGGCCACTTTGTTGGATATTAAGAATATCTGATACTTGGAAAATGTTCCAAGCTACGGTTTCAGCTGTATCTTCTCGGAAAATACGAGCAATATTTCCTTTGCGTTCAACAGAAAGTTTTGCATCTTCGTTGTTGGCAACAATCACCATCAAAACATCGCCAACAAATTCTTTGTTATAAGTAAAAATCATTCTTTTCTCCATTTGATTAGTTTAATGACGCTAAAAAATCATTGATTTCAGACTTGGTTTTTCGATTGCGATTGACCAACCGACCTATTTCGTGTCCCTTTTCCAGTACAACCAGACTAGGAATCCCATAGACATCCCAGCGTTTAGCAAGGTCAAGATAAGCATCACGGTCTACTTGGATGAAGGTGAAATTTGGATTCCTTGCCTCAATCTCTGGTAGGGAGGGCTGGATGAAACGACAGTCTCCACACCAGTCTGCTGTGAAAAAGAAGACAGTCCTCCCCTCTGACTGAACGTAAGTTGCCAATTCTTCTATATTTTCAGGAATAATCATCATTTTTCCTCATAACTTAGCTGGCCGTTTTCGTAGACAAAGGTAAAGTGGCGGTCATCTTCAAGGACTACTCCACCAACCAGTGTATCTTCGCTGGACTCATAGAGTTGCACATAGACCGTGGCAATCTGTCCTTGACTAGCAAAGAAGCTACGGACCAGGTGAATAATCTCTTCTCTCTTTTTGGCTAGCTGTTGTTCTTTGACGACTTTTCGCGCGCCCAAGGCAAGACTTCCTGCTCCAAGAAGAGCAGCTGTTGTTAAAATGATTTTTTTAGCTTTCATGACAATATTTTAACACAAAAAAGAAGGGGGAACAATGGCCAAGATAGAAAAGGAGAAATTGACAAGCGAGAGGACTTAACTGAAATTTTTTTACTTGGATATTTCTCCTGTAGAGAGTTAGGCTTTTGCTACCTATCTTTCCCAAAAAGTGATAAAATAGGGGACAGAAAGAAGGTATATATGACAGACTTATTTTCAAAAATCAAAGAAGTAACTGAGATTTCTGCAATCTCAGCTCATGAAGGTCCTGTAAGGACTTATTTGCGGGAGAAAATGACTCCGCATGTGGATGAAATGGTGACGGATGGCTTGGGTGGCCTCTTTGGTATCAAGCATTCAAACTTAGCAGATGCGCCTCGAGTTTTAGTGGCCTCTCATATGGATGAAGTTGGTTTCTTGGTCAGTGAGATTAAAGCAGACGGTACTTTTCGTGTAGTTGAAATCGGTGGCTGGAATCCTCTTGTGGTCAGCAGTCAGCGCTTCAAATTGTTTACTAGAGAAGGTCGGGAAATTCCAGTGATTTCTGGCTCTGTTCCACCTCACTTCCTACGTGGAGCTGGTGGGACACCAACCCTGCCACAAGTAAGCGATATTGTTTTCGACGGTGGATTTGCCAATAAGGAAGAAGCAGAAAGTTTCGGAATTCGTCCAGGAGATGCTATTGTGCCAGATAGCTCAGCTATTTTAACAGCTAATGGTAAAAATGTTATTTCCAAATCTTGGGATAACCGTTACGGGGTTCTCATGGTCAGTGAATTGGCTCAGGCTTTATCAGGACAATCTTTAGGCAATGAGCTATATGTTGGTGCTAACGTCCAAGAAGAAGTTGGTTTGCGTGGAGCTCACGCCTCAACAACTAAATTTGAGCCCGAACTATTCTTTGCTGTAGACTGTTCTCCAGCTGGTGATGTATATGGTGGTCAAGGCGCTATTGGTGACGGAACACTGATTCGTTTCTTCGACCCTGGTCATCTCATGCTGCCTAATATGAAAGACTTCCTGCTTACTACGGCTGAAGAAGCTGGTATCAAGTACCAATACTATTGTGCAAAAGGTGGAACAGATGCTGGTGCAGCCCATCTCCAAAACGGTGGTGTGCCATCTACAACTATCGGAGTTTGTGCTCGGTATATCCACTCCCATCAGACACTTTATGCAATGGATGACTTCTTACAAGCTCAGGCATTCTTGCAAGCAATTGTGAAGAAGTTAGATCGTTCAACAGTCGATTTGATTAAAAATTACTAAACTGATAATTGTCTTTTGTGAAACTGCAATCAGTCAATAAAACAACACCGCAGTTAGATGAAGCTCCATGGTTCTATTTGGTCATGGAGCTCTTTTAGTGGGGAAGGCTAGATTGGAAGTATAGAAAAAACTTTGATGTCAGCTATAAAGAAATAGTTAGCTTCTTAGAGCAGATTTTGATTTTTTCGTGCTTTGTAATATAATAATTCTGTATATAAGTGAAGCCTACTAGAAAGATTGGGGTATGGATGATGGCGAAAAAAGAAATGCAAAGAAGTCGTATGCATTATAAAAATACTTTGTGGCCCCTCTTAGTTCTACTTGTAATGGCTTTATCTTTTGTGTATTTTAAAGGGATTCTTCCGGATCCAAAACAGGTCAAGATTGGGGTGACCTACATGACCATGAATAACGACTTTTACAAGACCTTAAATGCGGAGTTGGAGAAGAAAACTAACCAGCAGGGCAGCCGACTTTACGTTAGGGATCCTGAATTGGATGAGGGCAAGCAGAGCCAACAGATTGATTTTTTCGTCAAAGAAAAGGTAAATGTCATTGTGATTAATCCAGTGAAAAGCAATAGTCCAAGTATCATTTCCTCTCTTCAGAAGGCCAAGAAAGCTGGGATTAAAATCATCGTAGTGGATACGCCAATCAGCAAGGAAGTGGCAGTCGATACGACAATTGTTTCAGATAATTACCAAGCTGGTGTTTTAATTGCTAAAGATATGATGAAACGTTTGCCAGCTGCGAATATCCTTCTGCTAGAACATCGAAATGCAGTTTCTGCTATGGACCGCATTCGAGGTTTTGTAGAGACAATAAAAAATCAGCCTCAGTACAAGATTATTTCCCAAAAAGAGACGCTTGGACAGACTGAAGAAGCAATGCCTCAAGTAAAAAGTGCCTTAGATGAAGGAATGGACTTTAATGTGGTCATGGCTCTCAATGATCGGGCAGCGATTGGTGCCCTAGCGGCTATTAAAAATAACGGCTTGAACCGAAAGCTTTCTATTTATGGCGTGGATGGCTCACCAGATATCAAAAACTTTTTGGCTACAACAAACGATATAGAGGGAACTGTAGCCCAATCGCCCATTCAGATGGGACGCAAGGTGGCGCAGGTAATTGAGCTGATGC
>CAUVRI010000052.1:0-6001 GCA_963554405.1 uncultured Streptococcus sp. | reverse complement strand
CAAATACTGGTACAGTAAATCATTTATTTGCTATGATTTCAGGTCTTGTTTCATTGATAGTTGGATCTGCCATTTTTAGACTGAAAAGAAGAAACTAACAAACACAAAAAAGCTCCGGTTTCCCGGAGCTTTTTGAATGATTAGTGTGAGACACGGCGACGTGCTGCTTTTTTGCGGTTTTCTTCGATGAAAGCTGCTTTTTGTTCTTCTGGTTCGATTACTTTTTTCTTGAATGTGTAAACTGCACCTGCGACAGCAGCAACTGTACCAGCAACACCAGTAACAAAACCTTTACCAAATCCTTTAGCCATGAGAATTTCTCCTTTTCTGAACTTTAAATATTTATGTTATAATATATGGTAACGAAAAAACGTGAATTTTGCAAGGAAAAACGATGAAAACCAAGATAATTGTGATTGTGGGACCAACTGCTGTTGGGAAAACAGCTCTTGCGATCGATTTGGCGCAAGCCCTCAATGGTGAAATTATCAGTGGCGATAGCCAGCAAGTCTATCGCAAGCTGGATATTGGAACAGCCAAGGCGACACCAGAAGAGCAAGCTGCAGCTCCTCATCATTTGATCGATGTGCGGGAGGTGACCGAGTCTTACTCGGCTTTTGATTTTGTAAGAGAAGCTAAGACTGCGATTGAGGATATCACAGCTCGAGGCAAGCTTCCTATCATTGCTGGTGGAACGGGCCTTTACATCCAAAGTCTGCTCGAAGGTTATCATCTAGGTGGTGAAGTTCCTCATGAAGAGATTCTGGCCTATCGCGCTCAATTGGACTTGCTGTCGGACGAAGACTTGTACCAAAGGGTAGCGGAGCAAGGACTTGTGATTCCTCAGCTCAATCGCCGTCGGGCCATGCGGGCTCTTGAAATTGCGCATTTTAGGCAGGACCTCGCAAACGAAGAGACGGACTATGAACCTTATCTCATCTGTCTAGATGATGAACGGTCCTTGATCTATGATCGTATCAATCGCAGGGTTGATCGCATGCTAGAGGAGGGCTTGCTGGATGAAGCTCGGTGGCTCTATGATGACCATCCGGAAGTTCAGGCAGCTAAAGGCATTGGTTACAAGGAACTCTTTCCTTACTTTAAGGGAGAGCAGAGCCTTGAGGAAGCCAGTGAGATCCTTAAGCGCAATACGCGGCGCTTTGCCAAACGGCAGCTGACCTGGTTTCGAAATCGGATGGAAGTAAAATTTTACGCTATTTCTGCCCCCCACTTCAAGGAGCAGGTTCTTGCAGATGTAAAGGAGTTTTTACAGCATGATTGAAACAGAAAAAAAACAAGAACGTATCCTTCTGGTCGGTGTGGAACTTCAAGTCATGGACAATTTTGATATGTCTATGGAGGAGTTGGCGAGCCTGGCTAAAACAGCTGGTGGAGATGTCCGGGGCTCCTATACACAAAAGCGGGAGAAATACGACACCAAGACCTTTGTCGGCTCAGGAAAACTCGAAGAAATCGCTCAAATGGTCGAAGCAGATGAGATTACGACCGTGGTGGTCAATAACCGCCTGACCCCGCGTCAAAATGTCAACTTAGAAGAAATCCTTGGGGTTAAGGTCATTGACCGGATGCAGCTGATTTTAGATATCTTTGCTATGCGGGCTAGGAGTCATGAAGGGAAGTTGCAGGTGCACTTGGCCCAGCTCAAATACCTCTTGCCACGTCTTGTCGGTCAAGGGATCATGCTCAGCCGTCAGGCTGGGGGAATTGGTTCTCGTGGACCAGGAGAAAGTCAGTTGGAGTTGAACCGCCGGAGCGTTCGCAACCAAATTACCGATATCGAACGCCAGCTCAAGGCAGTTGAAAAGAACCGGGAAACCCTTCGTGAAAAACGCTTGGAATCACCTGTCTTTAAGATTGGTTTGATCGGCTATACCAATGCAGGAAAGTCGACTATTATGAATCAGTTGACCAGTAAGAGCCAGTATGAAGCCGATGAACTCTTTGCGACCTTGGATGCCACAACCAAGAGCATCCACCTAACAGGCAATCTGCAAGTGACGCTGACTGATACGGTTGGCTTTATCCAAGATCTACCAACAGAGTTGGTATCAAGCTTTAAGTCGACCTTGGAAGAAAGTAAGAATGTAGACCTCCTGGTCCATGTCATCGATGCGTCTGATCCTAATCATGAAGAGCATGAAAAGACCGTGCTTTCGATCATGAAGGACCTGGATATGCTGGAGATCCCTCGCTTGACGCTTTACAACAAAGCAGATAAAGTGGCAGACTTTACACCAACCCAGACACCTTTTAGCTTGATTTCAGCACGCTCTGAGACAGCCCGTGAAGATCTCCAGGCTTTGCTTCTAGAAAAACTGAGAGAACTCTTTGTTCCCTTCACCATTCGCGTTCCTTTTTCAAAATCTTATCGAACACATGATCTAGAAACAGTAGCGATCATTGACCAGCGCGAATTTGAAGAGGATGTCGAGGTCATTCAAGGCTATATCGCAGAGAAAAATAAGTGGAAGTTGGAAGAATTTTATGACGGATTACGTTGATTTAGCAATAAAATATGGAGGCTATACCAGCCTCGATCGGGTCTATCTGACCAATCTTTTAAGCACGATCCCTGAGGAATTGCGTCTCCGTGTGATTACGCCTCCGCCAAGTGTGATCAACGCCTATTTCGCAGAGCTCTATCAAAAGAAGAGCCCCAAGGAGGCCATGGATTATTTCTTGGACTTGAGTCGAGTATTTGACTTATTCACAGTTCAGCAAAGTTTTGATGAACGAAAGCCTTTTATCCGCCTCAACTTATCAGGGAAGTCTTATGGCTTGGCTTACGTAAATGAAGAGCTAGCCTGTGTCTTTGCTGAACATCCAACAGAGGATATCACCCCTGCCATTTTATTCGAAATTGCAGAGATCTTTCCACATTGTTTGGTCTTTGAAAAAGATGGCAAGATCTGCTTGCAAGAGGCTGAACCAGAAGGGGTCACTAAAACAGAAGCCCTCTCAGCCCTAACTGACTTGATGACCTTGGAAGATGGACGCTTGAAACTGTCAGGATATAACCAAGAAGAGCTTCTCGAGTTAGCGCAAGCCTACCCTGGCGACCTTTCTTTCCGTTCAGAGAACCGGACGGCCATGATTTATATAGATAGAAAGTAGACAATGGACATTCAATTTTTAGGAACGGGAGCTGGGCAACCCTCAAAAGCCCGTAATGTATCGAGCCTAGCGCTCAAATTGCTGGACGAGATCAATGAAGTCTGGCTCTTTGATTGTGGCGAAGCGACACAGAATCAAATTTTAGAAACGACTATTCGTCCGCGAAAGGTTAGCAAGATCTTTATCACTCACCTACACGGAGACCATATTTTTGGTTTGCCAGGTTTCCTCTCTAGTCGGGCCTTTCAGGCCAATGAAGAGCAGACGGATCTGGATATTTATGGTCCAGCAGGGATCAAATCCTTTGTGATGACTAGTCTTCGCGTATCAGGCTCTCGCCTGCCTTACCGCATCCATTTTCATGAATTCGATGAACATTCTCTGGGTAAAATTTTAGAAACTGATAAATTCACAGTTTATGCGGAAGCTTTGGACCACACCATTTTCTGCGTGGGTTACCGGATCATGCAGAAGGACCTCGAAGGGACGCTGGATGCGGACAAGCTCAAGGCAGCGGGTGTTCCCTTTGGACCGCTCTTTGGCCAGGTTAAAAATGGACAAGATGTCACCCTGGAAGATGGCACCAAGATCATTGCAGCGGATTATATTTCAGCCCCTCGGCCTGGCAAGATTATCACGATCCTTGGAGATACCAGAAAGACTGATGCCAGTGTCCGCCTTGGAGTCAATGCGGATGTCCTCGTCCATGAGTCTACCTATGGCAAGGGCGATGAGAAGATTGCTAAGAAACACGGTCACTCGACCAATATGCAGGCAGCAGAAGTGGCGCGTGAAGCTGGAGCCAAGCGCCTTCTTTTGAACCACATCAGTGCTCGCTTCTTATCAAAAGACATCAGCCAATTGCGCAAGGATGCGTCCAGCATTTTTGAAAATGTCTATGTCGTCAAAGATTTGGAAGAAGTGGAGATCTAAGATGCGAACTATTCTCATAACAGGAGCAAGTGGAGGCTTGGCCCAAGAAATGGTCAAGCTCCTCCCTGAAGATCGGCTGATTCTCCTAGGTAGAAATCAAGAAAAACTGGAACAACTCTATGCCAGTCATCCTCAAGCTGAATGCATCGGGATCGATATCACTGATTCCTCAGCCGTCCAAGATTTGGTAGAAGAGCTCTATCAGCGCTATGGACAGATTGATATCTTGGTCAACAACGCAGGCTATGGGATTTTTGAAGAGTTTGACCAGATTACCAATGAGCAAATTCATGCCATGTTTG
Source organism: uncultured Streptococcus sp. (assembly GCA_963554405.1). Classification (GTDB taxonomy): domain Bacteria; phylum Bacillota; class Bacilli; order Lactobacillales; family Streptococcaceae; genus Streptococcus. The sequence goes on along the minus strand of CAUVRI010000052.1, from coordinate 1,631 downwards.
AAGTCAATACCTTTGCCCTCATGCAGCTCTCACGCTTGATGGGTGCGCACATGAAGGAAGCAGGCAAGGGGCACATCGTCAACATCGTCAGCATGGCGGGTCTCGTCGCAACTGCCAAATCCAGCCTTTATTCGGCCACCAAGTTTGCGGCCATTGGTTTCTCCAATGCCCTGCGGTTGGAACTGATGCCCTTTGGTGTCCATGTGACGACAGTCAATCCAGGCCCCATTCGGACCACTTTCTTTGATCAGGCAGACCCAGACGGAAACTATGTCAAGGCTGTGGACCGCTACATTTTGGAACCCGACTTTGTAGCCAAGAAGATTGTGAAGAACTTTGGAAAAGCAAAACGCGAGCTCAATCTTCCTTGGCTTTTGAACTTGACCCACAAGCTCTATACCCTTTTCCCTCGCATCTCGGACAAGCTAGCCTGCAAGATGTTCAATTTCAAATAGGAGGAGATCGATGGCCGCAAATATTCAAGCCTATTTAGAGAACCTCCAGCAACCCTGGGGACAGATCTATTATGATATCCTTTTTGAACAATTGAAGGACATCAAGGGAAAGCGAGTCCTTGATTTCGGCAGTGGCTTTGGCCTGGTAGCCAATCACCTGGCGCAAGACAATGAAGTCCTAGCTGTGGAGCCTAATGAGGAAATGGTGGACTTGCGGGCCCAGGACCATCCCTATCAGCAACTGGTCGGAAGTCTGGACCAGTTGGCATGTCTTGAAGATGCTAGCTTTGATGTCATTCTCTGCCACAATGTCTTGGAGTATGTGGAGGATCGCAAGGTAATTCTAAAGGCATTCACTCGTCTCTTGAAACCAGGAGGCCTGGTCTCTATCGTCAAGCACAATGAGGTTGGCCGCGTCCTGCAGACCGTCGTTTTTGAAAATGATACTCTGAAGGCGCTTGATCTTCTAGCAGGTCAGGACCTGGAAACCCACTCCATGGGTTTGGCACAGGCCTATGATCTAGATAGAGCAGTCGACGATCTAGCCCTCGAAGTTCAGGATTACCAAGGAATTCGAGTCTTTTATGCCTTGCAGGACAATCGCTTCAAGGGCCAAGAAGGCTGGCGAGAGTCTATGCTCAAGATGGAGCTAGCTGTTTGCCAAGAGTCCCCTTACCGGGATATCGCCTTCTTCCAGCACTATAGGTTAAAAAGGAGTTAAGATGTTAGATTATAAAAAAGAAATTCCAGCGATGACAGACCTACTCGCACTCTACAGCTCGGTGGGTTGGACCAATTATACCAACAACCCAACTATGCTGGAACAAGCTGTCAAAGCCAGTCTCTGGCAGTTGGCCGTCTATGATGAGAAAGAGCTCGTCGCCTACATTCGCTTGGTAGGTGATGGCTACTCGGTTATTTTTGTGCAGGACCTTTTGGTAAGACCAGATTACCAGCGTCAAGGTATCGGAAGGAGACTATTAACAGAGGCTTTAGCGACCTTCCCTACTGTCTATCAACGGCTCCTTGCCACTGAACGTAGCGAGAAAAATCTAGCCTTTTACCAGTCTCTCGGCTTTGTCGAACTTTCAGAGCAAGCCTGTACAGGGATGATTTATATGAAATAGAGAGTGGGACAGAAATCGGTAATTCGTTAGAATTCGATTTCGTCGTCCC
>CAUVRI010000051.1:0-6132 GCA_963554405.1 uncultured Streptococcus sp. | reverse complement strand
CTTGATTTCACCGTATTTTTCAAGAGCTTTGAAAATCGGAAGCACTGGAACCTTGCTTTCCTCAATCTCTGCAGCCAAGTCATCTGCAAACATACGTGGGACATTCTCGATAAAACCACCACCTGTGATGTGGGCAATACCGTTGACCAGCTCTTCCTTGATGAGAGGCAAGACAGCCTTGACATAGATACGAGTCGGCTCAAGAAGGACTTCCTTAAGTTTCTTGCCTTCCAATTCTGGCAAGACTTCCTCACCTGTATAGTCGGCAAAGACGCGACGCACGAGTGAGTAACCATTTGAGTGAATCCCACTTGAAGCAAGCCCGAGAAGAACATCGCCTTCTGCTACCTTTGAGCCGTCAATGATTTGAGATTTTTCAGCCACACCGACTGCAAAACCAGCCAAGTCGTAGTCATCTTCGCCATACATACCAGGCATTTCAGCCGTTTCCCCACCGATGAGGGCAGCGCCTGCCTGCACACAACCTTCTGCCACACCAGCAACGACTTGTTCTAGCTTGGCTGGTTCATTCTTCCCTGTCGCTACGTAGTCAAGGAAGTAAAGAGGCTCAGCTCCCGCAGCGATGATATCGTTAACACACATAGCAACACAATCTTGACCGATAGTATCGTGTTTGTCATACTTAATAGCCAGCATCAACTTGGTACCAACACCATCTGTACCTGAGATCAAAACAGGCTCTTTGACACCTGTTTTTGAAAGGTCAAACATACCACCGAAGCCACCCAAAGCTCCCATAACCCCTGCACGCTCCGTACGAGCCACGTGCTTTTTAATCCGTTCAATAACTTCATAACCCGCTTCAACATCCACACCAGATTGAGCGTATGCATTTTTATTTGTCATTTAGTCTCCTCTTCCTTTTGTATAATGGAAAATCTCATCCGTCTATTTGTAAAAACTCGTCTTTTCTTCCAAACTTCTACGATATTCTTCTTCATAGTCGTAGAGAGGAGTTGGGTAGTCACCGTCAAAGTAAGCGACACATAGGCCACCATTTGGTGCATCTGTTTCAATCCCGATAGAGCTAATCAAGCCATCAATCGAAAGATAGGTCAGGCTATCCGCACCAATGATTTGGCAGGTTTCTTCAACGGTATGATTGGCAGCAATCAGCTCCTGCCGCGTCTGGATATCAATCCCATAGAAACATGGATAAGCTAGCGCAGGACTTCCAATAGCAACGTGAACTTCAGATGCACCTGCTTCTTTCAAAAGCTGAACGATACGGCGAGAGGTTGTCCCCCTAACAATGGAATCATCAATCATAACCACACGTTTGCCTTTGACAACGCCCGAAACAGCAGACAGTTTCATCCGCACCCCTTGCTCCCGCAATTCTTGAGTCGGCTGGATAAAGGTGCGTTGGGTGTATTGGTTTTTGATAAGCCCCATTTCGTTTGGCAGACCTGATTCTTCCGCAAAGCCCATAGCTGCGCTCAGTGAGGAATTCGGTACACCAACCACGATATCGGCTTCGTGTTTGAATTCACGCGCCAATTGAGCCCCCATTCTCTTGCGAGCTGTATGGACATTAACACCATGAATATTAGAGTCAGGGCGGGCAAAGTAGATATACTCCATAGAGCAAATCGCCAACTGGGTATCATTCGTATAACTATCATACTGGATGCCACTGTCATCAATGATAACAATCTCTCCTGGCTTCACATCGCGAATCCACTCAGCACCGATGACTTCAAAGGCACAAGTTTCAGAAGAAACCACAACTGCTCCATTCCCCATTTTCCCGATTGAAAGAGGACGGAAGCCATTTGGGTCAAGAGCCGCAATCAACTTGTCTTCAAAAAGTAGAATATAAGCAAACCCACCTTTGACAAGACTGAGTGCCTCCTTGATTTTGCCCATCAAGTTCGGATTGTGACTACGGCGAATCAGGTGAGCCAAGATTTCAGAATCAGAGGTTGAGCTGAAAATAGCGCCTCTTTGTTCCAATTCTTTCTTAAGAGATTCGGCATTAGTTAGATTCCCGTTATGAGCCAATCCAAACTGCATATCATGAAAACGAAAAATGAAAGGCTGGATATTATCCGCAGAAGCTTCTCCTGCAGTCGCATAACGAACGTGCCCAATCGCACTCGTTCCAGTCAGTTTATCCAAATTAGCTGGATTTCTGAACACTTCTGATAGAAGTCCCATATCACGATGGCGCTTTAGTTGTCCTTGGTCATTGGAGAGGATTCCTGCCCCCTCCTGACCTCGGTGCTGAAGACTATGGAGCCCAAAATAGGTCAATTTAGCCGCATCCGGATGTCCCCAAATACCGAAAACACCACATTCTTCATTAAGTGACTTTACTTCGTATGTCATTTTTTTACCTAAATTCTTTTATCCTGAAAAGGGAGAAAACCTGGCCTTTCAGACCAAGTAGACTCCTTTTTGATTACTTTCTATTACAAGCCAGTGTTATCTTGACCCGCTTGGAAATAACGAACAGCACTTTCAAATAATTTCTGGTCTTTCTGGCCTGGAATATTTTGGAAAAGACCGTCTTCATAACGTTCTGAGTGACCCATTTTACCAATGATTTGGCCGTTCTTGCTTGTAATCCCTTCGATAGCGTAGAGAGAGCCATTTGGATTATACTTACTATCCATGCTTGGCTGACCATCAAAGTCTACGTACTGGCTCCAAATCTGACCATTGTCACGCAGTTCAGCAAATTCCTCAGCCGTTACAACAAATTTCCCTTCACCATGTGAAACCGGAATAGCATGGATATCTCCCACTTGCACACCAGTCAGCCAAGGCGAGTTAGTATTGGCAATGCGGGTTTCAACCATCTTAGCCACGTGTTGATTAGCATCATTGTAAAAGAGAGTTGGGCTACTAGCACCTGCATCTTCAAAGTTTCCGTAAGGAAGAAGACCGGATTTAACTAGAGCTTGGAATCCATTACAGATACCAATGATGAGGCCACCACGACTGATGAAAGCATCAATGGCTTTCTTGACCTTCTCGTTGAGCAGGATGTTGACGATAAACTTAGCTGACCCATCTGGCTCATCTGCAGCAGAGAAACCACCTGCAAAGAAGATGATATTTGCCTTGTCAATGTTGTCAACCATTGTGTCAACAGACTTGACAATGGCCACTTCGTCCAAAGTAACAAAGGGAACTAGATTGACCTTGGCCCCAGCTGCTTCAAAGGCTTTAGCTGAGTCATATTCTGAGTTGGTTCCAGGAAATACTGGAATATAAACTAGTGGCTCAGCTACTGTATCCTTGGCTTTTATCACTATATCAGAGACTAGTGCAGGGACATCCTCTAAAACTTTAGATTGTTCAAATTCAGTTGGGTAAACTGCTTCTAACTTTCCTTCAAAAGCATTGAGCACATTTAAACCATTTATGTCAATATCGTTTACGGTCAATGTAAACAATTGGGTTGTTTGTCCAATCTTAGCTACATTTGGAATCTCCTCTGTAGATGTAAAGATAAAACCACCTAGCTGACCAGTTAAACAAGTTGACAGATCTGTTAAGTTTACTTTTGCTCCTATACGATTCCCCAGACTCATAAGAGCTAAGTTTTCAAGTACTCCACCATATTTAACCGCTGATGCCGCACTGATTTTATGTTCTTTTTGAAGACTTGCAAACTGTGTAAAGTTTGCCTTTACAGTCTCGAAATCAATTTCTTGAGATAGGGCTGGTCCTGGAATATAGTAAATCCACTCTCCCACTGCCTTAAACTCTGGAGATAGGACTTTTCGACTATCTGCTGTTGTTACACCAAATGCAACAAGAGTTGGAGGCACTGTCAAGTCTTCGAAGGTGCCTGACATAGAGTCCTTACCACCAATAGACGGGAGTCCTAGCTGAATCTGTGCTTCAATAGAACCTAGAAGGGCAGATACAGGCTGACCAAAACGTTCAGCTTTCTTATCCATTCGCTCAAAGTACTCTTGGTATGAGAAACGAGCCTTAGACCACTCTCCACCAGCGGCAACCAATCGAGCAGTTGCTTCGATCACTGCATATGCTGCCCCATGGTAAGGTGACCACTCAGCCAAATACGGATGGAAGCCCTGAGCTATTACAGATGCAGTATTCGTAAAACCAGACTGAACAGGTAATTTTTGAACAGAAGCTTCTATTGGAGTTATTTGATATCGGCCTCCCAGTGGATGATTTACGGTTGAACGTCCTACAGAACTGTCAAAAATCGTCTGTAAACCTTTTTGGCTAGCATGATTCAGATCAGATAGAAGAGCTAACAGGTCTGTTTCAAGACTTTCAGCTGATGTTGTCCTTTCTTCAGGTAGCTTGACATCCTTGTCAACCACCTTGGCATCAACAACAACACGAACACCATTTGTATCAAGGAAAGAACGCTCCAAGTCGACAATTGTTTCACCATTCCAGTGCATAACCAGATTTGGTTTTTCAGTCACTGTCGCAACGACAACAGCGTCAATATTTTCTTTGTTACATTCCGAAATAAAGGCATCTACATCCTCAGGACGAACAACAACAGCCATTCGTTCCTGAGACTCAGAAATAGCGATTTCTGTTCCATTGAGCCCTTGGTATTTAAGAGGTACCTTGTCAAGGTCAATTTCCAATCCGTCTGCCAATTCACCAATGGCCACACAGACACCACCAGCTCCAAAGTCATTTGATTTCTTAATAAGTCGAGTCACATTTCCATTACGGAAAAGGCGTTGAATCTTGCGTTCTTCAATGGCATTCCCTTTTTGAACTTCAGCACCAGCTGTCTCTACAGATTCGACAGTTTGTACTTTTGAAGAGCCTGTTGCTCCACCAACTCCGTCACGCCCTGTCTTTCCACCTAATAAGATAACCACATCACCTGCTACTGGTTTTTCACGAACAACATTTTCTTTAGGAGCCGCTCCGACAACCGCTCCAAGCTCCATCCTCTTAGCTACAAAACCTGGGTGGAAGTACTCACGGACATAAGTTGTTGCCAAACCAATTTGATTACCGTAAGAAGAATAGCCATGCGCTGCTGTTTTAGAAATGATCTGCTGAGGAAGCTTGCCAGCTCGCGTTTCAGCAATCGGCTGGGTAATATCGCCCGCACCAGAAATCCGCATTGCTTGATAAACATAAGAACGACCAGAGAGTGGATCACGAATAGCTCCACCAATACAAGTCGCAGCGCCACCAAAAGGCTCAATTTCTGTTGGATGGTTGTGGGTTTCATTTTTAAACATGAGAAGCCAAGGCTCCTTGACACCATCCACATCCACTTCAATTTCGACTGAGCAGGCATTAATTTCGTCAGACACTTCCATATCATCTAGACGTCCATTGGCTCTTTCGTAGCGGCCAAAAATAGTCGCCATATCCATGAGAGTTTGTGGTTTTTCCCCACGTCCCAGTTCATCTCGCATAGCCAAGTACTTCTCGTAAGTAGCCTGCAATTGTTTTTCAAACTTAGAAGCTGAAAAATCAATCGTTTTTAACTCAGTCTCAAAGGTTGTATGGCGACAATGATCAGACCAATAAGTATCTAGGACCTTTAGCTCTGTCTCTGTTGGCACGCGCCCAATGGATTTGAAATAATCTTGAATGAATAAGAGATCGTCAACTTCCATAGCCAAACCTTGTTCAGACTTGTAGAGCAAAAAATCTTCTGCCGTATAGTTTTCAAAGAAATCTAGATTTGGAATTTCCTTGTCAGAGCTTGAAAATTCCTGAGGACGGAGGCCTGAGAGAATATCTTTAAAGCGGGAATCCACTGGATTTAAAAGGTAACGCTTAATCGCCTCCAGTTCATTGGCATCAATATTTTTGTTGACCAAATAAAGTTGAGCTGTATTTACAATTACATTGCTATCACTGCCCAAGAGCAATAAAGCCTCCTGAGCGCTAGCTGAGCGTTGGTCAAACTGACCCGGCAGAGCTTCGATAGCAAAAAACGCTGTTTCTGCAAGTGCAACCTCTACTTCCTCTTCTGTCAGCAATCTATCTGTTACTTGCTCAGAAAAAATATGTTTTTCAGCCCGAGTATACAAGTCTTCTGCCAGATGAAAAACATCGTAAACCTGAATTATACGAAGATCTGATAATGTTTTTAACTGGAGATTATATATCAGCTCTTTCATTAAACTCTGTGAC
>CAUVRI010000050.1:0-6580 GCA_963554405.1 uncultured Streptococcus sp. | reverse complement strand
CACTTCTTTCAAGTATTCAGCGTCGACGTTTTCACCGATAACTTCAATCAAGCCGTTAGCTTTGCTTTCTTCAAGGTCAGCCAATTTCACAGCGAATGGATTTTCGATAGCACGGATGTAATCTGTCAATGCATCAGCATCTGCAGGTGGCATTTGTCCACCGTCTTCACCATATACCTTGTATCCATTAAATGGAGCAGGGTTGTGGCTGGCTGTTACCATGATCCCAGCAAATGTGTGGAGGTGACGAACGGCAAATGACAATTCCGGTGTTGGACGTAGGCTTTCAAATACATAAGATTTGATACCGTGAGCAGCCAAAACTTGAGCAGATTCAAAAGCAAACTCAGGAGAGAAGTGACGGCTGTCGTAGGCGATCGCAACACCGCGTTTCTTCGCTTCCTCACCTTTTGAGTCGATCAATTGGGCCAACCCTTCAGTTGCTTGGCGAACAACATAGATATTAATACGGTTAGTACCAGCACCGATTAAGCCACGCATACCAGCTGTACCGAATTCAAGGTTGGTATAGAAGGCATCTTCTTTTGTTTTTTCATCCATTGCGACCAACTCATCACGAAGGTAAGCTGGTAATTCAGCAAAGTCGAGCCATTTTTGGTAGTTTTCTTGATAGGTCATGCAAGCGTCTCCTTTTTGCTTATAATTTAATCGCTTACATTATAGCAAATTTTTTCAGAAAATTCTAGCGATAATTGTAAATCTTTTCAAAAAAATAGAGCTAATTCACCATCAAAAAAAGCCAAGATAAATTGGTCTTGGCTTGAAAGGTTATTTTAATTTTTCAAGGGATGGAACAACTGCACTAGTAATGAGTACTGTCGCAATGACTTCGATGAGTGAGTTAGTAGAGACAATCAAGCCAAGGAAATTTTGAATTCCCCCTCCAAAACTGTTACCAAAGAAGAAGTAAATCCCGCTTAAAACGAAAACAGTATTGGTCATAGAACCGACAATTCCAGCGATCATAAGTCCTGTACGATTGCGAATCCAGCGATAGACGAAGTAAGGGGTTACCCCGATGAGAATCCGAGGGACTATGGCAATGATAAGGGAGTAGAGATTCCCGTGAGGGACAAAGGGACTAAAGAGATAGCTGGCTGGTGTTATAACCAGGGTATTCATGGTGAGGCTAAAGAGTCCCATGAGGAGTCCTAGAATTGCTCCAGTTCGAGGTCCGTAGATGATAGAAGCGATCACGACAGGAATATGAACCAAGGTTGGTTGAATTCCTGATGGAATAAATTGCAAAATGAAGGACGTCACAAAGTGAATGGTGATCATCACGGCAAAAAAGATGGCAATTCGTGAAATAGAGGCTGATTTTCTCATAAACAATTCTCCTTAACAGCTTGGATGATAGTGTCAACAGTGGCTAGAGCTCCAGAACCTTGATCTCCACAAGCGAGAGTGGCCTCACGAGGTTGAATTATCCGATAACCAAAATCTTTTAAAATCTCCAGATTTCGTTGGGTAGCAGGATGATCTAGCATTTTTGTATTCATAGCAGGGGCCAGTAATTTTTTTGAGGTCTGAGGCAAGGCTAGAGCTGTGCTAGTGACCATATTATCTGCAAGTCCCATAGCCAATTTAGCAATGGTATTGGCACTGGCTGGCGCGACAAGAAAGAGGTCAGTTTCTTTCCCAATGTCGATGTGCTCGATCCGCTGTGGATCGTCTTCCATCATAACATCTAGCCCGACTTGGTTTTTTGAAAGAACTTGCAAGGTTAAAGGGGTGATGAATTTTCTGGCTGAAGGGGTCATGAGGACTTTCACTTCAAAGCCCAATTTGGTTAGTTGGCTGGTAATATCAGCCGCTTTATAGGCGGAAATACTACCGGTAACCGCTAAAGTAATGTGTGTCATATGTTCCTTTTTATTTGATATAATGTAGGATAGCCTCTGCGATTTCTGTTTTCGTAGAAGCTTCTAGGACCTGATCGTCTGTCACTAGATAGGCTTGATGCTGACCGTTCTGAATCTTGGTCAGATCATTGGCAACGATCATGATGGCATGATTTTTAACGAGGCTTTCACGCGCTACCTGGATCAACTCTTCAGAAGAAACATCGACTAATAGCTTAAAGCCGATCAGTTGAATAGCAGGGTTCCATTCTTTGACGAGCGAGATAATCTTGGGATTTTTCTTTAGAAAGAGCACTTGGTATTCTTCTTTGGAAGAGATTTTAGCTTCCTGATTTTCGCGATGGATAAAGGTATGAAGGTCTTGAGCCTTCTCAACTTCCTCAAGGCCTGTCATGTAAACAGGTGTGTAGTCTGAAACAGCCATAGCGTGAATCAAAACCTGATGATGAGGGACTTCCGCTTTCATTTGTGCGACTAGTTCTTCGACATTCTGGATCAATAGGAGACGAAGGTGTGGGTGAGGATCGGGTTTAAGCGCGGTAGGCGTTGTGATCAAGGTTACCTGATGTCCCTTTGCAAGAGCCATTTCTGCAAGGATTTTCCCTAGGCTCCCGGTGGAATGATTGGTGATCGCACGAACCCTATCAATGGCTTCGCTCGTCCCGCCTGATGTAATTAAAATATGCATATGCTTATTTTACAAAAAAAAGATACGTAAGTAAAGTTCTGAAGCTATTAGGATTAGCTATGTGTAGCCATAAAATTTAGATAAAAAACGAACGTTCGATTCAAAAGGTGGAAAAACCATGTTATTTTCGCGAATTTTAGGTATAATAGATCTATCAAATATAAAGGAGTCCCTTATGAAAACAGATATCGAAATTGCTCAAAGCATTGAACTCCAACCGATTGTGGACGTTGTTAAGAAGATTGGTTTGGTAGACGATGATCTTGAATTGTATGGAAAATACAAGGCGAAATTGAGCTTTGATAAGATTCGTGAAGTTGAGAAAAATCCAGTAGGAAAACTTATCTTAGTCACTGCGATCAACCCAACTCCAGCTGGAGAAGGGAAATCAACCATCACCATTGGTCTAGCAGATGCTTTGAATAAAATCGGTAAAAAAACCATGATTGCCATTCGCGAACCTTCTTTAGGTCCAGTTATGGGGATTAAAGGTGGTGCTGCTGGTGGTGGTTATGCCCAAGTTCTACCGATGGAAGACATCAACCTTCATTTCACAGGGGATATGCATGCGATCACAACGGCTAATAACGCTCTCTCAGCATTGATTGATAATCATTTGCACCAAGGAAATGAGCTAGGAATTGACCAACGTCGGATTATCTGGAAACGGGTAGTGGACTTGAATGACCGCGCTCTTCGTCATGTTTCTGTCGGTCTTGGCGGTCCTTTAAATGGGATTCCGCGTGAAGACGGTTTTGATATTACGGTTGCTTCTGAGATCATGGCCATCCTTTGCTTGGCGACAGATATTGAAGATTTGAAACGTCGTTTGGCCAACATTGTAATTGGTTACCGCTATGATCGTAGTCCAGTTTATGTCCGTGATTTGGAAGTAGAAGGGGCTCTTGCCTTGATCCTTAAAGATGCGATTAAGCCAAACTTGGTTCAAACCATCTATGGAACGCCTGCCTTTGTTCACGGTGGTCCATTTGCCAATATCGCCCATGGATGTAACTCTGTATTAGCAACGACGACAGCTCTTCATTTAGCAGATTATACGATTACAGAAGCAGGTTTTGGTGCTGACCTTGGCGCTGAAAAATTCCTCGATATTAAAACGCCGAACTTGCCTACTTCACCAGATGCAGTCGTGATCGTTGCGACTCTCCGTGCTCTTAAGATGAACGGTGGAGTGACCAAGGATGCTTTGACTGAAGAAAATGTAGAGGCTGTTCGTGCTGGTTTTGCCAACTTGAAACGTCACGTTGAAAATATCCGTAAGTTTGGCATTCCTGCAGTGGTTGCCATCAATGAATTTATCACCGATACAGAAGCAGAAATTGCTGCTTTGAAAGAATTGTGTGCTGAAATTGATGTGCCAGTTGAACTTGCGAGTGTATGGGCGAATGGTGCTGACGGTGGAGTTGAACTTGCTGAAACGCTGGTCAAGACTATTGAAACAAGTCCAGCTAACTACACACGCTTGTATGATAACAACCTTTCTGTTGAAGAAAAAATTGAAAAGATTGTTACAGAGATTTACCGCGGTACGAAGGTGAATTTTGAGAAGAAAGCCAAGACACAAATTGCCCAAATCGTGAAAAATGGATGGGATAAGTTGCCAATCTGTATGGCCAAAACACAATATAGTTTCTCTGATAATCCAAATGCCTTGGGAGCTCCTGAAAACTTTGAAATCACTATTCGTGAAGTTGTTCCAAAATTGGGTGCAGGCTTTATTGTCGCTTTGACTGGGGATGTGATGACCATGCCTGGTTTACCAAAACGTCCAGCTGCTTTAAACATGGATGTGGCCACTGATGGAACAGCCATCGGTTTGTTCTAATAGCTAGATATCTAAAAACAACTTCTGTTCAAATGAGCAGAAGTTGTTTTGGTCTTGTTAATCAATCATTATTCAGTAAGGAGTTGGTACCTGATTTTTCGATAGATTATGATGAGCTGTAGGGTCATGGGAATCCAGATAAGGGGTTCGCAGAGAATGACCCCCATGTAGCCAGTGTGAGGAATAATCCACAGAACGAAGAAAATTTTTCCAAACAATTCAATAAAACTGGATGTGAGTGGGGTTAATTTTTTACCCATTCCTTGTAGGGCATTTCTCAGGATGATGAGACTCGCCAAAATAGGATAAAAGCAAGAGCTGATCTGGAGATAAAGACTGGCATTTGCAATGAGATCAGGATTTGTCGAGCCGGAAATAAAGCTTGTTAAAGACGGACTTGTGAAGAATAGAAGAGCAGCAACCAAGACAGACCAAACCCAAGAAAGAAGGTTGGCAATGGTAACGCCTTTTTTGATCCGCTGGAATTGCTCTGCGCCAAAATTCTGCGAGATAAAGGTTGTGATACTTGAGGCGATAGCTGTAATCGGTAAAACGGCAAAGGACATGATGCGACGGGCTGCGACCTGTGCACTGATAATGGTTGTTCCAAGCTGATTAATAGCGGATTGGAGGATAACCGTTCCAATCGAAACGATGGAAGTCATGAGGCCCATAGCAAGGCCCTGACTTAGCAGATCCTGATAAAGCTCCTTGTCCCAAACAAAATCCTTGCGATGCGGGAGCAGAAAAGGGACCTTCTTACGAATATAGAGAAGACAAAGAAGGGCCGAAATACCCTGGGCAATAATGGTCGCAATTCCAGCGGATTGGACTCCGAGATGGAGTTGGGTAATAAAATATAGATCGAGAAGAATATTGAGAATGGCAGCGATAATCAGGAAGTAGAGTGCCGCTAAGCTATCGCCTACCGCTCTAAGAAGTCCGGCACAAAGATTATAGGCAAAGGTCACAGCCACACCATTGACAATAGTGGAGATATAGAGATAAGACTGAGACACAATGGCTGATGGGGTCCCTAAAAACTGGAGCAGGGGAAAAAGTCCGACAGCACCAATGAAGATCACAAAGAGACCGAGGATGCCACCAATAATAGCAGTTGCGGCGACTGATTTTCGTAATTGGTCTTCGTTTTTTGCTCCATAATTTCTCGCGATAATGATGCCCATCCCATTTCCAACACCGACAGCAAATCCAACGATCAAATCAAATATGGCAGAGGTTGCTCCAACGGCAGCCAATGATTTTTGACCTAAAAAACGCCCTACAATCATAACATCCGAGGTATTGTAGAGTTGTTGAAAGATATTGGACAAAAGAATAGGAAAGGCAAAACTCAATAGAGCGGGTAAAATAGGACCATCTATGAGGTCCACACGTTGAATTCTTTTCATAGTGTCATTATACCAACTTCAGGAACTAGCGACAAGCGTCGATAGTTGAAGGCCCTTACATTTTTTGGTATAATCAGGGCAGAAAAGGAGGCTTTTATGAGCTTAACCAGCCAATTAATCACGGAAACGTTCCCAGATCTGGACAAGGTCGAGAGGCTGAATATCGAGGCATTTCCAGAAGAAGAGCGAGTTCCTTTGTCGGAATACCTGCGTTATACGGACAATGACGATGCTAATTTTTTTGCTTTTTATAACGAAGAAGAATTTGTAGGATTTGCTTTTTCTATCTATAATCAGAAAGTTTTTTATGTTAGCTTCTTTGCCATTATGCCCCACCTACGTAGCCACGGTTATGGTCAAGAAATCATAGAAAAATTGGTAGAATTTTACCAAAGAACCATGATTCTTGAAGTGGAACGTTTAGATGAAGAATGTGACAATCTAGAGCAACGTCAGTCTCGGATGGATTTCTATAAGCGAAATGGATTTAAAACTGCCAATGCCTTTTTAGAATACGAAGGACTGAGCTTTGAAATTCTCTATCGGGGTGATCACTTTGACGAAGAGGCTTATCGCGATATTTTCCGTAAACTGCAGGAAGAAAATTATTTTGATTTCCGAATTAAATATAGACGCTTTAGTGACCACTAGACAAGAAAGAGGCTGGGACAAAAGTCCTAGCCTCTCAATTATTTTTTGGATTGTCGAGCAAGACGCAGTGGTTGAGTGGGCTCTACTACGCTGATTT
>CAUVRI010000049.1:0-6749 GCA_963554405.1 uncultured Streptococcus sp. | reverse complement strand
AAATGCGCTTCGTGTTTTTGGAAGACTTCTTTTCCAAGCTCTACTAACTTGGTGATCAAATCTGTATAGTTGAGTCCCATATTGTCCCAAAGCAAAGGATACATAGACCATTGGGTAAATCCAGGCATGGTATTGAGTTCGTTTAAGAAGATCTCTCCTTTATCAGTATAGAAGAAATCACAACGCGCCAAGCCCAGACCGCCGACCGCACGAAAGGCTTTTTCTGCGTTGGTCCGCATGGTTTTCACAACCTCAGGGTCCAATTGAGCTGGAATCGCCATGGTAATTTTGTTGTCGATGTATTTGGCATCATAATCATAGAAGGCCACATCTTTCACAACTTCACCTGGCAAGGTGCTCTTCACATCATAGTTTCCAAGTAGTCCAACTTCGATCTCACGCGCATTGACTCCTTGTTCTACCAAGACACGGCTATCGTATTTGAAGGCCAATTCGAGAGCAGCCCGAAGCTCTGTTTGGTTTTCAGATTTTGAAATCCCTACACTAGAGCCCATATTGGATGGTTTGGTAAAGACAGGATAAGGGAGATTAGCTTCAATTGTAGCAATTTTCTCTTCCAAGTCATCGCCTTCCACTACAGCTACATAAGGAACTTGTGGAATCCCTGCAGACTCCAAGACCCGTTTGGTCGTGATCTTGTCCATCGCAACACTGGAAGCTAGGATGCCACAGCCGACATAAGGCATCTTCAAGACTTCTAAGAAGCCTTGAATGGAACCATCTTCTCCCATTGGTCCATGAAGAACTGGAAAGACTACTGCTCCTTCCTTGTAAATCGCAGATGGTGCCACTTTTTTAGACCAGTCCACTGTCTCATTGGTCATCAATTTCTCATCATCCGCTGGTTTCTCTTCAAAAGCTTGCGTCTGGATGAAATCTCCTGACTGCGTAATAAAGTAGGTTTGAACCGAAAATGCTTGGTAATCAATCGCACGCATCACGCTTTCTGCTGAAAGAACAGATACTTCACGTTCTGCACTACGTCCACCATACAACAGGATTAAGTCTTGTTTACTCATAGTTTCTCCCTAATTGTTCCCTTGATTTCTTACTTGATAGTATACCACAATGATAGCCCTTTCGAAAGAACTTCTCTTATAAATCTGTCCGATTTTCAATCGCGCGAAGCAAGGTCACTTCGTCCGCATACTCGATATCGGCTCCAACAGCCAGTCCCCGTGCCAAACGGGTCACTTTGATCCCTGCTGGCTTGAGCACACGCGAGATATACATCGATGTTGCTTCCCCGTCTGCCGTCGCATTGGTCGCAACAATGACCTCTGTGACTGTTCCATCCATCAAGCGACTAATCAAAGTCTTGAGATTGATGTCATCTGGTCCCACGCCATTCATGGGCGAGATCAGGCCATGCAAGACATGATAGCGACCGTGGTATTCCTGAATATTTTCCATAGCAGATACATCCCGGCTATCTTCTACAACAAGAATAAGGGATGGATCCCGCGTTTCATCTCGACAAATCTCGCAGGTTTCTTCATCGGTTAAATTGCCACAAATACTGCAATACCCTAGCTCACGCTTGGCATTCAGTAAGTTTTTGGCAAATTCATTCACATCATCATCTGACATACCAATGGTGTAAAAAGCCAGACGAGTCGCTGTTTTGATCCCAATTCCTGGTAACTTCGAATAGCTGTCAATTAATTTTGCAATAGGTGCTGGATAAAGCATAGTTTCCTCTCTAATTCATGGGGTGTTTCTGATTGTATAAATTAATAATGTCACGCGTAATGGAATGACTGACCGTCGCTTGTAGATTGGTATTATGTGGAAAAACCACTGCTACTGCAATCTTTGGATTGTTTGACGGTGCATAAGCCACCACATTGGTATTAATGGCTTGTTTGCCTCCATCGACTGTGGTTTCGGCCGTACCGGTCTTGGCACTAATAGAGACACTAGCACCTTGACCGACGGTTTTCCCTGTCGTCAACCCACTCGTACCATTGGCAACCTGGTAGAATCCTTGCTTGATCAAAGCCATGTCCTCAGCAGAGATATGGACCTGATTGAGCTCCTTGGTTTCGATCGCTTTTTTCAACTGACCAAGCCCCCCTTGATCATTATTGTCATAGATACCTTCGACGACATGAGGACTCACCCTCTTCCCATCATTTGCAACGGTTGCCGCATACTGGGCCAATTGCATCGGTGTATAGTTGTCAAACTGGCCAAAGGCATTGGTCAAATAATTACCGACTGTGTAGTCTTTTGGAATAAAACCGGTCGATTCATTGGGAAGGTCAATCCCCGTTGATGTCCCAAGACCATACTCTGCAAAAGTAGAGCGCAGTTTTTTCATAGCCGGTTCAACCTGATCCACTTGTAAGGTCATGTTTGGGGTGTAAGGTTGCCCCATCATCTTAAGGGCAATTTGGACCATATAGGTATTGGAAGAGTATTCCAATGCTTCCACCGCATTGATGGAACGACTACCGTATTGGGTAAACCAAGAATTGATAGGAGCTGATCCTGCAAAAACAATGGGCTGATCGGTCAGAACCTGATTCCCAGAAATGGCTCCATTTTCCCATCCAGAAGTCAAGGTCGCTCCTTTGACCACAGATCCTGGGACGAAGACGTTGGTGACTGTTCCCAACGCATCTGCTGATAGATCTTGACTACCAGCCTGGTGTTTAATCCCTGCCATAGCAAGGACCTTCCCTGTATCGGGTTCCAGAGCTACGGCATAGACACCTTCGGAGTAGGTCGCATTTCCAGCTTGCAACTCTGCGCTAAAGGCGGAGCGAAGGATATCTTCCACTCCTTTTTGGAAATCCAAATCAATCGAGAGCTTGAGGTTTTCTCCTTTGGCCCCTTTTGAAACGTCGACCACTTTCTCCATGTTGCCATTTTTATCTAGGAGAATTTCTTTTTCACTGCGTTTTCCTTGAAGGACATTTTCGTATTCTTTCTCCAAATAAGAGGTACCAACCCGGTCATTGAGAGCATAGCCTTTTTTGACATAGTCCTCAACCTCTTCTGCTGGAAGTCCCGCCTGCTCAGTCGATACATTTCCAATAATAGAGGCTAAAGGAGTATCCAAAACCTTGCGGTCCCAGCTGGTCGTGATAGCAATCCCCGGAAGGTCCTGACTGTCCGCTGCGATGGTCGCAATCTGCTCAGCTCCTAGTGCCTGTGTCGTAATGATCCCCGTCGCAAAATTCTCTACCTCATTCATCTGGCTATAGAGATAAATAATCTTTTTCTCATCATCTGTATAGCCGAGCTTTGAAGGATCAATACTATCCACTGCTGCTTGATAAATCTTGGCTTCCGGCAGGCGGTTGCCATCGGTATCAAATTTCTTTTTCTCAGGTAGGTGTTCCACGACCTCTTGGTAGACCTTGGTATTAGCTAGATAGTAATCCACTTCTTGTCGTTCAGTCACTTGAGGATTTTCTACGTCGACATACTGCAGGAGTTTCCCAGCTGTCTCTCGCATTTCTTGTGCCGTCATTTTACGATCGCGCGTAAAGGTCAGGACTTGTTTTCCCACATTTTCCACCAAGGGCTTACCAGAAGCATCATAGATTTGCCCTCGCACACTTCCTTGTTTGACCGTCTTTTTCGTAGCTTTTGCCAATTTATCCGTATAGTAGGCTTGGTGAGTGATCTGCATATAGCCAAGTCGGGCAATCAGAACCAAAAAAAGAAGGCAAATCAAACTAAACAGCAGATAGAGTCTGCGTGTTATCGAATGATTCTCAAACTTCCGTATTTTCTTCTTCATGAAATGTTCTATCCTTCTTTTCTAATCAACACTTACCTTCCATTTTACTATTTTTCCAAGAGTATCTCAAGAAAAGGAAGGGACCTTTCCTGGAATTTTATGAAGAAAAAAGATTGGACCTGCTCGCCCAATCTTGAAATTAACACAAACTTTTTTACATGTACAACCTTATGTGAGGTGGTTGAAAAAATATTGATTTTTAATTTTTAAGCTTATTCAAGCATATGTCGAAACTTTCCGCCGTGAGAAAAGTTCCTGAAACACAATTGTTTCAGGAACTCGGGAGTTTTGAAACTTTAGGTTCAAAACTAAGTCATGGAACTTCGTAGAAGTTCGCTGACGTCCGTACTCACCTAAGGAAAGTTTTTAAGACTATTTTGTCTTCAATTTGAGATTGGACATGCTCGCCCAATCTTTTTTTCTAATAAGTCACAACATTGATTTTTCCTTTGTCATACTCAGCAATGAAAATATCCAAAACGTTGTCATAGCCTTCTTTTTCCAATTCAGCTAGCAACCACTCTTCACTTTTCCCAATTGTTTCCAAAATTTCAAGCTGAACCACACCATCCGTAATGATTGGGTATTTAGGATTTTCATCCCCCGCACGGACAACGATCATTTGACCGTTTTGTTCAATGACAGCTCGTTTCACTTCCTTTAATTGGAAAATTCCTTGTGAACGCAATTTCAAGGCAACGTCTGAAGCAGAAAGTCCCTTGGATCGACAAGCTTCCGGATCAAGCTTCCCATTTTTGATAATGACAGTTGGTTTGCCATCGATCAAGTGCTTCATAAAACGGACATTGGTATTGAGCCATTTTAATAGCAAGATCAAAATAGTCCACATCAAGAGAATCACTATGTATTGAAGAATGGTAATGGAGCTATTGTAAATCACCCCACCAATAATTCCCCCCAGAACAAAGTTCTGTATCTGGTCTACTGCAGAACTTGGTGCTAAGTTTCCTTTCCCGGTCACATTGATCACAAATACCAAGGAAATCAAGCCAAGAGCTAATTTAATCAAAATGGTTATAAAATTTACTGTCATTTGTTCACCTCCACAAGTTCTACGTCTGTTTTATATAGATCCATCTTTTCTAATAGATAGCGATCCGGGTCAGAGCCTGCGATAGCTCGGTAATAAACCTCTCCAACTTTCAGAATCGCCCCATCTGTGGCCGCTGAAGTATTGACATAGACATCTTCTTTTTTGACATCCAACTCCTTTGAGATGACTTCAATAAAATGGAGTGAGCGTTGGAACTGGTCATTATTACTTTGGCTATTTTGAAAATTGCTGATACTGATCAAGACCACTACCACCAGAGTTAAAATGGAGATAATAGACAATTCGCGGAATTTGCTATCGTGCTTATTCCGATAGGCTTTCACCGCAAAAAAACCAGTCAGAAGAACAAGCAAGCCAGAGATCCCAATGGTCACCCAGTTTTGCTGGCTGATCTGACCCAACACATAGTTATAAGAGTAAAATTTCATAAACAACTCCCTTTTTCCAAATGAATTCAAGCTATTATAATAGATTTCACAAGAGATTTCAAGGCATTGTGATCAGAAAATCATTAAAATTTTGTTATAATAAAACTATCAATTATGTCAAGAAAAGGAAACACAATGAAACTCATTTCATGGAATATCGACTCGCTTAATGCTGCATTGACCAGCGATTCAGCACGTGCTAAACTCTCTCAAGAAGTCCTCCAAACCTTGGTTGCTGAGGATGCGGATATCATTGCCATTCAAGAAACCAAGTTATCCGCCAAAGGTCCTACTAAAAAACACCTCGAAATCCTTGAGGAGCTCTTCCCTGGCTACGAAAACACCTGGCGCTCTTCTCAAGAACCGGCTCGTAAAGGCTACGCTGGAACCATGTTCCTCTATAAAAAAGAGCTCACACCCGTTGTGACTTTCCCAGAGATCGGAGCCCCTTCGACCATGGACTTGGAAGGTCGGATCATTACCTTGGAATTTGATAAATTTTTCGTTACTCAGGTATACACACCTAACGCTGGTGATGGTCTCAAACGTTTAGAAGAACGTCAAGTATGGGATGTCAAATATGCTGAATATTTGGCTGAATTAGACAAGGAAAAACCTGTCCTTGCAACCGGTGACTACAACGTTGCCCACAAGGAAATCGACCTTGCTAACCCAGCCAGTAACCGCCGTTCGCCAGGATTCACAGACGAAGAACGTGCAGGCTTTACCAACCTTTTAGCAGCAGGCTTTACAGATACCTTCCGCCACCTCCACGGAGATGTACCGGAGCGTTACACTTGGTGGGCACAACGCAGTAAAACCTCAAAAATCAACAATACAGGCTGGAGAATCGACTATTGGTTAACCTCAAACCGCATTGCAGATAAGGTTACTAAATCAGACATGATTGACTCAGGCGCACGCCAAGACCACACACCGATTGTCTTGGAAATTGAATTATAAGGATTTTCTTTATGAACTACAATGCAGTAATTCCCGAGTTTATGGTTTCGAATATAGAACAGTCCCGTTCCTTCTACTGTGATTTGCTCGGTTTCACCATCGAATACGAGCGCCCAGAAGAAAAATTTCTCTTCCTGTCTCTTGAAGATTGCCAGCTCATGCTAGAGGAGGGGACAGTTGAAGAATTAGCTGAACTAACCTACCCATTTGGCCAAGGAATTAACATCTCCTTTGGTATAGAGGATGTCCCTAGGCTCTATCAGAAATTGTTAGAAGCCAACTATCCTATTCATCGCCCATTAATTAAAAGAAAATTTCGTGTTGACGACCATTATATCTATCCTCATGAATTTGCAATTCTGGATCCAGATGGCTATTTTTTAAGATTTAGTGAATAAGAAAATAGATCACTAGAGTAGAAAAAGAAACAAAAAAAGAAAGAGACTAATCACATGTACTGACCCCAAAAAGTTAGACAATTAATTTATCCAAAGGATTCAGTTCTGTA
>CAUVRI010000048.1:0-7567 GCA_963554405.1 uncultured Streptococcus sp. | reverse complement strand
TGCTCGACAATCCAAAAATAATTGAGAGGCTAGGACTTTTGTCCCAGCCTCTTTTCTTGTTAATGTATAAGTCTTTATTCTTCGTTTTTTCGCATGAAATAAAGGAGTGTTTGCAATTCACTGGTGAGATCGACATATTGGACGACGACATCTTTAGGGACTGTCAGATGCACTGGTGAGAAGCTGAGGATTCCCTTGACACCAGCGTCTACTAAAAGGCTAGCCACTTCTTGAGCCTTGACGCTTGGAACAGTTAGGATGGCTGTTTGAATGCCTTCTTGTTTGAGCTTTTCTTTAATAGAGGAAATACCGTAAATAGGAATTCCATCCTTACTTTTGGTATTGATCAGTTCGTGATCGTCTAGATCAAATGCCATGACAATTTTCATCTTATTGCGTTCGTGGAAGCGATAGTTGAGAAGCGCACTTCCCATATTTCCGATCCCCACAATAGCGACATTGGTAATGGCATTATCATTTAAGAGATCGGCAAAGAAGTTCATCAGTTTTTTTACGTCATAACCAAATCCCCGTCTTCCTAATTCACCAAAATAAGAAAAATCTCGGCGAACGGTAGCAGAGTCAATCCCAATTGCATCAGCAATTTGCTTGGAATTGGCGCGCTCTATTTTTTCAGAGTTAAAGCGTTTAAAAATGCGGTAGTAGAGCGATAAGCGTTTTGCTGTTGCGCGTGGAATTGGAGTATTTTTATCATGTTTCACAATATCACAACCTTTCCCTCTTATTGTATAGGAAGATTGTGAAAAAATCAACTATCTAGAGTGGTTTTTCAAAAATATTTTTGTCTAAAGAAAAAGCTGATGGCGATGGAGAGTTCCATCAGCATCAGCTTAGTTTTCAGCTTGTTCTACCTTTTTCAAAAAGGCATAGAGTCCATCGACTCGTCCTGTATAGGGGAGCTTTTCCCCCTTGTATTCAATGGATACGATTGAGTAAGAGTCAGGCAAGGTTACACAGCCTGAAAAAGCTAGGATACAGGCTGCAAGGTCAGGATAAGTAGTCGTTCGTTCTACTTGGTAAGCATCGATATAAGTTAGGGTTACCATATTAGGCCTCTGTTTTGTTGAAAATTTCTCTTTCGACAAGACTATCCATTAAGAAATAGAATTTTTGTTGGATAATGTCATTTTCTGGATTTTTAAAGATATTAACCAGGCGAAGCCCAGACTTGTCTGTAATATTGATCTTAAAACCTGTCAAATCTTTATTAAAAATGATTTTAAGTAGGAAGCCTTCGCCGCTATTTGGAACGGCCTCGAGCAAACGATTTAACTCGTAATTTCCAACTTTTGTAACAGCAAATGTATTGTCACGTAAGGTATATTTTTTAACATTTGGGTGTAGACTATAGGTATATTTGCAGTCTTTCAATGAAACACTTGTTTCAAAAGCCATATTGTTCTCCTATGATAAAATTTCTTTAAGTTTTGAGAGGAAGTCTTGAACCTCCTCTACGCTATTGAGTTCTGAAAAACTAATTCGAAGGGATTCTTTTAGGCGTGAGCTATCTTTTCCATAGAGCGCCTCAAGGACATGGCTGGGTTGAACTGTACCAGCGGTACAAGCAGAACCTGTAGAGACAGAAATTCCAGCAAGATCGAGTCGCATCAATAAGACATCATTTTGGACACCCGGAAAGCCAAGATTCCAAACAAATGGAAGATGATCGTCATTCGCATTTACATAGTAGTCGTAGGCTGCTAAACCATTGACTAGTTCTTGGCCAAGTTTTTGAACCTGGTTGAAATTTTCTTCTTGATGAAGTGTAGCTTGCTGAAGCGCGGTTGCCATCCCTACAATTGAAATGAGATTTTCCGTGCTGGCTCTCATCTTACTTTCCTGATCCCCACCATGGATGAGATTATCAAAATCTGGGACGGCTGCATAAAGGAAGCCGACTCCCTTTGGTCCGTGGAATTTGTGGGCAGAAGCACTGAGAAAATCAATTCCCAACTCTTCGGGATAGACAGGGACCTTTCCGATTGCTTGGACCGCATCAACGTGAAAGGCAGCTGGATGATCTTTTAAGAGTTCTCCGATTTCTTTAATCGGTAGAAGATCGCCTGTCTCGTTATTGGCAAACATGGTAGAGACAAGAATGGTATCCGGTCTAAGAGCCGCCTTGATATCACTAGCCTGAATGCGTCCATCTCTTGGTTGGACGATCGTAACTTCAAATCCGAAACGTTCTACAAGATATTCGATGGGTTCAAGAACCGCATGGTGTTCCAAAGCGGTCGTAATGATGTGTTTGCCATCTGCTTGGTGTTTCAAGCAGTAGCCTTTTATAACGGTATTATTACTTTCTGATCCACCTGAAGTGAAGAAAATACGATTTGGAAGAGTATGGAGAGACTGAGCAATTTGCTCGCGAGATTCTCGGAGAAGTTTACTAGCCATCCGTCCATGAGCATGAAGGCTCGATGGATTTCCAAAAGTGGTCTTCATAGTTTCAGACATTTTATCAATGACTTCAGGTAGAAGGGGAGTTGTTGCGGCATTATCAAAATATATCACATTAAGACCTTATTTCTTATGGTAGGCAAATAGAGGACTAACAGGTTTTCTTTCTTGAATGCGAACAATAGCTTCAGCGATCAGTTCGCTAGCTGTCAGATAGTTAATATTTTTAGGAGTTGGTCCGTTTGGAGCAACAGAATCGGTTACTAAGATTTCTTTGATCGGAGCTTGGTCTAATAACTCGACAGCACCTTTTACAAATAAACCATGGCTTGATACAGCATAAATTTCAGTAGCTCCTTCGCGTTCAACGATTTTCGCAGCTTCTGAGAATGTCTTACCAGTATTGAGGATATCGTCAATCAAGATCGCTTTCTTATCTTTGACATCGCCGATAATATAGCCATAATCACGGTTCGCATCATCTTGCTCGTAATCGATGATCGCAATCGGTGCATCAAGATATTCAGCTAAACTACGAGCCCGTTTAACACCTGAGTTTTTAGGGCTGACGACTACAACATCAGGACCAGTTAGACCTTTGTTGATGTAGTGTTCTGCAAAAAGAGGAATGGTAAAGAGGTTATCCACGGCAATATCGAAGAAACCTTGGACTTGCACTGCATGGAGATCCAGAGTGACGACACGATCCACCCCAGCTTTGACCAACATATTTGCGACAAGCTTAGCAGTAATTGGTTCGCGAGGAGCAGCAGTCCGGTCTTGGCGGGCATAACCGAAGTAAGGCATGACCACATTGACAGTATTTGCGCTGGCCCGTTGGCAAGCATCCACCATAATTAAGAGTTCCATCAAGTGATTGTTGACAGGGAAACTGGTTGATTGAATGATATAAATATCATATCCACGAACACTTTCCTCAATATTGACTTGGATTTCACCATCTGAGAATTGACGGGATGAAATTTTCCCAAGTGGAACCCCAGCATGATCCGCGATTTTTTGCGCAATCTCTGGATTTGAATTGAGAGAGAAGAGCTTCATATTTTTTTTATCTGACATGTGATTCCAACCTCATTTAGATTTTTGATCTTAGCACTATTTTAGCAAAAATTTGCGATAATTTCAGCTATTTTACAATCTTTCAGCCAATCTGGCGATTTTATTTTTTGCTGCTTTGTAGACGATTCCATGCTCTTTGATGAACTGATGGAAATTTTCTTCCTGTTCAGCAGTTTCGACCTCGATTTCTAATTCATAATCTTCAGTGTCTAGATAGAGACTGTGGTCTAGTGCCACCAAGCCTGCAGCTGTTTCTTTTTCGAAGCGTTCTGTTGTAAGGCTTCCCCAGACAGCGAGATGCTCAACGGGGATTTCTTTAGAGATCAAGAGGTTTTTGATTTCTCCGTCAGGAAACTGTTGGTGTTGAAGGATCGCGTCAGTTTCTTCTGGGCTGAGGTTTTGATTGTACTCGAAATGGCCAACTGCTTCAGGAACCTTGAGAGTCAATTCAGCCTGATCTGTGAAAGTACGCACCCGCAAAGCCATTTTTTCCTTACGCATGAGCTGGTCGGGGGTATCGATATAGTGATTGGTTTGGACAACCAATTCTGTATCAGCAAAAAGTGGAAGGAGGGATTGGTATTCCTCCTTGTCTAGCAAGGTTTTGTATTCAATTTCTAAATGGTTCATTTTGTAGTCCTTTGCTTTTTTTCGAAAGCGATTCATGATATAATAAGAGATGTGTTTATTGTATACAAAAATGGTTCAGATTACAAGGTGGTAGGATGGCAATTGATTGGGAAAACTTCTTAGATCCATATATCCAAGCAGTTGGGGAATTAAAAATCAAACTGCGTGGGATTCGTAAGCAATATCGTAAACAGCAAAAGCATTCTCCAATTGAGTTTGTCACAGGACGGGTCAAACCGATTGAGAGCATCCGTGAAAAGATGATCCGAAGAAATATTTCTGAAGAAAATCTGGCTCAGGATATGCAAGATATTGCTGGTCTTCGCATCATGGTCCAGTTTGTGGATGACGTCGAAGAGATCCTAGAGGTTCTGAGACAACGGCAGGATATGCGCGTGGTCCAAGAGCGAGATTACATCCGCCACAAGAAATCAAGTGGCTACCGGAGTTACCACGTTGTGGTCGAGTACCCGGTCGATACCATTGATGGAAATGAAACGATCTTAGCAGAGATTCAAATTCGGACCTTGTCCATGAATTTTTGGGCAACCATTGAACACTCGCTCAATTATAAATATAAAGGAGACTTTCCAGACGAGATCAAAAAACGCTTAGAGACGACAGCAAACCTGGCCTATCTCTTGGATGAAGAGATGGGGGCAATTCGGGATGCGATTCAGGAGGCTCAAGCCCTGTTTGATCCACTTCATCGTAAGTTAAATGATGGCGTTGGAAATAGTGATGACACAGATGAAGACTACAGGTAAAAAAGTATCCATTATTCGCAATCGCAAGCGTCAAAGTGAAGAGGTTTTTCAGCAGTTGCGCTACAAGCTTCGAAAAAATAATTTTATTTTGACGGAAAAGCATCCGGATATTGTGATTTCCATTGGTGGAGATGGGATGTTGCTATCAGCCTTTCACAAGTATGAACACCAGTTGGATCGAGTTCGCTTTGTTGGCGTCCATACCGGACACTTAGGATTTTATACAGATTACTTAGACAGTGAAATCGATAAGCTGGTTGAGAACTTAAAATATGATACTGGAGCTAAGGTTTCCTACCCTATTTTGAATGTCAAGATTACTTTTGACAATGGGGAAACCCGTACCATGAGAGCCTTGAACGAAGCGACAATTAAGAGAAGCGACCGGACCATGGTTGCCGATCTTACCATCAATGGGGTTGATTTTGAGCGCTTTAGAGGAGACGGCATTACTGTTTCGACTCCGACAGGAAGTACGGCTTACAACAAATCCTTGGGAGGAGCAGTCCTTCACCCAACAATTGAGGCGCTGCAGATTGCGGAAATTGCCAGTCTCAACAACCGTGTTTATCGTACCTTGGGTTCTTCTGTTATTGTCCCTAAAAAGGATAAGATTGAGATTACACCGACGAGACCTGGCTTCCACATTATCTCTGTCGACAATTCAACCTATTCTTATCGCAATATTGCAAAGGTAGAATACCAGATTGACAACCATAAGATTAATTTTGTAGCAAGCTCCAGTCACACCAGCTTCTGGAATCGGGTCAAGGATGCCTTTATCGGAGATGATAGAGAATGAGATTTGAATTCATTGTCGATGAGCATGTCAAGGTCAAGACCTTCCTGAAAAAGCATGAGGTTTCTAAGGGGCTCTTAGCAAAGATTAAGTTTCGTGGTGGCCAGATCCTTGTCAATGGACGTCCGGAGAATGCAATTTATTTGTTGGATATTGGTGATCGCTTGGTCATTGATATTCCAGCAGAAGAAGGTTTCGAAACCCTAAAGCCCATGGATCGGCCTTTGGATATTTTGTTTGAAGATGATCATTTTTTGGTCTTAAACAAACCCTTTGGGATTGCTTCTATTCCAAGTGCGATTCATTCTAATACCTTAGCCAATTTTGTAAAAGGCTATTATGTGAAACAGGGCTACGAGAACCAGCAGGTTCATATTGTCACTCGCTTGGATAAGGATACGAGTGGCGTTATGCTCTTTGCCAAACACGGTTATGCCCATGCTCGTTTAGATAAGCAATTACAGACCAAGACCATTCAGAAACGCTACTATGCCTTGGTTAAGGGAGAAGGTCAGTTAGATCCTTCTGGAGAGATCATTGCCCCGATTGCGCGTGATGAAGAGTCGATCATTACCCGAAAGGTAGCTAAAGGTGGCAAGTATGCTCATACAAGCTACCAGGTTGTTCAATCTTTTGGTGATATTCACCTAGTGGATATTCAGTTACACACAGGTCGAACCCATCAGATCCGAGTTCATTTTTCCCATATTGGCTTTCCGCTTTTGGGAGATGATCTCTATGGCGGCAGTTTAGAAGACGGCATTGAGCGCCAAGCCCTTCATTGTCATCGTCTATCCTATTATCATCCATTTCTAGAGGAAGAATTGGTCATAGAAAGTCCACTGCCTCCAGATTTCCAAGCTGTATTAACACAGCTTCAAACAAGTTATTAATTATTAAAAGGAGTAAAACTCATGGAAGTTTTCGAAAATCTCAAAGCCAACCTCGTTGGTAAGAATGCACGTATTGTATTACCAGAAGGTGAAGAACCTCGTATCCTCCAAGCGACCAAACGCCTTGTAAAGGAGACAGAAGTAACCCCTGTCTTGCTTGGTAATCCGGATAAAATTCGGATTTATCTTGAAATCGAAGGGGTTTTGGATGGATATGAAGTTATCGATCCTCATTCTTATCCAGGTTTTGAAGAAATGGTAGCTTCCTTAGTAGAACGTCGTAAGGGCAAAATGACAGAAGAAGAAGCGCGTCAAGTCTTGAAAGACGACGTTAACTATTTTGGTGTCATGTTGGTGCATATGGGAATTGTTGATGGGATGGTATCTGGTGCGATTCACTCAACAGCTGCCACTGTTCGTCCGGCTCTTCAAATTATCAAACCTCGTCCAAATGTAAAACGGACTTCAGGAGCTTTCCTTATGGTTCGTGGATCTGAACGTTACTTGTTCGGGGACTGTGCCATCAACATCAATCCAGATGCTGAAGGATTAGCCGAAATTGCCATCAACTCAGCTATCACAGCCAAGATGTTTGGTATTGATCCTAAAATCGCTATGTTGAGCTATTCAACAAAAGGATCTGGTTTTGGTGAAAGTGTTGATAAGGTTGTTGAAGCGACTAAGCTTGCCCATGAACTTCGTCCAGACCTTGAAATTGACGGGGAATTGCAATTTGACGCAGCCTTTGTCCCTGCAACTGCAGCCTTGAAGGCTCCAGGAAGCAAGGTAGCAGGTCAAGCCAATGTCTTTATCTTCCCTGGTATTGAAGCAGGTAATATTGGATACAAGATGGCAGAACGTCTTGGTGGCTTTGCAGCGGTAGGTCCAGTCTTGCAAGGGTTGAACAAACCAGTCAACGACCTTTCTCGTGGATGTAATGCAGATGACGTTTACAAATTAACCTTGATTACAGC
>CAUVRI010000047.1:0-8468 GCA_963554405.1 uncultured Streptococcus sp. | reverse complement strand
TTGCCTAAAATAAAAAGCAAAGATAGACTAAATAATGCTAAAAGCTATGTCAGCACCGTTTAGCTACTGCCTGCTGCTTTTAGTTTCTAAGTTGTCCTGACTCTGATGCTTAAGACAGGCCATTTCTCTGCTACTTGCTCCTTTCTTGATTTTGCAATCGCCGAATTTGCCAGAGATTGGAGGCAAGGCTCAGACCCCCTACTGCCATAATACCCAGTCCTCGCCAAGGGCTAAAGACAGAAGTCAGCAAGCCACCAGCAAGGACAGCATAGCTAGCTTTGACTCCCCACTTAGAATAGCGTATGCCATTCTCACCCTGTGTCATCTTTTCCAGCTGCACCTTACGTTTTTCTGCCTGCTGCTGCAAAAACTCTTTCTGAACTTCCAGCTGCCGATCCAGCTCCTGATTAAACTTGAGGATGTGCTCGCTTGTTTTTTCTACTACAGATTTCTTCATTTCTGCTCCTTTCTTTTTAAAAACCGACCGGACGGTTTTTATTTTACAAACTCAGTATAACAGACACAGAAAACTTTGTCCAGTATTTTTTCAAAAAAGATTATTTTTGCTCAATGAAAATCATCAGCCAACTTAGAAACTCGTCACAAGCAACTCTCTCATGCTAAAAACTATATCTAAAAAAGCCCGGTAACGAACCAAGCCTTTATCTTTATTCAAACCCCGTCACTGTCAACCCTAGCAGACGAATACCTCGTGGTTGTTCTTCCAAGCTATCGTAAATCTCATGAGCCGTTCGCTCGATTTGCTCCTTGTCTTGAGTGGCTAGATTCAAACTTTTCCTTTTAGTCAAGGTGGAGAAATCGGCATAGCGGATTTTCAGAACGATGGTTCGTCCTTTCTTATCATGCTTAGTCAAGCTATTTTCTACCTTCTGAGCCAGCAGGGTCAGCTCTTTCTTGATATCCTCCTCACTATAGAGCAGTTTGGCATAGGTCCGCTCCTTCCCAATCGACTTACGGATGCGGTTGGATTTGACTGGACTATTACTGATGCCACGCGCTTTACGATAGAGATCAAAACCAAAGCGACCAAACTTATCAATCAGGGTCATTTCTGGTATCTTGAGCAGATCTGCACCGGTATAAATACCCATGTCATGCAGGCGCTGGACGGTCTTTTTGCCGACTCCGTGAAACTTGGCAATATCCATAGGCGCCAGAAAGGCCTCTGCTTCCTCAGGTAAAATAACAGTCAGACCATGAGGCTTCTCATAGTCGCTAGCGATCTTGGCAAGAAATTTATTATAAGATACGCCCGCTGAGGCTGTTAGTTGCAGCTCCTTCCATATATCGTGCTGAATCAGCTTGGCTATTTTGACTGCAGATTTAATCCCAAGCTTGTTTTCCGTTACATCCAGATAAGCCTCGTCGATGCTCATTGGCTCAATCAAGTCTGTATAGCGTCTAAAAATCTCTCGGATCTGCAAACCGACCGTCTGATATTTTTCGTAATTTCCCGAAATAAAAATCCCTTGTGGACATCGTTCGTATGCTTCCTTGGAGCTCATAGCAGAATGGACACCAAACTTTCGTGCTTCATAGTTACAAGTAGAGACGACGCCACGACCACCTGTCAAGCGTGGATCACTGCCGATGATGACTGGATGCCCCTTTAGCTTAGGATTATCCCTGACTTCGACCGCAGCAAAAAAGGCATCCATATCAATATGAATGATTTTTCTTGATGTGTCATTAATTAAGGGAAAAATCAACATTCCAGTCGCCTCTTATTCTTGTTTTCCAATTCTAGTATAACCTTTTTCTCATATTTGCCCAACTATTTGCTGAGAAATTTCTCTCATCCATCTATATAGTACACTTTTGGGGATTTCAGACAACTGTATTATAAAAGAAAAGGCTTACATATCCCGAAAACACTTTGTGTAAACGATTACTCTGTGTTATACTTTAACTATACAAATGTAACAGATACTTGTTACTAGAAAGATAAAGAGGAATTTAACATGGTTGTTAAAACTGTTGTCGAAGCACAAGATATTTTTGACAAGGCTTGGGAAGGCTTCAAAGGTGAAGATTGGAAAGAAAAAGCAAGTATTTCACGCTTTGTTCAAGCTAACTACACTCCTTACGATGGAGATGAAAGCTTCTTAGCAGGTCCAACTGAACGCTCTCTTCATATTAAAAAGATTATTGAAGAAACAAAGGCTCACTATGAAGCAACTCGTTTCCCAATGGACACTCGCCCAGCTTCTATTGCAGGTATCCCAGCTGGTTACATCGACAAAGATAACGAACTAATCTATGGTATCCAAAACGACGAACTCTTCAAATTAAACTTCATGCCAAAAGGTGGTATCCGTATGGCTGAAACAACTTTGAAGGAAAATGGTTATGAGCCAGATCCAGCTGTTCACGAAATCTTTACTAAGTACGTGACAACAGTTAACGATGGTATCTTCCGTGCTTACACTTCAAACATTCGTCGTGCTCGCCACGCTCACACAGTTACTGGTCTTCCAGATGCTTACTCTCGTGGACGTATCATCGGGGTTTATGCCCGTTTAGCCTTGTACGGTGCTGACTACTTGATGGCTGAGAAAGTGAATGACTGGAATGCTTTGACAGAAATCGATGAAGAAACTATTCGCCTTCGCGAAGAAGTCAACATGCAATACCAAGCACTTGCTGAAGTTGTTAAATTAGGTGACCTTTACGGAGTTGATGTTCGTCGTCCTGCCTTCGATACTAAAGAAGCTATCCAATGGACAAACATTGCCTTCATGGCAGTCTGCCGCGTCATCAACGGTGCTGCAACTTCTCTTGGACGTGTGCCAATCGTTCTTGATGTCTTTGCCGAACGCGACCTTGCTCGTGGCACTTACACTGAAAGCGAAATCCAAGAATTTATCGATGACTTCGTTTTGAAACTTCGTACTGTTAAATTTGCTCGTACAAAAGCTTACGACCAACTTTATTCTGGTGACCCAACCTTCATCACAACTTCTATGGCAGGTATGGGTAACGATGGTCGTCACCGTGTTACTAAGATGGACTACCGTTTCTTGAACACTCTTGACAACATCGGTAACTCTCCAGAGCCAAATTTGACAGTTCTTTGGACTGACAAATTACCTTACAACTTCCGTCGCTACTGTATGCATATGAGCCACAAACACTCTTCAATCCAATACGAAGGTGTGACAACAATGGCGAAAGATGGATATGGCGAAATGAGCTGTATTTCATGTTGTGTATCTCCACTTGACCCAGAAAATGAAGAACAACGCCACAACATCCAGTACTTCGGTGCTCGTGTAAACGTTCTGAAAGCTCTTCTTACTGGTCTCAACGGTGGTTACGACGACGTGCATAAAGACTACAAAGTATTTGACATCGATCCTATCCGTGACGAAGTTCTTGAATTCGAATCAGTTAAAGCGAACTTTGAAAAATCTCTTGACTGGTTGACTGACACTTACGTAGATGCTTTGAACATCATCCACTACATGACTGATAAGTACAACTACGAAGCTGTTCAAATGGCCTTCTTGCCAACTAAACAACGTGCTAACATGGGATTCGGTATCTGTGGATTTGCTAACACTGTTGATACATTGTCAGCTATCAAATACGCTACAGTTAAACCAATCCGTGATGAAGATGGCTACATCTACGATTACGAAACAATCGGTGAATACCCACGTTGGGGTGAAGATGACCCACGTTCAAACGAATTGGCAGAATGGTTGATCGAAGCTTACACAACTCGTCTACGTAGCCACAAACTTTACAAAGACGCAGAAGCTACAGTATCACTATTGACAATCACATCTAACGTTGCTTACTCTAAACAAACTGGTAACTCACCAGTCCATAAAGGAGTATACCTCAACGAAGACGGTACTGTGAACTTGTCTAAACTCGAGTTCTTCTCACCAGGTGCTAACCCATCTAACAAAGCAAAAGGTGGTTGGTTGCAAAACTTGAACTCACTTGCTAGCTTGGACTTCAGTTACGCAGCTGACGGTATCTCATTGACAACTCAAGTATCACCTCGTGCGCTTGGTAAAACTCATGACGAACAAGTAGACAACTTGGTAACAATCCTTGATGGTTACTTTGAAAATGGTGGACAACACGTTAACTTGAACGTTATGGACTTGAAGGACGTTTACGACAAGATTATGTCTGGTGAAGACGTTATCGTTCGTATTTCTGGTTACTGTGTAAATACTAAGTACCTCACTCCAGAGCAAAAAACTGAATTGACTCAACGTGTATTCCACGAAGTTCTTTCAATGGATGATGCTTTGAGCTAATAAGTCATTAAATTAAACTATAAAGGAAGATTGGTTTATTTCCAGTCTTCTTTTTTGATTTTACATGGAATTTTTATGAAGAAGCTTCTGAATTTTGCTATAATAGAAGAAAGTTTAGAAACACTTGGAAAGAGATTATGGAAGAGTCAAAAGAATTTAATCTAGCTGTAGATGTCATCATGCTAGCCGGCACCCTCTTATTGCAAAGCGGATCCGAAATCTACCGAGTTGAAGATACCATGATTCGGATCGCTCATTCGCAGGGGATTATTGATTGCAATGCTCTAGCTATGCCAGTTGCGATTTTCTTCTCAGTCGAGAATACGAATTTCTCTCGTATGAAACGTATCGTGCATTCAAATTACAATATTGAGAAGGTATGTGATGTCAACCAAGTATCCCGTCAGTTGACCAACGGTCAATTAAACTTGCAAGAGGCTTACGATGAGCTCTTACGTCTCAAAAACAAGCGTCTGCCTTACAACAAGAAACAATTGACCATTGCAGCTACGCTCAGTGCCCCATTTTTTTCCATCATGTTTGGAGGAAATTTTTACGATGCACTTGGAGCTGCTGTGGCAACCTTCTTTGGCTTTACCTTTTCACTATATGCTGAGAAGTATGTACGAATTCCTTTTGTTACAGCCTTTGCAGGTGCCTTTGTTTTTGGTTTGTTAGCACAGGCCTGGGCCCGCTACTCTGGTTTTAACTCAACTGCAGACTTGATTATAGCAGGCTCTGTCATGCCTTTTGTCCCTGGGATTGCCCTGACTAATGCTGTCCGTGACATCATGACCAACCACATTAACTCGGGAATGAGTAAACTTTTTGAATCTCTTCTCATTACCCTAGCTCTTGGTGCGGGTACTTCCGTTGCCCTTGTATTAATGAAATAAAACTATGACAATACTAACTTTTTTCCTCCAAGCTCTTGCAAGTTTGTTGGCTATTATCACTTTTCTTATCGTCTTAAATGTCCAACGCAGAATGCTAATTCCAGCTGGTCTACTAGGGATGTCTATCTGGCTTCTTTATTTACTTTTAAAAGGCCCGACCAATGTTATCGTAGCCACCTTTGTAGCTGCTATCGTCGGATCTTGCTGTAGCCAAATTATGAGTGTTATTTATAAAACTCCTGCAGTTGTATTCATCCTGTCAATTCTGGCCCCCTTAGTCCCTGGCTACCTCTCCTATCGAACAACCGCATTCTTTGTAACTGGCGATTATAGTAAGGCCATGGTTAATGCTACCTTAGTCGTCATCTTGGCCCTCGTTATTTCGATTGGAATGGCCAGTGGTACAGTTGCGCTAAAACTTTTTAAGTATATTCAAAAAAGAAAGCACGTCCACTATTGAGTTGACTATAAAGTCTAAACAATTTTGATGCTTCTGATTAAATCTTAGTAAAAACAACTTTTTCACTAAGATGTTTTAAGTCCCCTGTCTTTGTTCGACGGGGCTTTTTTATCAGTTTTATTTTGAATTATGGTAAAATAGATGTTGAAATACTCTTGATAATCATATCAAGATATGAGGTTTTAATATGAAAATAGGAATTGATAAAATTGGATTTGCAACCTCCAATTATGTCTTGAAATTAAACGATTTAGCGGCAGCGCGTGCTACCGATCCAGAAAAACTAAGCAAGGGACTCCTGCTTAAAGAACTCAGCATTGCTCCTCTGACAGAAGATATTATCACCTTAGGATCTGCAGCTGCAGATCCCATTTTGACAAGTGAAGACAAAGAGAAGATTGACATGGTCATTGTAGCGACGGAGTCAAGCATTGATCAGAGCAAGGCAGCGGCCGTTTTTATTCATGGCCTTTTGGCGATCCAGCCCTTTGCCCGGAGTTTTGAGATTAAAGAAGCCTGTTATGGTGCTACTGCTGCACTTGACTACGCCAAACTCCATATTGAAAAATATCCAGATAGCAAGGTCCTCGTTATTGCCAGTGATATTGCCAAATATGGTATTAATACTCCTGGTGAACCAACTCAGGGAGCGGGAGCTATTGCAATGTTGATAAGCAAGGATCCTCGTATCTTAATTTTTAATGAAGATAATGTCGCTCAAACTCGTGACGTTATGGATTTTTGGCGCCCAAATTACTCGACAACTCCTTATGTAAATGGACTTTACTCTACCCAACAATACTTGGATTGTTTGAAAACAACTTGGGACGAGTACCAAAAGCGCCACAAGCTTTCTCTCAAAGATTTTGCAGCCTACTGTTTCCATCTTCCTTATCCAAAACTGGCTCTTAAAGGTCTCAATAAAATCATGGACAAAAGCCTTCCTCAAGAGCAGCAAGACCAGCTTAGAAAGAACTTTGAAGCCTCTATTCTCTACAGCCAAAAAGTTGGAAATATTTACACAGGTTCTCTTTTCCTAGGCCTTTTGTCCCTCTTAGAAAACTCAGATAAACTTAAGGCCGGTGACAAGATTGCTCTCTTTAGTTATGGTAGTGGTGCTGTAGCAGAAATTTTCAGTGTTTTCTTAGTTCCAGGCTATGAAAAACAGCTGTCACAGACACGTCTGAAGGAACTAGACCAGCGTCAAGCTCTTTCTGTTGAAGAATACGAGCATATCTTTTTTGCAGAAGCTGAGCTGGATGCGGAGGGCAATGCTAGCTTCTCTGGCTATGAGGAACAAAGCTTTGCTCTGGCGGAAATTGCAGAGCATCAGCGTAAGTACATTAAAGTTGAGAAATCATCATGAAAATAAACTGGACTGGATTTTCCAAAAAAACTCCTGCTGAACGGCTACAGATGCTGAAAGAAAAGGAACTTTTACAAGATGAACATTGGCAGCTGCTAGACAGTCAGCAGACTTTGCCTTTGGAAACAGCCAACCAGATGAGTGAAAATGTGCTGGCCACTCTAGCCCTACCCTACTCTCTGGTGCCAGACTTTCTGGTGGATGGTAAGACCTATCAAGTTCCATTTGTGACAGAAGAGCCATCTGTGGTAGCAGCGGCTAGCTTTGCCGCTAAGATTATCAAACGTTCAGGTGGATTTGAAACTGAAGTTCACAAACGCCAGATGATTGGGCAAATCGCCCTCTATCAGGTTGATAATGCAGACCAAGCCATCAAAGATGTTATCAGGAAAAAGAAAGAGTTGCTGGAGCAGGCCAACCAAGCCTATCCATCGATTGTTGCTCGTGGGGGCGGTGCTAGAGATCTCTGGCTGGAGCAAAAGGATGACTTCCTCATTTTCTATCTATCTGTGGATACGCAGGAAGCCATGGGAGCCAATATGCTTAACACCATGCTGGAGGCCCTCACCCTTCCTCTGGAAGAGCTAACTGGCGGTAAGAGTCTGATGGCAATCCTGTCAAACTATGCAACAGATAGCCTGGTAACAGCCCGCTGTGTCATCGACTATCGCTTTCTCAGCCGTGATAAGGCCGAGGCGGAACTTCTTGCGGATAAGATGCAGCTGGCTAGCAAGCTAGCCCAGGTCGATCCTTACCGAGCAGCTACCCACAATAAAGGCATCTTTAATGGTATTGATGCTTTGGTACTGGCTACTGGAAATGACTGGAGGGCTATAGAAGCTGGCGCTCATGCCTATGCCAGCCGAGAAGGAATCTACCGCGGTCTCTCTACTTGGACTGCGGACCCAGATAAACGCCAGCTTCATGGTCAGATGACCCTGCCCATGCCCATTGCAACTAAGGGAGGCTCCATCGGCCTTAATCCAGCAGTGGCAGCGAGCTTTGACTTGCTAGGACAGCCTCAGGCCAAGGAATTGGCTTCCCTCATTGTATCAGTCGGATTGGCACAAAATTTCGCCGCCCTCAAAGCCCTGGTCAGTACTGGCATCCAAGCCGGACATATGAAATTACAAGCCAAATCTTTAGCATTGCAGGCTGGAGCCCAGGACGAAGAAATCGCCGCTGTAGCCAATCGCTTAACAGCCATGAAGACTTTCAACCTAGCTGCTGCTCAGGAAATACTAGCTGACTTACGAAAACAGGACAAGTAAAAAGGCCATTAATGGCCTTTTTTGTATGTCTTTATACTATTTATTGAATCTGTTCCTGAGCTTCTTTCAGCCGACCGTAGAGTAGATAGGGTACACTCTTTAATTCTTGCAAGTTTCGGCAGGACAGGGCGCACATGATGAGGCGCAGATCCGATTTCCAGCCTTCTACAATATCAA
>CAUVRI010000046.1:0-9412 GCA_963554405.1 uncultured Streptococcus sp. | reverse complement strand
AGGTGGGACGACGAAATCGAATTCTAACGAATTACCGATTTCTGTCCCACTCTCGTTGATTTTGTACAAGAGTTGTCTATCAGCGTTTAGACCACGTTTTAGGGAGGAAGAGAAGAATCATTGGATAGATTTCAAGCCGTCCGGCAATCATGGCTAAGGAAAGTAACAGTTTTGAAATCGGACTAAAGATGGAGAAGGTTTGACCTGTTCCAATCATAGGTCCAATGTTGTTGAAACAACTAAAGACAGCGCTGACAACCGTCATGAAGTTATTATTGTCTAGACTGACTACAAAGAGCAAGCCGATTGTGATAAAACTGTATATTGTAAAGTACTTGAGGATCTGATGCTGTGTATCCTTATCCAATACCGTATCATTGACATGCAAGGTTAGAACGCGATTCGGAGACAAGGTCGAAAGAACCTGATTTTTTGTGATTCGCCATAAGGTCAAGCACCGAATGACTTTAAGCCCCCCAGCGGTCGATCCAGCAGAACCACCGATGACCATCAGCATCAAGAGGATGAACTGAGAAAAGAGAGGCCATTTTTCCGTCGTTCCATAACCAAAACCGGTGGTGGTGATGATATTGGACACTTGGAAGAAGGAAATCTCAAAGCTCTTCGCAACATTAGCATAGAGATGAAGGCAATTGTAGGCAATCAATACGCTAGATAGGATTACAATAGTGATGTAGGTCCGCAATTCCTCATCTTTAAAGAAGGCCTTGAATTTTCGGATCATGAGGAAGTAGTAGAGGTTAAAGTTAACCCCAAAGACCAAGACCCCGATACTGACCAAATAGGTGATCAAACTACTATTGTAGTGGGCAATCCCATCGTTAAAGACAGTAAAGCCCCCAGTACCAGCTGTCCCCATGGCGATGACAAAACTATCATACAGGGGCATGCCAGCAAGGAAATAAAGAACCACAAAGAGGAAGAACAAACCCAAGTACAAGAAGTAGAGAATTTGAGCCGTGTTTTTTAATTTGGAAACGACCTTGCCAAACACTGGACCAGGAACCTCTGCCTTCATGACTTCAAGGTGGCTGTTCTTGTTATTGTCCATAATCGCAAGGGCAAAGACCAATACTCCCATCCCCCCTATCAAGTGGGTAAAACTACGCCAAAAGAGGAGAGAGTGGCTGAGGACACCCACATCGTCTAAAATCGTTGCCCCTGTTGTTGTAAAGCCGGAGCTGACTTCAAAGAAGGCATCGATAATGTTTGGAATTTGGCCCGAAAAGACAAAGGGAAGGGCACCAAAGAAGGACCATAGGATCCAACAAAGTGCTACAATCAGGACTCCTTCCTTAGCATAGATGTGAAAATCCTTTGGTTTGTGAAAACTACCAAGGAGGCCAAACGCAAGTAGGATGGCCATGGTTGCTCCAATAGAGACAAAGATCTTGGCAGGTTCCCGATAGATTGCAGCGACCACTAGGGGAACGATTAGGAGACCTGCCTCGATTAAGAGGAGTTTGGATAAGAGGTAACGAATCATGCTTCTATTCATCAGGCTTACCTCTCAAGTAGATCGTAGATTTTAGTGACATTTTGAATCAAGGTGGTCACGATAATCCGATCCCCTACCATCAAACGGTCATCCCCATTCGGGAAAATAGCCTTGCCGTCTCGAATAATGGCAGCGATCAAAACGCCCTTCTTCAATTTCAATTCAGAGAGAGGATATTGGGTTAGTTTGTTGTCTTCCTTAATTTGAAACTGCAAGGTTTCAATCCGGCCGTTTGCGACATGGTGCAAGGCTTCTAGGTTTGAAAACTGTGCATTGTAGCGCCCGCGAATAAAGTGCATAATGGTGTCTACAGCGATGCGTTTTGGAGTGACAATACTGGTCATATCCTGATCGCCAATGATCTCCAACAGACTGGTTCGGTTGACTTTGGTAATGTTCTTTTTGACTCCAACAGAATCCAAGAACATGGAGGTGATGATGTTTTCTTCATCGACCCCTGTCAAAGTAGCCACAGCATCAAAGTTATTGGCACTCTCTTCTAAAAGAATGTCTTTAGCGGTTCCGTCTCCATGGACGACATAGAGGTCAGGGAATTCTTGGCTAAAGAATTCAGCTCGTTCGCGATTGACCTCGATGACCTTGAGATCGATTTTGCGACGCACATCCTGGAGAATATTGAGCAGATAGTAGGCAATTTTTCCGGCACCAATCATCATCATGCTCTTAATGACTTGAGGTCGGACATTGTTGTGGAAGAGAACGATCTCGATCCTATTTCCTGTCACGAAAATCTTGTCTTGGGGCTGCAAAACAAAGTCTCCATTTGGAATCGTGAGTTCGTTGCCACGCTCGATCGCACAAACAATGACGTTTCCGTATTTCTTTCGGAATTGGGAGAGGCTCATATTGCAGAGATTGCTATCTGGCTTGATCTTAAATTCCATCAAGGCAACACGGCCGTTTGCAAAATGCTCCACAGAAAGGGCATTTGGGAAGTCAATGATATTAGCAATATAACGAGCTGTCAGCAATTCCGGATTGACAACCAGGGAGAAGCCCAAGATATTTTTTTCCTTGAAGTAGGAATTGGAATATTCCGGATTCCGCACCCGAACGATGGTTTCTTTGGCTCCCATTTTTTTAGCTAAAACAGCAGAAACCATGTTCACTTCGTCGTATTCGGTCATGGAAATGAAGATATCGCAGTCTTCAACATCTGCTTGCTCCAAGACCTTGAAGTTTGCACCATTTCCTAAAATCCCAATGATATCAAACCGTTTGGTAATATGGTTGAGAACGGATTCGTCTTTTTCGATCAAAATAACATCGTGGTTTTCAGCAACGAGGGAACGACAAAGGGCCGTTCCGACCTTTCCTCCACCAACAACAATAATTTTCATAGATTACCTCCAGAGTATGCTTCTATCATACTCTATTTTCAAGAAAAATTCATCTATTTTAAGGACTTTCTGGAGGAATCTTACCAAGCTAAGAACAAGTGGGAAAAATTGTCAAAATAGAAGAATGAGGAGGGATCGAAAACTTTGATAAAGTTTCTTAAAAAAATCTAAAAAAACTATTGACAGGAGCTTCAAAAGTGATATACTTAAAAAGTACCTTCGTTGATTTACCTCAAACCTGTTGTGAGTTAAGTTAATGAAGCTGTAACCACGCTGTTTGCTGAGCTTGACTCCGGGCAGTGTGGCTATTTTTTTATCAGAAAGAGATCGAGTATGAATATTGAAGAACTAGACTACCAAGAGTCAGCGGCTCAAAATCACATCGTCTTGTTCCAACCTCAGATTCCACAAAATACGGGAAATATTGCACGGACCTGTGCGGCAACCAATTCTCCCTTACATATTATTCGTCCCATGGCTTTTCCGATCGATGATCGCAAGATGAAGCGAGCAGGACTCGATTACTGGGACAAGCTGGATGTCCGTTTCTATGATAGCTTAGAAGAGTTTATGGAAGCAGCGCGTGACGGTCAGGTGCAC
Source organism: uncultured Streptococcus sp. (assembly GCA_963554405.1). GTDB lineage: Bacteria > Bacillota > Bacilli > Lactobacillales > Streptococcaceae > Streptococcus. The sequence continues at coordinate 5,932 of CAUVRI010000046.1, read as the reverse complement.
TTGGTGTCTAAGTTTGCAAATCAGACTTATTCGGACGTTTCTTATCAGGATGGGAAATCCCATTATTTCTTGTTTGGACGCGAGGACAAAGGATTGCCGGAAGATTTTATGCGCCAGCACGAAGAGAAGGCCATTCGCATTCCGATGAATGATGAGCATGTCCGTAGTTTAAATGTCTCCAATACCGTCTGCATGATTGTCTATGAGGCTCTCCGTCAGCAAGGTTTTAAGGGGCTGGAGTTGAGCCATCGTTATGAGCACGACAAGCTCAAATAAAAACGAAAAATTAAAACCCGAACGATGTAATCCATGACGTTACAAAAACTTGCCTAGGCAAGTTTTTTTTGTTATCATAAAAGGGTCTTCAGGGCAGGGTGTAATTCCCGACCGGCGGTGACTTTTACGAGGAAATGTTCTTTTCCATGCTCTAAAAGAAGTCCGCGAGCGCAAGCTGATGTGGTGTGACTCCACAACCGACAGTATAGTCTGGATGGGAGAAGACGAGAGACGAATAGACTGACAGCTATTCTGATCTGTTTAGAGCTGATGCATGGGAATAAAACGTTAGTGGCTGGGACTGACTAACGGCATGTTTCGATGGAGATCAGCTAAAGTAACTAGAATAGTTTCTAGTTTAAGCTTTGTTTAAATAGTTTAGAGTAGAATGATGGGGTAGACGTCTTTCCAGCTTCTCTAATTTTTAAAAAAATTGGAGGAACCTGTTATGACAAATACACGTAAACTGACCCTAGTGGCTGTTTTATCCGCTTTATCTTTTATTTTGATGTTCTATCAATTTTCTTTCTTGATAGATTTCTTCAAAATTGATTTGAGTATCATCGCCATTTTGTTGGCCTTGGTCCTATTGGATTTTAAAAGTGCCGTTTGGGTAACCTTGATCCGATCTGTCCTTAAATTAGCCCTAAATAATAAGGGGCTTGAAACCTTGATCGGATTACCAATCAATATCATTGGAGTTCTTGTTTTTGTCCTTGCTTTTGCATGGATTTGGAACAAGGAACGGACCCATGGTCGATTTGTCCTGGCAACGATTGTTGGAACGATCAGCTTAAGTATCGCGATGGTATTGGTGAACTATGTCTATGCAATCCCTTTGTATGCTCGTTTTATGAACTATAATATTTCGAAAACACTAGGGCTTGTCCACTATTTAGCTGCAATGGTTGCACCGTTTAACCTGATCGAAGGAGTGATTTGGGCCATCGCATTTGGGTTGATCTATACCTTATTGCAACCGATTTTGAAAAAATATGAAAAATAAACAACAACATTGGGCGAAGGCAAGCTTCGCCCTTCTCATTTTTGTCATTCTTGGGTATGTGATTCGCTTTTACCCGCAACAATTAACAGGCTTTGATAGCACCATTCAATCTGCTATTCGAGGCGATCTGCCTGCAGCACTGACGGCCTTCTTTACCAAGGTGACCCACGTCATGGATACCAAGATCATTGTCATCTGGGTGGGTCTTCTGCTAGCGGTCTTTGCTTACAAGAAATGGTACAGTGAAGCTCTTTTTCTTGGAAGCAATCTGGTATTGACTGGTCTTTTGGTTCTTCTTCTAAAGAATATCTACCAGAGACCGAGACCAAGTATTCTTCATCTAGTAGAGGAAAAAGGCTTTTCTTTTCCGAGTGGTCATTCACTGGCGTCTACCCTTGTTTTGGGAAGTTTGATCATCATCATCAGCCAACATGTAAAACATAAAACAGCCTGCTATTGCCTTCAAGGCTTGCTGGTTCTGGGAATCGTGACCATTGTGGTTTCCCGCGTTTATGTCGGGGTCCACTACCCATCAGACGTTCTCGGCAGTATGATTTTGGGTCTTGCTGTCTTACAGTTTGAGTATCCCTTGTATGATCGCTTGCGATTTCAATGGCGCTTTACAGGCAAGCAAAAATAAGCATCTAACAACTAGGAGTCGAATTCGCGTTTTGAGTTCGACTCTTTTTTTGCTATAATGAAGGGTATGAAATCCTACAATACCTTGAATGATTATTATCGAACCTTATTTGGAGAAAAGACCTTTAAAGTCCCAATTGATGCAGGCTTTGATTGTCCTAATCGAGACGGAACAGTCGCCCACGGTGGCTGTACTTTTTGTACGGTCTCGGGTTCAGGAGATGCCATTGTGGCCCCAGAAGCTCCAATCCGAGAACAGTTTTACAAAGAGATTGATTTTATGCATCGGAAATGGCCAGATGTGAAGAAGTATCTGGTCTATTTTCAAAATTTCACCAATACCCACGATAAAGTGGAAGTCATTCGAGAGCGGTATGAACAGGCCATCAATGAACCAGGAGTGGTAGGAATCAACATTGGTACGCGTCCGGATTGTTTACCAGATGAGACCTTGGCCTACCTAGCAGAGCTGACAGAGCGCATGCATGTGACGATTGAGTTGGGGCTTCAGACGACTTATGAAGTGACTTCTGAATTGATCAATCGAGCCCATAGTTATGATCTCTATGTTGAAACAGTCAAGCGTATTCGCAAACAGGTGCCCAAGGCAGAGATCGTATCCCATTTGATCAATGGCCTTCCTGGGGAGACGCATGAGATGATGGTGGAAAATGTTCGCCGTTGTGTGACCGATAATGAAATTGATGGCATCAAGTTACACCTCTTGCATTTGATGACCAATACACGGATGCAACGGGACTATCATGAAGGACGACTTCAACTCATGAGCCAGGAGGAGTATGTCAAGGTCATCTGTGACCAGTTGGAGATCATCCCCAAACACATTGTCATCCACCGGATTACAGGGGACGCGCCAAGGGATATGTTGATTGGCCCTATGTGGAGCCTCAACAAATGGGAAGTCCTAAACGCCATTGAAACTGAAATGCGTCGGCGTGGAAGTACCCAAGGATGTAAGCTAGAAGAAAAGGAGACTGCTGATGCTTCGACCACTTGAAATGGCCCATCAATTTTTAGCAGAAGTCATCACCAAAGAAGATGTGGTGGTGGATGCGACCATGGGAAATGGACTTGATACGGCCTTTTTAGCCCAACTTGCAGGCCAGGTCTATGCCTTTGATATTCAAGAACAAGCACTTGTAAATACCCAAGAACGATTGAAAAAGTTGGGTCTTCAACATGTCCGGTTGATTTTGGATGGCCACCAGCATGTGGACAAATATGTGGAGACACTAAAAGCAGCTATTTTTAATCTGGGGTATCTGCCATCTGCAGATAAGTCGGTCATTACTCTTCCTGCTACCACGATTGAGGCGATGGAAAAAATCTGTGCTCGCCTAGAAAAAGGTGGGCGAATGGCTATTATGATCTATTATGGTCATGAGGGAGGAGACATCGAGCGTGATGCAGTGCTGGACTTTGTCAGTCAGCTCCCTCAAAAAGACTATACAGCGACCATCTACCGGACACTGAATCAAGTGAATCAGCCACCGTTTTTGGTCATGATCGAAAAATTAGAAAGCTACCGTCATGGATAAAGAATATTTAAAGAATAAAATCGAAGGATTGAGACATCATTTTGTCGAATCAACCATCCACGAGCGTGCAATGGGTTTTTATGATGAAGCTCATATGACCAAAAAGATGCTCAAAATAAAAAAGAAATTGGTTTCGCTTGAGATGGAACGGTGCCAAAAGAAGATTGAGCACAAGGATGTAACCAAGACAGACCAAAAGATTGCGGAGTTAAAACAGCAATTTGAGACCTGTTGCCAAGAACGCTAAGGAGGGAGTGATATGGAACTACTCCTTTATGCAGTGATCTTTTCGATGATTTTGATTGTCTCAAATGCCACGAATAAACTTGTGCCGAGCCTTCCTCTGCCCTTGATTCAAATTTTACTAGGGATTGGTTGGGCCCTCTTTGTGCCAGAAGAAAATTTTCATCTGGATACCGAGCTCTTTCTGGCTTTGGTCATTGGCCCTCTCTTATTTCGAGAAGCAGAAGAAGTAGATATTACTTCCGTCTTAAAGCACTGGCGGATCATCCTCTATTTGATTTTCCCAGTGATTTTTATCTCAACCATTAGTTTGGGCTGGGCAGCTCACTCCTTGTGGCTGAGCCTTCCATTAGCAGCCTGTATGGCAGTTGGGGCAGCCCTTGGTCCTACCGACTTAGTAGCCTTTGCTTCCCTGTCTGAGCGCTTTAGCTTTCCAAAGCGGGTTTCGAATATCTTAAAAGGCGAAGGATTACTAAATGATGCCTCAGGTCTAGTTGCCTTTCGAGTGGCCTTGGCAGCTCTTGCGACCGGGAGTTTCTCTCTTGGAGAGGCAGGGATTTCCTTAGGAATCTCCATTATTGGAGGATTTGCGGTGGGGATCTTGACGGCCTTTGTGAATCGTTGGCTGCAAACCTTACTCTTGAGTGTTCGCGCCAGTGATATTGCTAGTGAATTGTTATTAGAACTGAGTCTCCCTTTGTTGACCTTCTTCTTAGCAGAAGAACTCCATGTCTCTGGTATCATTGCAGTAGTTGTGTCAGGAATCCTAAAAGCCAGTCGCTTTAAGCACATTACCCTCCTTGAAGCGCGGGTAGATACTGTGAGTCATACTGTCTGGAATACGGTCAACTTTATCTTAAATGGGTCGGTCTTTGTTATCTTAGGAATGGAATTGGAAATGATTTCCAAGCCCATCTTAAGTAGTCCCATTTACAATAATCTTCTTTTAGTTCTATCTGTCTTTCTGTTGACAGCCTTGCTCTTTTTGATTCGTTTTGTCATGGTTTACCTCTTTTATTGGTTCCGAACGGTTCGACTAAAAAAATCGTTGAGAAATTATCTAAAAGATGCCTTATTGCTGACCTTTTCGGGTGTGAAGGGAACGGTTTCGATTGCGACGATTCTTTTGATTCCAACCAAGATCGAAAAAGAATACCCCATCCTACTCTTTTTAGTGGCAGGAGTTACCCTTGTTAGCTTTATTGCAGGCTTAGTGGTACTTCCAAAATTATCAGAAGATAAGGAAGAAACCAATGACTACCTGATGCAGATCGCGATTTTAAATGATGTCGTCATGGAATTAGAAGCAGACCTAAAGAATAGCAAGCACAAGGGCCCCTTATATGCGGCGATTGATAACTACCATGGTCGGATTGAAAATTTGATTCTAAGCCAAGAAAACAAGCTCATTCAAAAGGACTGGGAACAACTGAAGCTCTTGATTTTGAGTATTGAAAGTGACGGTTTGGAACAAGCCTACGAAGAAGGAAAGATGCGCGAGCGGGGCTACCGCGTCTACCAACGCTATCTTCATAATATGGAGCAGCGGGTCAATCGCAACCTTTCGTCTCGTCTAACTTACTACCTCTTGGTTTCTTTCCGAATCTTGCGTTTGCTGGTCCATGAAATCCTAACATTAGGTTCTGGCTTTCGAACTTGGTGGAACCGAGAAGATAGAAAGTTAGAAGCCATTGATTATGACCAAATTGCGGCCCTTTATTTGGCCAATACGGAAATCATCATTGAAAGTTTGGAAGACCTCAAAGGAGTTTATCGGAGCAGTTTGATCTCTTACCTGCAAGAATCTCGTTTGAGAGAGACGGCCATTATTACTAGTGGAGCCTTTGTGGAGCGGGTTATTAACCGGGTGAAGCCAAATAATATCGATGAAATGTTGAGAGGCTATTATTTGGAGCGTAAGATTATTTTTGAATACGAAGCGCAACACCTGATTACCGCCAAGCAAGCGCGGCGTATGCGACAAAATGTCAATGAATTAGAAAGCTATTCCCTAAGAGAAAGTGCCAATACGCTTCCATACGATTTAATCGAGTATGCACGGAATCGTTGAGATAAGAGTAAAAGAGGCTGGGACAAAAGTCCTAGCCTCTCAATTATTTTTGGATTGTCGATCAAGACGCAGTGGTTGAGTGGACTCTACTACGCTGATTTCATCAGCTTTTACAGCCCTACTCAACTGTGCGGAGGT
>CAUVRI010000045.1:0-9422 GCA_963554405.1 uncultured Streptococcus sp. | reverse complement strand
AGGTGGGACGACGAAATCGAATTCTAACGAATTACCGATTTCTGTCCCACTCTCACTTTTTTATTTTGCTTGATTTTCGACATAAAAGGCAATGACATCCGAAGTGTACTGGGCTGTGCCAGCTCCAAACTTGTCGATGTTTTCCTTGAATTCTGGATTATAGACATAGCCTTTGCCGATATGGCCAAAAACCTCTATAGAGCAGTCAAATCCATACGTTCGAATCGCGTCTAAAAGTTTGGCTGCTTCTTCTTGGTTTTCCGATGCTGTTACTGGCAAACCTGCTTGGAGGTTTTTCGCCAAGGCTTGAAAGACTTGATTAAAGGCTCTTGTCGCCTCCTCTTCTCGACCTTTTTGACGTTCAAGCGCTTGATCCATGACTTCTTGACCGTACTTATCTACCGCCTCTTGCTGGTATTTTTGAGTATCTTGATAGCTAAATCCAGTAAATTTTTCCTCAATGGTCATTTTTCTTTCTCCTTTTTGTTCTTGAATGGTTTTTTGCAAGGTGGAAATCAAGGTATCCAGACGTTGTCTTTCTTGAGTCAAATAGTCCAACTGTTTGGTCAAATGGGGCAATAAGTTAGATTTTTCTTCAGCTAAGAGTTCTGCTATTTGGTCTAAGGAAAATCCTAGATACTTGTAGTAGAGAATCACCTGTAATCGTTCTAAATCTTCTTGACTGTATGTCCGATAGCCATTTTCAGATTTCACAGGGACGAGAAGTCCTATCTTGTCATAGTGGTGCAAGGTCTTGACAGAGACACCTGACAGCTCTGCAGCTTCTTTGATATGGTACATGATTTCCTCCTTATACTCAATGAAAATCAAAGAGCAAACTAGGAAGCTAGCCGCAGGTTGCTCAAAGCACTGCTTTGAGGTTGTAGATAGAACTGACGAAGTCAGTAACATATATACGGTAAGGCGATGCTGACGTGGTTTGAATTTGATTTTCGAAGAGTATTACATGGATAGTATAATCCCTCCCCTTAGGTCAGAGTCAAGGCTTAACATAAAAAAAGTTTTCAGATAAAAAGGCTTGAGTTGTTTCATAGCTTTTAACTCAAACCCCTTCTTTTTTACGGATGACTTACGATCAATTCTAAACCTTGCCCTTCCAAAGTCCAGGATTCAACATCGCTCGGCAAGATAAAGTGGCTTCCTTTTTGAATAGGATAATCCTTTCCATCTACCGTCAATTTACCTTCTCCGGCTAAGACGCTCAATAAGCTGTAATCAGCGGTCTTTTCAAAATCAGCTTTTCCAGTCAGTTCCCACTTATAAACGGTGAAGAAATAACTTGCAACCAAGGTGGTCATTCGAAGATCATCGATCACAACTGTATCTGGATGGCTATTGGCAGGCTCACCGATGTTTAACACATCAATTGATTTTTCCAAGTGAAGTTCCCGCAAGTTTCCTTGAGCATCCTTACGGTCAAAATCATAAACCCGGTAGGTGGTGTCACTCGACTGTTGGGTTTCAAGAATCAAAATTCCAGAACCAATGGCGTGCATGGTCCCGCTTGGCACATAGAAGAAATCTCCAGCCTTGACAGGAACTTTTGTCAGCAAGGCATCCCAGTTCTTGTCCTCAATTTGCTGACGGAGTTCTTCTTTTGACTTGGCATTGTGTCCATAGATAATCTCAGATCCTTCATCAGCCGCAATCACATACCAACACTCAGTTTTTCCAAGTTCTCCTTCATGCTCCATTGCATAGGTATCATCTGGGTGCACCTGTACACTGAGCCAATCGTTGGCATCCAAAATCTTTGTTAATAAAGGAAAGACAGGCTCTTTACGATTACCGAATAATTCCCGATGCTCTTGATAGAGCTGATCCAATCCCATTCCTTCGTATGGACCATTGGCTACTTTAGAAACTCCATGTGGATGGGCTGAAATCGCCCAAAATTCACCGACATGGTCGCTCGGAATTTCGTAACCAAATTCTTCTTTCAGACGAGTTCCTCCCCAAATTTTTTCCTGCATGACTGAATGTAAAAATAATGGTTGTCCCATAATATCCTCCTCGCATTTCATGTTTCTATTATACAAAAAAAAGAAAGTTTTTGAAAGCCCTTTCCATCATTTTCCTCTCTCGCCAGAAACTTCATTTTTGTGTATAATGAAAGGGATGACACTAAAAGAAAACATTATCCAACTGGCGCATTATATTGGGATTTCAAAAATTGGCTTTACAACCGCTGATGACTTCGCTTATTTGGAAAAATCGCTCCGCTTGGCCGTTGAGGAAGGACGGAATTCTGGATTCGAGCATAAGAATATTGAAGAGCGCATCCAACCCAAATTAAGTCTCTCCTCCGCAAAGACCATCATCTCAATCGCTGTCGCCTACCCCCACAAACTCAAGCAACAACCTCAAAAAACAGCCTATAAAAGAGGAAAATTCACACCCAACAGCTGGGGATTAGACTACCATTATGTCCTTCAAGACAAGCTCAACCGTTTAGCTGCTGGGATTGAAGAAATGACGCAGGATTTTGAATATAAGGGTATGGTCGATACTGGAGCACTGGTAGATACAGCCGTCGCCCAACGAGCAGGGATTGGCTTTATCGGAAAAAATGGCTTGGTCATTTCAAAAGAATACGGTTCTTACATGTTTTTAGGGGAATTGATTACCAACCTCGAAATCGAACCAGATCAACCAGTCGACTATGGTTGTGGAGACTGTCGGCGTTGTTTAGATGCTTGCCCAACCTCCTGTTTAATAGGGGATGGCTCTATGAATGCCAAACGCTGTTTGTCCTTCCAAACCCAAGACAAGGGCATGATGGACCTAGAATTTCGCAAGAAAATTAAAACGGTCATCTATGGATGTGACATCTGTCAGATTAGCTGCCCTTATAACAAAGGGCTGGATAATCCCTTGGCAACAGAAATCGATCCTGATCTGGCTCATCCAGAGTTGATCCCCTTTATTGAACTGTCTAACGGACAATTTAAGGAAAAATTCGGGCATGTTGCTGGAAGCTGGCGAGGCAAGAATATCCTCCAACGCAATGCAATTATCGCACTAGCCAATGCCAATGACCGCTCAGCCATCCCTAAGCTCCTGAACATCATCGAAACCTCGCAAAATCAGATTCATATTGCAACGGCTATCTGGTCTTTAGGGCAACTGCTCCGTGAAGTCACGCCGGACCTTGTTGAGCTCTTACGGAATATCAAACATCCGACCGATGCCATCATAGAAGAACGAACTGCTTTCTTTGAAAAATTCGGTATTCAAGCAGATTCACAGCTACAATGAAAAAACACTAAGGCTTTGAACCTTAGTATTTTTTTAGTTCCTTCAAGAAATACCAACTTCCCATTTCTACTTGGTTAAAGCTAATCTCACTTGAATAGACTTCCTTGTAACCATTTTTCGTGTAAAAATAGACATTTCCTTTGGTATTGGTATAAAAGGCTAGTTTTTCCCCTTTGATCTCTTCCAAGAAAGGCTCAATTCCTTCTGTCATAAAGCGACTGCCATAGCCCTGCCGTTGGTGTTTAGGGGCGACTGCGAGAAGCATCAAATACCAATCAAAGTCTACATTTTGCTCCAATTCCTTATCCGTGTCCTCCATAAATTTAAAGTAGGCCAACATATTTTTCAAGGAAATAAACTTGAGCAAACCAAATCCCCCATTTAATAGATAGGCCCGAAAAGGAATCGGTCCCTTTTGCAACAAGGCTACCGCATAAATTTCATCGTTTTTTTCTGCCACAAGGCAAATATGGTGCTTAAGAAAAACCTTCACCAAGATGCGCATCATTGCCTCAACAAAGGCTGGGTATTGCTTGGGATCCCGAACCAAATCCTTGATAACTTTTAAAAATAGATAGTCCTCAAAGGCTGTACTGGCTACTCGAACCACCTGATCCAGATCTGCTTTTTCTGCTTTTCTGTACTTCATCTTCTCTCCTATTCTAAGTCCACTTTCCAGTATACACTATCCCTCGCTCTTAGACAAAGGTCAATTTTCAGCAATTTGTTCATTCAAACCAGCAAAAAGAGTCCTCCCCAAACGAGTCCCAGCCCCCAAGCGACGAGAACATCCTTGGGATAATGAACCCCTCCAATAACTCGGACAAGGGCTAATAGAAGAGATAGGAGCATGGAGCACATTCCTAGAGAAAGCGACAACTGACAGACACACATGGAGATAATGGTCGCCGAAAATACATGTCGGCTAGGAAAGGAATGACCAGATGAATTCTTTTCTAATAAGGGTTGAATCTCCCATTTTTCATAAGGTCTTGGAACATTGACCCAATGACGAAAGAGGCTAAACAAGACAAAACCCGAAGCAGGGATCCAGATAAAAGGCCAGATTTCTCCCATTGAAGTTTTCTTTAAAAACAGCCAACAAAAGACCAGGCCGTAGATGCCTGGCATGGCGAACGTCAGGATTCGATTCATCCTTTGAAGAACCTGCACACGACGTGGCTTTCTCGTAAAAGGCAGGGTTAGCCAACGATAAAATTTCAGATAATCTTGAAGATTGGGCTTCATGTTGGCACTCCTGTCTATCATCTCGTTTTTGTACTACTAGTATACGCGATCCTAAGAAAGCCTGTCAAGCCAGGCTTCTTTTTTATCCTCTCTTTCTTCTTTTTAACATTAGAAGCGATCTATTTTTGACGCTTTGTCATTTTTCTGTACCTAAGAATCGTCTTTCCCATCCCTTCTTCCAGCATAAAAAATAGGATAGAAGCACATAGAATTGCCTTCTATCCTATTTTTTTACTTTACATTTCACAAGCCTTGTATCTTGATTTCATGCTACTTCTTCTGTGAATTGGCTATTGTAGAGATCAGCATAGAAGCCATTTTGGCTCATGAGTTCTTGGTGATTACCCTGCTCGATAATATTTCCATCTTTCATCACGAGAATCAGATCCGCATTACGGATAGTGGACAAGCGATGGGCAATGACAAAGGAAGTTCGGCCTTCCATGAGTTTGTCCATGGCTTTTTGAATCAACTCTTCTGTACGGGTATCGACAGATGAGGTTGCTTCATCCAAGATAAGGAGCGGGGCATCCTTCAAGAGGGCACGCGCAATGGTCAAGAGTTGCTTTTGACCAACGGACAAGGTCACTGAATCATCTAATACAGTATCATAGCCATTCGGCAAGGTCCGAATAAAGTGATGGACCCCAACCGCTCGGGTTGCCGCTTCGACTGCTTCATCTGAAATATCGGTTTGATTAAAGACCAGGTTTTCCCGAATAGTCCCTTCAAAGAGCCAGGTATCTTGTAAGACCATCGAAAAAGCATCATGAACTTCTTCGCGACTCATGGCCTTAGTATCCACACCATCGATGGTAATTTTACCAGCTTGAATGTCGTAAAAACGCATCAAGAGATTGACCATGGTGGTCTTACCAGCACCTGTTGGACCAACAATAGCCACTTTTTGCCCCGGTTTGGCTTCAGCAGTAAAGTCATGGATAATAGTCTTGTCTGGTGAATAACCAAAGCGCACATGCTCAAAGTTGACATGACCTTTTGGCGCTTCCAATTGACGTGTTTTTTGGGATTCGTCTTCCATTTCTTCTTCGTCTAAGAATTCAAAGACACGCCCCATAGCAGCACTGGCTGATTGCAATTGGGTAATTCCTTGGGCCATTTGACCAATTGGTTGGGTAAAGATGCGGACATAGGTCATAAAGGCCACAATGGTCCCGATGGTAATGTCTCCATTAATGGTGAGGACAGCCCCAACGATACAGACCATGACATAGCCGAAATTCCCTACAAACTGCATCAAGGGCATCATGATCCCAGAGAAGAATTGGGATTTCCACATGCTATGGTACAAATCTTGGTTGATGGTATCAAAATGATCTTTGGCCTGATGACGTCCATTATAGGAAATGACAACATTGTGGCCACTATAGATTTCTTCAACATAGCCTGAAACTTTGGCAAGATTATCTTGTTGCTGTTTAAACAAAGGCTGACTCTTAACCATAATGATGCTAGAAAGAGCAAAGCCTGCAAAGACGGAAAGGATAGCGGTCAAAGCTAAATGCCAGTCCGTCTTAAACATCATAAAGATGGAGCCAATCAATAAGACGATAGAGGAGACCATTTGAACCAAACTTTGGTTAAAGGATTGGGTCATCAAATCCACGTCATTGGTCACACGAGACAAGGTATCTCCTTGCTCATGGCTATCAAAATATTGGAGAGGTACGCGATTGATCTTCTCAGCAATGGCATTGCGCAAGCGTTCTGCGAAGCGCTGAATCATTGTTGAGATAATGAAACTACTGCTGTAGGACACCAGTGCTCCAACTCCATAAAGGATGGCTAAGGTCAGGGCAATCGAAGTGATTTTGTCAATATCAATGGCGCCTCCCATCCCTTTTGTGATGGTATCCGTGATTTCTTTTAACTTATCCGGTCCAATAACCGTGATAATACTCGATACGATTGAAAAGAGGATAGCAACTAGGAAAAATAGGTGGAAGCCCTTCAAATAGGGAGAAAGTTGGCTCCAAAGGGATGTTTTTTGTTTTGTCTTATGCATGTTCCAACTCCTCCTTAGATAATTGTGAATAGGCAATTTCTTGATAGACTTCATTGGTCGCAAGCAATTCCTTGTGGGTACCTTGACCGACGACCTTCCCTTGATCCAAGACCAAAATCAAATCTGCATCCATAATAGTCGAAATCCGTTGGGCAACGATCAATCGGGTCGTATCTGCAAGCTCTTCTTTCAAGGCTTGTCGCAGGATCCGATCTGTTTTATAATCTAGAGCTGAGAAGGAATCATCAAAGATGAGGATTTCAGGTTTGCGAGCCAGGGCCCGTGCAATGGCCAAGCGTTGCCGTTGACCGCCAGAGAAGTTGCTTCCTCCTTGCGCTACTTCTGTATCCAAGCCTTTTTCTTTTGCGGCCACAAACTCTTTGGCTTGGGCCAATTCAAGAGCTTTCCAGATGGCTTCATCCTCTAATTTTCCTTGACTACTTTCTCCAAATTCCATATTGGAGCGAATCGTGCCGCTAAAGAGCACAGCTTTTTGGGGGATATAGCCGACTTTATTATTCAATTCTTGGTGGCTATAGTCCTTGACATTGATGCCATCCACTAAGATCTTTCCTTCTGTCGCATCGTAAAAACGTGGAATCAAGTTGACCAAAGTGGATTTCCCAGAACCAGTTGATCCGATAAAGGCAACAGTTTGTCCCTTTTGGGCTGAGAAGGTCACATGCTCAATCACAGCACGAGAAGTCCGTCCATATCTAAAGGAAACATCTTGAAATTCAACGGTACCCTCTTGGCCTGTTGATTCTTTTGACTCACTTGGGAAAGCTACAGACGGCTCTAGAGCCAAGACCTGATTAATCCGTTTTGCGGATACCAAGGCACGAGGAAGGATAATCAAGATGGCCACCATCATCATAAAACCAATGACAACCTGCATAGCGTAAGAAGAAAAGGTGATCATATCTGAGAAGACCTTGGTCCGATCCGCTAATGCAGGACTGGTGAGGATCTTTGTAGGATCTTTTGGCATGGCGATATCATTGATCAAGTGCGCCCCAATCCAGTAGATAGCAAGGGTCAACCCACTTGATACCACTGTCATGACAGGGTTCATCAAAGACATCAAACGATAAACAAAGAGATTTAGACGGGTTAAGCCCTTGTTTTCAGCCTGGAATTTCTCATTTTGATAAGCTTCTGCATTGTAGGCGCGAACCACTCGCACCCCAGTCAAACTCTCCCGTGTCGTCGCATTCAAAGCATCGGTCAAACCTTGAACCTTTTGCTGGCGCGGAAAGGCAATAAGAACCAGAACAGATAGCAGAATCAAGACCATCAAGACCGCAATCCCAACAGACGTTGTCCAAGCATCGCTCTTGCCCCAAATCTTGGTCAAAGCCCAAATTGCCATAATGGGACCACGCGTCACGACTTGCATCCCCATCACAATCATGATTTGCAATTGAGTCAAATCGTTGGTCGTCCGGGTCAAAAGAGAGGGAACGGAGAATTTCTTGATCTCGGCATCAGAGTAATCCATCACTTGATGGAAAATCTCTCCTCGAAGTCGCGTCGTAAAGCTGGCAGCGACTCTTGAAGCTAAAAAGCCCACAAAGACTGCCATCAAAAAACTGCCAAAAGAGAAGAGCAACATCTTGCTTCCCGGATCCATAATATCAGAAACCTTGGTCCCATCCTTGGCTAAGAGGGTCGTGATATCAGATAAGTATTCAGGAGTCTTTAAATCCATCCAAACAGCCAGACAGATAAAGACCGTACTAAGGGCAATCATCCCCCATTCTTTGGCGGTTAACCGCCGAAATATATTGATCATTCCTCGCTCCTTTTTTTCATATTCTCATAAAATTGATGCATGACCTTGAAAAAGATGGCCAATTCTTCTTCGGATACACCAGCCATCATCCTCTGGTCCACTTCCTCAAAGAATTGTTTCATGTCATTCAACTTGTTTTTTACACTGTCTGTTAGGTAGACATACTTGGCCCGTTTATCGGTTGGACTAGCCTCTAAATAAATAAAGCCATTTTTCTCCATCCGCTTGATCAGGTTACTGGTCACTGATTTTGAGATATGGAGTTCCTGCTCAACATCCCGAATCAAGGTCACTTTCCCCTCCTTTTCACGATGAGATAAAAAGCTCAATACCTGACCTTGGGGTCCTGCGCTGAATTCAAGCCCTCTCTTCTTGGCCTCTCTTTCTACCATAAGGTGAATGAGATGGCCGATTTTTTTAAATTCTTGTAAAGGTTTGTCCATCATTTCCTCCAAATAGTTCTCTTAAGAACTTTAAAGTTGCTATGAGAACTATTTTAACGCAAAAAAGATCCCTGTCAAGAAAAAAGTTTCCATAAGAACTAAAAAAATGGAGCCGTATCGACTCCATCCTTCATCTTTAGATAATAACGCCCTCTAGATGATCCATTTCATGCTGACAGATCTGGGCTGGAAAACCTGACAAATGAATTGTTTTTGCTTTCCAATTCACATCTCGATAGGCCACTGAAATCTCCTCATAACGAGTGGTTGGCCGACTCCCTACCAAGGATAAGCATCCTTCCTCTGTTTGGTAAGGCTTTTTCTTTTCAAGTAGAACAGGATTAAACAGGACCAGATTTTCACTTCCCATTCGGATGATAATCGCCCGTTTTTTCACCCCGATCATATTAGCCGCTAAACCCACACACTCAAGGAGATGAGCATTTAAGGTGTCCTGCAAATCCAAAGCCAAGGTGCGATCCTCAGGTTTCGCTTCTTCTGACTTTTGACCCAAGAATAAGACATCTTTTACAATATTCTTTTTCATTCCTTCCTCACTTCTTGATAGATAGACGAAAGAAGAGAGTGGGACAGAAATCGGTAATTCGTTAGAATTCGATTTCGTCGTCCC
>CAUVRI010000044.1:0-10076 GCA_963554405.1 uncultured Streptococcus sp. | reverse complement strand
GAGAAGAAATCGCAGGAGCTCAGATCAAGATCTTCAAAGGCGACAAGGCAGAAGGCCAAGCAGTAGAAAGCTGGACTTCAGAAGCTGGTAAGTCTAAAGAATTGAACTTGGCACCAGGTACATACACTTTCCATGAGGAAGCAGCACCAACAGGTTACCTCAAGGTGACTGACATCACTTTCCAAGTCAAACATGACGGCACAGTGGAAGTGACCAATGTTGGCGAAAAAGACTCTAAGGGTGAAGACAACAAGGTCGTAACCGATGGTTCCAAAGTAACTGTAACCGATAAAGATGATGACCTTCCACGTAAGATTACCTTCAGTAAGGTTAGCCTTGGTGGAGAAGAAATCGCAGGAGCTCAGATCAAGATCTTCAAAGGCGACAAGGCAGAAGGAGATGCAGTAGAAAACTGGACATCAGAAGCTGGTAAGTCTAAAGACTTGAACTTGGCTCCAGGTACATACACCTTCCATGAGGAAGCAGCTCCAACAGGTTACCTCAAGGTGACTGACATCACTTTCCAAGTCAAACATGACGGTACAGTGGAAGTGACAAACGTTGGTGAAAAAGACTCTAAAGGTGAAGACAACAAGGTCGTTACAAATGGCTCAACAGTAACTGTAACCGATAAAGACGATGACCTTCCACGTAAGGTAACTTTCAGCAAGATCAACCAATACGGTACCGAAATTGGTAGTGCACAAATTCAAATTTTCCGAGGCAACGAGGCAACTGGTAATCCTGTAGCAGAATGGACTTCAGAAGTAAACAAATCACATGATTTAGAATTAGCTCCTGGAGTATATACTTTCCATGAAGCGACAGCCCCAGCTGGTTACCTAGCTGTTAAAGACATCACTTTCCAAGTGAACTTCGACGGAACGATAACAATTTTGAACGCTAATGGAAACACAGTAGAGTACAAGGATGGGAAGTTAGTAGTAACAGACCAAAGTATTCCAACAATTCCAAGTGTCCCAAATAAACCAAACAAACCAAATAAACCAAATAAACCTGATAAGCCAGGTAATAAAGATCCTAAAGATCCAGGCAATGGAAAACCAAAGGATCCGGATAAGAAAAATCCTAAAGATCCTGGTAAGACAAATCCAAAAGATTCAGAAAAACCACAAGAAAAAGATGAGACTAAGAAAACTTTACCATTAACAGGTACAGAGCTTAGCTTTACACTTCTTGCCCTTGGTTTAACTATGATTGTTGGATGGGGAGTTTATTACGGGACTCGTTTTAAAAACTAAAACAAGAAACAAGTGTCAATGAAAATTGACGCTTGTTTTTTTATGTTTTGTACTTTTTATCAGAAATAAGCGACAGAACTGATCGGATAGAGATGACCGATAGCTTAGTAAGATTCTATGATTCTCCTAATTTTAGAAAAATCACTCATAAATATGAAAACGGCCTCATTCGTATTGAGATTATGCAACTTGTTTTATAAAATAAGGTGAAGAAAACTATAGGAATAGCTTGCTTCTATAAAATTGGAAGCGGTTACTTAGTGGAGGACCTTATGGAAAAAGGATATTGGAATCGTAAAAGAGTCTATAGCATCCGGAAATTTACTGTTGGTGCATGCTCAGTGCTTATTGGAACTTGTGCAGTTTTGTTTGGAGCTAGTCTTTCTGCAGGAAACCCTGTTTATGCGGAAGAAGTGGCCGTTAACGCTAGTGCTGAAAGCGTCAAAGAAGAAGGAAAGATTGAGGAAGAGCACTCTGATAAGGCAGTTGCCACTAGTGAATCGTCTGAGGCTGCAGATGCTAGCCCAGCTCTTTCAACACAGGAAACTTTCCCAGAGAAAACAGAAGAGAATTCACCTAGTCCTAAGGTAGAAAAAGAGTTTTCTGAATCAGTAAAAAATGAAGCGAAAGAAATAAGCGAGTCCTCTGCCCAAGAAGGATCAGAAAAGGATAAGGTGAAATCTGCTACTGAGGAGGAAGTGAGTCAAATGATTGAGGATAGAAAGGTCAATTTTAATCAGAACTGGCACTTTAAATTAAACGCTAATGCTAAGGAAGCAGTAAAAGAAGAAGCTGACGTGACTTCATGGAAAAAATTAGACTTACCTCATGACTGGAGTATCCACTTTGACTTTGATCATGACTCTCCTGCACAAAATGAAGGTGGGCAGCTTAATGGTGGAGATGCTTGGTATCGCAAGCCCCTTAAATTAGATGAAAAAGATTTAGATAAAAATGTTCGCCTGACCTTTGATGGGGTCTATATGGATTCGCAAGTCTATGTGAATGGCCAGCTGGTCGGTCATTATCCAAATGGCTATAATCAATTTTCATACGATATTACAAACTATCTTCACAAAGATGGCCGGGAAAATATCATTGCTGTTCATGTGATTAACAAGCAACCAAGTAGTCGTTGGTATTCAGGAAGCGGAATCTACCGTGATGTTTCTCTTCTTATTAGAGATAAGGTTCATGTCCAAAAGAATGGAACAACTATCTTGACTCCTCAGTTAGAAAGTCAAAAAGATGGAAAGGTAGACACCCTTGTTAGCAGTAAGATTGCTAATACTGATGATAAAGATCATGAAATCACAGCTGAATATCAAATTGTGAGACGAGGCGGTGAAGCAGTAACAGAAGTGGTTCGTACTGCCAGTCAAAGACTGAAAGCTCATGAGACTAGTACAATTCAGACAAGTCTACAAGTTGAAAGACCAGAACTGTGGACTGTGCTGAATGATAAGCCTGCCTTATATGAGCTAGTGACACGGATTTATCGTGATGGTCAGCTTGTTGACGCTAAGAAAGACTTGTTTGGCTATCGCTATTATAACTGGACTCCTAATGAAGGTTTCTCTTTGAATGGTCAGAGAATCAAATTTCACGGGGTTTCCTTGCACCATGATCACGGAGCCCTAGGAGCAGAAGAAAACTATAAGGCTGAGTACCGTCGTCTCAAGCAAATGAAGGAAATGGGGGTTAATTCGATTCGTACGACCCATAATCCTGCTAGTGAACAGACTTTGCAGATTGCGGCAGAGTTAGGATTGCTAGTCCAAGAAGAGGCTTTTGATACCTGGTATGGAGGCAAGAAACCATACGATTACGGTCGTTTCTTTGAAAAAGACGCCACTCACCCAGAGGCCAAAAAGGGTGAAAAATGGTCTGATTATGACTTGCGGACAATGGTAGAAAGAGGTAAAAATAACCCTGCCATCGTCATGTGGTCTATCGGAAATGAAATCGGTGAGGCTAATGGAGATGCTCATTCTTTAGCGACTGTTAAACGTCTGGTCAAGGTTATTAAGTCAGTTGATAAAACCCGCTATGTGACGATGGGGGCAGACAAATTCCGCTTCGGTGATGGTAGTGGTGGCCACGAAAAAATCGCTGATGAGCTAGATGCAGTTGGTTTTAACTATTCAGAAGATAATTACAAAGCCTTGCGTGCCAAACATCCAAATTGGTTGATTTATGGTTCTGAAACGTCTTCTGCGACTCGTACGCGTGGCAGCTATTTCCATCCAGAACAAGAATGGGTTGGAAGCAATCAGTCTTGGCGAAACTATGAACAATCGGACTATGGAAATGACCGAGTTGGCTGGGGTAAAACGGCAACAGCTTCTTGGACTTTTGACCGAGATAATGCTGGTTACGCAGGACAATTTATCTGGACGGGAACAGACTATATCGGTGAACCAACTCCTTGGCACAACCAAAACAGCACTCCTGTAAAGAGTTCTTATTTCGGAATAGTGGATACAGCTGGTATTCCTAAAAATGACTATTACCTTTACCAAAGTCAGTGGGTTTCTGCTAAGAAGAAACCAATGGTTCACCTGCTTCCTCACTGGAATTGGCAAGATCAGGAATTAGCAGACAATGTTGCAGATGCTGAAAATAAAATACCAGTTCGTGCATACTCCAATGCTGCTAGTGTTGAATTATTCTTGAACAACCAATCTTTGGGACTCAAGAAATTTAATAAAAAAGAGACAAGTGATGGCCGTAGTTACCAAGAAGGGGCCAATCCTCAAGAACTTTACCTTGAGTGGAAAGTGGCATATCAGCCAGGGACTCTGGAAGCAGTAGCTCGTGATGATCAAGGTAAAGAAATTGCCCGAGACAAGATTGTAACAGCAGGTCAACCTGCAGGAGTGCGCTTGGTTAAGGAAGAGCACGCTATTGCAGCAGATGGAAAAGACTTGACCTATATCTACTATGAAATTGTAGATCGTGATGGCAATGTCGTACCAACCGCCAATAATCTTGTTCGTTTCCAATTGCATGGACAAGGTCAGCTAGTCGGAGTAGATAATGGAGAACAGGCTAGCCGTGAACGTTACAAGGAACAAGCAGACGGCTCTTGGATTCGCAAAGCCTTTAATGGTAAAGGGGTTGCCATTGTTAAATCAACAGACCAAGCAGGGAAATTCACCTTAACGGCTCATTCTGATTTATTAAAATCGGACCAGGTGACTATCTTTACTGGAAAGAATGATCAGAAAGACAAGACAGTTTTAGGGACGGAAGTGCCGAAAATCCGAACAGTTTTGGGACAAACTCCAAACTTGCCAGCGACAGTTCCTTTTGTCTACAGTGACGGAAGTCGGACTGAACAGCCTGTGACTTGGTCACAAGCAGATGTTAGTCATTCAGGCATTGTAACCGTCAAAGGAGAGTCAGAAGGCCGTCAGGTAGAAGCGCGTGTTGAAGTTTTAGCCGTTGAAAGAGAGCTACCAGTTATCAAACGAGTAGCACCAGGGACAGATTTGAGTGCTGTAGATAAGTCAGTTGCTCTTGCCTTAACTGATGGGAGTCTTGAACATTATGATGTGGATAAATGGGAAATTGCGCCAGAAGATAAGGACAAACTTTCTGTTCCAGGTTCCCGCATTCAAATGACTGGGCAACTTGCAGGTACAAAGGTTTCAGCAACCTTACTGGTGACAGATAGTGAAGCAGAAGCACCTGTGAATCCAGTTGTAACTCTTGACGGTGATTCTGTAGCAGGACTAACTAGTCAGAAACCGGTTCATTACCATAGCCTGGCCTACGGATCTCAACTTCCTTTAGTAGCAGCTACTGCTGAAAATGCAGATGTCACGGTTGTTCAGGCTAGTGTTGCAAATGGGTTGCGGGCCAGCATTTATGTTCAACCTAAGGATGGCGGTACTCTACAGACCTATGCTGTTCAGTTCCTAGAAGAAGCTCCTAAAATTGAACGTTTGAGCTTACAAGTTGAGCAAGCGAATCATCTAAAAGAGGATCAGACTGTTCCATTAACTGTTTTGGCCCACTATCAAGACGGTACTCAGGCGGTCTTACAGGCTGATAAGGTTGCCTTCTCTACAACAGGAGAGGGAGAACTTGCTGTTCGTAAAGGAATGCTTGAATTACATAAGCCTGGAACAATCACACTCAAAGCTGAATACGAGGGAGCAGAAGGACAAGTAAACTTGACGATTCAGGCTAATACAGAAAATAAAACGGTTCAATCTGTTCGTCCTGTTAGTGTGGTAACTGATTTGCATCAAGAACCAAATCTTCCAACCACTGTTACTGTTGAGTACGACAAAGGATTCCCTAAAGTTCATAAGGTTACTTGGCAAGCGGTGGCTAAGGAGGAACTTGATCGCTACCATACTTTTGAAGTAGTAGGAAAGGTCGAAGGTATTGATCAAAAAGCCATTGCTAAAGTTTCTGTTGAAGGGATCATTGCAGTCGAAGAAGTCAGTGTTACGACACCAATTGCAGAAGCTCCACACTTGCCAGAGAGTGTACGGACTTACCACTCAAATGGTCAAGTTTCGTCAGCAAAAGTTACTTGGGAGCCTATTGCACCTAGTCAATATCAAAAAGAAGGTGTCTTTACTGTGTCAGGACAGGTGGAAGGAAGTGCTTTACCAACCAAGCTTCATGTACGAGTATCAGCTCAAACAGAAAATGGTGCTAACATCTCTGACCAATGGACAGGTTCAGAATTGCCACTTGCTTTTGCTTCAGACTCTAACCCTAGCGATTTAGTATCTAATGTTAATGATAAAGTGATTTCTTATACTGATCAGCCAGCCAACCGCTGGACTAACTGGAACCGTCGTGAAGAAGATTCGGTAGGGGTTCTCTTTGGAGATTCTGGTATCTTGACTAAACGGTCAGTAGACAACCTAAATGTAGCCTTCCATGAAGATCACGGGGTTGGGGCACCTAAGTCTTATGTGATTGAATATTATGTTGGGCAAGCTACGCCAACTGCTCCAAAAAACCCTAGCTTTGTAGAAAGCGAAGAGCATGTCTTTAATGATGATAGCAATTGGAAACCTGTGACCAATCTGAAAGCTCCAGATCAGCTAAAAGCAGGTGAAATGAATCACTTTAACTTTGATAAGGTAGATACCTATGCTGTTCGTATTCGTATGGTGAGAGCAGATGACAAACTTGGAACCTCTATCACAGAAGTTCAAATCTTCTCGAAACAAGTTGCTCCAGCTAAGCAAGCTCAGACTAGGATACAGGTGGCTGGTCAAGATTTGCCAAACTTTAATCCAGACTTAACAGACTACTATTTAGAAGCTAAGGATGGAAAGGCGGATGCAGTAACCGCAAGTGTCAGCAATAATGGTCTGGCAACTGTCGTACCAAGTGTCCGCGAAGGAGATCCTGTTCGTGTTATCGTCAAGGCTGAAAATGGAGATATTCTAGGTGAGTATCGCATCCACTTTACAAATGATAAAGATCTGTTGGCACGTAAACCAATAGCGACAGTAAAACAAGCTCGCCTGCTCCAACTAGGTCAAAATTTAGAGTTGCCAAGCAAGGTCCCTGTTTACTTTACAGGGGAAAAAGACTATGAAGTGAAAGATTTGGCTGGTCAAGATTTGCCAAACTTTAATCCAGACTTAACAGACTACTATTTAGAAGCTAAGGATGGAAAGGCGGATGCAGTAACCGCAAGTGTCAGCAATAATGGTCTGGCAACTGTCGTACCAAGTGTCCGCGAAGGAGATCCTGTTCGTGTTATCGTCAAGGCTGAAAATGGAGATATTCTAGGTGAGTATCGCATCCACTTTACAAATGATAAAGATCTGTTGGCACGTAAACCAATAGCGACAGTAAAACAAGCTCGCCTGCTCCAACTAGGTCAAAATTTAGAGTTGCCAAGCAAGGTCCCTGTTTACTTTACAGGGGAAAAAGACTATGAAGTGAAAGATTTGGCTGTCGAATGGGAACCTGTTCCAGCTGAAAGCTTATCAAAAGCTGGGCAGTTTACTGTTCATGGTCGTCTGGTTGGAAGCGACTTACCTGTCGAGCTAAGAGTCCGAGTGACTGATAAGTTAGGCGAATCTGTATCAGACAATCCTTACTATGATGAAAATAGCAATCAGGCTTTTGCATCTGAGACAAATGATGCTGATCCAGATTCTCATGATCGAGTGGATTATATCAACGACGGGGACCTCGATGAGGGCCGACGTTGGACAAATTGGTCAGCGACACCATCAGCTAATCCAGATGTTTCAGCAGGTATTATCTTCAAAGAAAACGGTAAGATTGTCGAACGGACAGTTAATCAAGCCAAGCTGCACTTCTTTGCTGATAGCGGTACAGATGCTCCGTCTAAACTAGTCTTAGAGCGCTATGTTGGTCCGGACTTTGATGTTCCAACCTATTATTCAAACTATCGGGCTTATGAATCCAATCACTTGTTTAATAATCCTGATAACTGGGAGTCCGTTCCTTATAATATGAATCAAGATATCCAGGCTGGTACAGAACTGACAGCATCCTTTAATGCTGTGAAATCCAAGGCTATGAGATGGAGAATGGATAGAAAAGCGAATAAGAATGGAGTTGCCTTGATTGAGATGACTTTCTTGGCACCAAGTGAGTTGCCTAAAGAAAGTACAAAATCAAAAATCTTGCTTAATGGCAAAGAACTTCCAGACTTCTCTGCGGAGCGCTTAGAATATCAAGTGTCCTATAGTGGTCAACGTCCTAAAGTTACAGTAGAAGAAAATGACCAAGTGGCTTCGACTGTTGTAGATAGTGGAGATAACCGTTTGCCAGTCTTGGTTCGACTTCTGTCTGAGAGTGGTAAGCAGGTTAAGGAATACCGTATTCAACTGACGGAAGAAAAAACTACAGCTGGTAAGGTAGAAGCCACAGTCCAAGAAGAACTTCCACGTCTAGAAGTCGAAGAAAAAGAACTTCCTTATCAGACGATTGAAAAAGAAGATGCCAATCTCTATCTAGGGGAAAGCCGTGTAGAAAAAGAAGGCCAAAATGGTAAGGAAAGAATCTTTACTGAAGTTTCTCCAGATGGTCAGCGAGCAGAAAAATTACGAGAAGTGGTTCAAGATCCAATCAATCGCGTCCTGCTTGTCGGTACTAAGAAAGGAACAGCTCTTCCAGAAGATGATATCAAAGATTTGGTTCTCTATAGACCAGAGCTTCTGATAGAGGAAGAAGAGGTTGATTTCCAAGTGCAAGAGCGAAAGAATGATATGCTTCCAGCTGGTCAAACGCGTATTATCCAAGAAGGTCGTAAAGGTATTCGTGTGAACTTAGTCGAACTTGAAAATGGCAAGCGCACTCTTAAAGAAAGCTACAATAAATTGGAAGCACAAGATCAGATTCTAGAAGTGGGAACTGCCCTTTCAGAAGAAAAACCAAAGTCACAAGATTCATATAAAGCTCATTCACAAACTTCTGGGCAAGGCAAAGATCAGAGTCTAGAAGAAAAAGTTCAAGGCACTAAAGTTGTGAAAGAGGAGCATACAGAAGCTAAATCTAAAGAAGTGCAGCTTCAAGCAGAAAAAGTCAAATCAACCGAAAAAGATTACTTACCGAATACAGGAAGTCAGTCCGATCAAGCAGCGATAACCACGGGCTTAGCTCTATTGGGCTTAGGCGCTGGTCTTGCAGCAAGGAAACGTAGAAAAGAAGACTGAGATTTAATGATAAGGTAAGAGGACAGTTAGTTGAACCAGACGAAGAGATCAGGGAGTAGTCCCTGATCTTTTTTGTACCATTAAGATCTTTCTAACAGGCTGATTCTAGCAAGATAAGCTTCATATTGTTTTCTTGTGTTGAAAGATGACAAAATTGTAAGCTTTAAAAGCCCAAATGAAAGGTTAAGTTATGGAAGCGAGTTTAAAAAAGCAGTATCCTTATAAGTGTAAAGGAAAGGGAAAGAAAGTTTCCCTTGATAAAAGCAAATGTTATAAAGGAGGCCCACTATGAAAACGAAACTTTTTAACCAAGACAAACGTCCTCTAAAAGCACAAAAGATTTCTAAAGAAGAAATCGAGAAGACTCGCTTAGGCTGTGCCTCTAGTCAATATTACTTCTGGTTACAGTATAGTCATTAAGGGATATTAAGTTCCAGCTTCTATAAAGAGAAAGTTTATCAAAACTTTCTCTTTATACGATTAAAAATCAAAGATGACAAAAATGTAAGATTAGAAGTAAGATTGTAAGGTTAGGTTATGGAAAGCCAAGTGCAAATTCGGTAGAATAAGATTATCAAAAGAAAGAAGTTTTTAGAATGAAATTATTTAAAATAAGTCATAAGAAAGATAAATCTTCCATTCGGCCAAGTCAAAAAGAAATCGAATGGACGAAATTCGGATGCCAGGCCAATCAGGCGGCTCAAGAAATGTACTTAGGATTTTAAAGGAGAAGTTATGAGTTTATTAGATGTACAACACGTAAAAAAGATTTACAAGACCCGTTTTCAGGGTAATCAAGTAGAAGCGCTAAAGGATATCCATTTTACAGTGGATAAAGGCGACTATGTAGCCATCATGGGTGAGTCTGGCTCAGGTAAGTCAACACTCCTCAATATCTTGGCCATGCTGGACAAGCCCACAGAAGGCCAAGTCTTTCTGAACGGAACAGATACAGCGACCATCAAAAACAGCCAAGCATCCAGCTTCCGTCGAGAAAAACTAGGCTTTGTCTTTCAGGACTTTAACCTGCTGGATACCTTGTCAGTTAAGGACAATATCCTCTTGCCTTTAGTGCTTTCTCGACGTCCCGTCACCGAGATGATGCAAAAGCTAGTCACCACTTGTACTGAATTAGGTATTA
>CAUVRI010000043.1:0-10152 GCA_963554405.1 uncultured Streptococcus sp. | reverse complement strand
TTGTGGATTTATTCATAGCAAGGGGGTAGTTACTGGAGTAGAAGTATGTATGAATATATTAGAGTTAGAAAAATTAAATAATTTGTATAAGATTTAGTTTTGAAGAATATTAAAAAACATAAGGGAAACTGTCTATGTGGGATGTGTGGAGTTGATAGTATCAATGTTTCTAGTTATAGAGCTTTGTTGTTTCGAACAGTCCCAAAACAAGAAAAACAAAAAAATGATGGTCTAGGAGCTCGATACATTGAGCTTCTTTTTCTTGAGAAATTCAAATCATAATTTTACAGACTTTTAGGTCATTAATTGATTCTCCCCCTCCGATTTTTCTTTGACTCACCTTTCTTATTTTTCTAAAATAGTAGGTATGTGAAGGGAGATTGATATGAAAAAAGGTTTGGTAATTGTGCTTTCTGCTTTGGCCTTGGCTTCCTGTGGTCGTCCTCAGAGGACGGTGACGCCTAAGAATTCGGAGACCAAGCAGACAAGAGCTGAAGAAAAGAAACAATCTGGTATGGATTTAAAAGCCATCAAGGCTAAGGACTACTCGAGTATCAAGGGGACTTGGATCGATGGTCGTGGCAATGAGCTGGTCTTTGATGACAAGGGCTTGGTCAGCGAGGATGTTGAGCTTGATGCATCGAGCTTTAAGCAGAAGGACCAGATCGCTGAGATGACGGTTAGTGCCAAGTCAGGTGTTGGAGGCTACGGTCTCTTACTCCTTCCAAAAGGTCAAAAAGCGGGTAAAGATGATGCTTCGGATAAGTCTAAGGATCGGATCTGGGCTGGTCAGTCACCAGCTTATGGCGATGATGACAATTTCTACTATCGCAAGAAAGAGCAACCGAAAGATCGGGAACAAGCAGATACAGACGATAGCAGTAGTATGACAAAGAACAGTAAGGCCAAGAAGTGGAATACTCGTTCGGATGGTGAGGTCAAGTCTTCGAAGAAGGCAGACCAGAATGATTATCCAGGCTATACCGCTGCTCAGGTTGAAGCTGCTCGTGTCTGGGCTTATGTGATCAAGAACGTGCCATCAGAGTTAAATATTTCAAATAGTGCAGCTGGAACAAAGATTTATAATGGTGGGCTAGGAGTTGACTATCCTAAAGATGTTCGTCAGTTGTTTACACCAATTTCCGCAGAAGGCCATGTGACTTACGCATCCAACGGTGATGGGACGGTAACGATCTACCCTGTACCGAGTCACTGGCAACAGTCTGCGGATGAGCTTAATAGTGAAGAGTTTATGACGCAATTTACCCAAGGAATCTTGGATCATGCGGAGACGGTGACCTTGCCAGATGGGGATCCAGATATGATTCGTCAGATTCTTGCCGTACTGAAGTAAGAGAGAGATTATGGTAGAATAATATTAAATGATAATTTTTAAACAATTAATTATCTAAGCACTTATAAGATTATAAAATTAAAATTTTGGAATGTCTTTTACTGGAAGTTTTATCTAATTTTGGTCAATTACATGTCATTTTCGACTTGTTAAAAATTAAAAGGAGGCAATCTATGAAAAAAACTATGTTTGCAACAATGGCTATTCTCTCGCTATTTCTGTCGTCGTGCGTGCAAAAAGAAGCAAAGAATGAAGACAAAAAAGAGCAGTCTACTGAACAGAATGTAAAAGATTCTACAAAGGAAAGTAAAGAATCGGTGGTCAATGGAATGAATCAAGCCCCGACCTCATTGGTTGGAAATGAAAAACCTAATGTAGTATTTGCTTATATGCTTCAAAATCAAATCAATGGCGAAATTGAGATGGGGAAAGTGTATTATAATGAAGAATATTTGATCCTTGTCTTATCTGCATCAGAAAATATGCTATCTTTAGCAAATATAAATCCAAAAGATTATTGTAAGACGCTTTTTGATTTAAAAGAAGAGATAGTAAAGCAATACAATGCAACTCAAAAAACACCAAGCAGTATAAAACTTAAAATATATGATAAAGATGAGAAGCTCTTGGCAACGGAGGAAAATGGAGCTTTGGTGGTTAAGTAACTAAATTCAGTCAACCATCTGGCGGCATCTGTGTTTTGCATTTTTCTCACTAATCCACATTTATTGTTTTTTTAAGCTGATCCTGTTACAATGATACTACACGGAAAAGACTGGTCCTCCAGCCTTTTTCATTTCACCATAGAAAGGTCTTTTATGAAACGCAAATCGATTTTGTTTCTCTATTTACTCTTGCTAGCGATTGGGCTGGCCTATGAGACCCAGTCACTGACGGAAGGCTGGATGTCTGGAAGCCAGTATGGGATTGTGGGTCTTTCAACCCTGATCCTCCTGGTCTATGCGATTCCTGCTGTCTGGGCCCTCTTTCATTTCGCGAAGAAGTGGAAGTTGTCTTGGATACCGGTGCTCTTTTCCCTACTAGGTGGGGGCTTTGTTGCTGGTTGGTTATCTAGCTTTGCCAATACCTATTTCCATGACATGATTCAAGCTATCGCTCCAAATAGCGAATTTTGGAACCAGTACGAGAGTGCCATCGCTGCGCCCCTCTTTGAGGAACCCTTTAAGTTGATTCCCATCTTCTTTGTTCTCTATCTTTTTAATGTCCGTCGGATCAAGTCGATCTTCCTCTTAGCTATTGCGTCTGGGCTTGGCTTCCAGATCGTGGAGGACTTTGCCTATATCCGTCAGGATCTGCCAGATGGCTTTTCTTACACGGTGTCAGGGATTCTCGGTCGTGTAGCCAATGCGCCCATGTCTCACTGGGTTTACACAGGCCTTGTCATGCTCGGTTTCTACTTGATTGTCCAAGCAAGTAGAGGACGCAAGGATCTAGCTCTAGCAGGCTGGGGATACTTAGTAGCTGGGTTTGGACTTCATTTTGTTGGAAATTCACCTTTCTCACAAATCGTGACCGAGTTGCCTATTGCGATTCCAGTCTTGAATGCTACGGGGCTCTTCCTGATCTACCAAGCTTATCAAACCGTCGAGCGATTAGAACAAGCAAAATAAAACAAAAAAATGCGTATGTTTGCACACATACGCATTTTTCTTATTTTGGACAAACTGTTTTACTGCTTTTGTATAAACTGGGTGATCCTATAGCTGTAAACTAAATTCTATTTTGAAAGAAGTATTTGAGACTTTCCGCCGTGAGAAAAGTGCTTGAAACACTGTTGTTTCAAGCACTCGGGAGTTTTGAAACGTTAGATTCAAAACTAAGTCATGGAACTTCTCCGAAGTTCGCTGACGTCCGTACTCACCTAAGGAAAGTCTCTAAGAGTATAGGATCTTAAAATAGATTTATTTACCAAGACAGAACTGGCTGAAGAGTTGGGTAATGAGCTCATCTGGAGCAGCATCCCCTGTGATTTCTCCGAGAATTTCCCAGGTGCGGGTGAGGTCGACTTGAAGCAGGTCTACCGGCATACCGAGGGCCAAGCCTTCGTTGACCGCTTGCAGGCTTTCAACAGCTTTCTCGATGAGGGAGATGTGACGAGCATTAGAAAGATAAGTCGCATCTTGCTCAACCAGCCCAGCATTTTCGAAGAAGAGGGCATTGATCCGGTCTTCAATTTGATCGATGTTTTGGTTTTTCAGAACGGAAATCTTGATATGATCTTCCGGCAGTTGGTCGATTTCGATCTTCTCTGGGAGGTCGACCTTATTGAGGAGAATGATGCGGTTGCTATCTTGAGAGATTTCAAGGAGTTGGCGGTCTTGATCGGTCAAGGGCTCGCTAGCATTGAGAACGAGGAGGACTAGATCGGCTTCCTTGAGGGCTTTTTTCGACCGTTCGACACCGATTTGCTCAACGATGTCTTCGGTCTCACGGATACCGGCTGTATCGACCAATTTGAGGGGAACCCCGTTGATGTTGACGTATTCCTCGATAACGTCACGGGTGGTCCCTTCGATATCGGTAACAATGGCTTTTTCTTCGCGAAGAAGATTATTGAGGAGGCTAGACTTGCCAACGTTTGGACGACCGATGATAGCAGTAGAAATCCCTTCACGCAAGATCTTTCCACGGCGGGCAGTCTTGAGGAGGTTGGTCAAGAGGGCTTCAAATTCACTGGTCTTTTCACGGATGATCTCAGTGGTTGCTTCTTCGACATCATCGTACTCAGGATAGTCGATATTGACTTCAACCTGGGCCAGGGTATTGAGGATCTCTTGGCGCGTGTTATTGATGAGGTCAGACAGGGAACCATCGAGTTGTTTCACGGCGATGTTCATAGCCTTGTCGGTCTTTGCGCGGATGATGTCCATGACGGCTTCAGCCTGGGTCAAATCGACCCGACCATTCAGAAAGGCCCGCTTGGTAAATTCACCAGGTTCAGCTAATCGAGCGCCTTCACGAATGACCAATTGCAGGATTTCATTGGTTACGGCAATCCCGCCGTGGGTATTGATCTCGATGATGTCTTCACGGGTAAAGGTCTTCGGCGAGCGCATAGCTCCAACCATGACTTCGTCGAGAATCTCGTCCTTATCTGGATCTACGATATGACCGTAGTTGAGCGTGTGGCTTGCGACCTTGCTTAAATCTTTCCCTTTGAAGATCTTTTGCGCAATGGCAAAGCTGTCTGTCCCGCTCAAGCGGACGATCCCGATCGCCCCCTCACCGAGAGGGGTCGAGATGGCAGCAATAGTATCAAATTCTTTAGTAATCATGTCATTTCTCTTTTCCTGTAGATTCATCTCTATTCTATCGTAAAGTCAGCGGACGGGCAAGGTTTTGCTTTTAGAACTAAAACTGGAAAGGTTTTCAAATAATTAGTGAAATCTCTTACAGAATATGCTATACTGTAAGAGAATATAAAAGGAGGTCTATGATGGTAAACCTAAAAGAACAGGTAGGAATTAAGGCGGCTGAGTTTGTCAAAGACGGCATGATTGTCGGTCTTGGTACAGGGTCAACTGCTTATTATTTTGTGGCTGAATTGGGTCGTCGCATCAAAGAAGAAGGCTTGCAGATCACAGCTGTCACAACGTCGAGTGTGACCTATGATCAGGCTGAAAGTTTAGGCATCCCGCTCAAGGCTATCGACGATGTCGAAGTGGTCGATGTGACAGTGGATGGCGCAGATGAAGTGGATCCTCAATTGAACGGGATCAAAGGTGGCGGTGGGGCTCTCCTCATGGAAAAAATCGTCGCAACCAATTCAAAAGATTGCATTTGGATCGTGGATGAATCCAAACAAGTCGCAACTCTTGGGGCATTCAAACTTCCAGTGGAAGTAGTGCAATACGGGGCTGAAAATCTTTTCCGTCATTTTGAGCAAAAGGGTTACCATCCTGATTTCCGTCACGCGGATGATCAACGTTTTGTAACCGACCAAGGCAACTTTATCATTGACTTGGACCTCAAGGTGATCGAGGATACAGAAGCTCTGGCAAATGAACTGGATCACACCGTAGGCGTCGTAGAGCACGGTTTATTCTTGAACATGATTTCAAAAGTGATTGTAGGGACACCAGATGGCCCTGTCATCATCGAAAAATAGGTTTCTCTAAAGAGGAGCCGGGTTTAAAACGGCTCTCTTCTTATAGGGAAGTGGTATAATATAGCTAGTTTAATAAAGGAAAGAGGCAGTTTATGTCAAAATTTAAACGGATGCACTTAGTTGTGCTAGATTCAGTTGGGATCGGTGCTGCACCAGATGCCAATAACTTTGTCAATGCAGGAGTTCCAGATGGCGCATCAGACACTCTTGGACACATCTCAAAATCAGTTGGTTTGAATGTCCCAAATATGGCGAAAATTGGGCTTGGAAACATTCCTCGTGAACAAGCCTTGAAGACTGTTCCAGCTGAGAGCAATCCAACTGGTTATGCAACAAAATTACAAGAAGTTTCTCTTGGAAAAGATACCATGACTGGTCACTGGGAAATCATGGGGCTTAATATTACAGAACCGTTTGATACTTTCTGGAATGGTTTCCCTGAAGAAATCTTGACAAAAATCGAAGAATTCTCAGGTCGTAAGGTCATTCGTGAAGCTAACAAACCTTATTCTGGTACAGCTGTTATCGATGACTTTGGACCACGTCAAATGGAAACTGGTGAGTTGATCATCTATACATCTGCTGACCCAGTTCTTCAAATCGCAGCTCACGAAGACATCATTCCTTTGGATGAACTCTACCGTATCTGTGAATACGCTCGTTCCATCACTTTGGAACGTCCAGCTCTTCTTGGTCGGATCATTGCGCGTCCTTACGTTGGTGAGCCAGGAAACTTCACTCGTACGGCCAACCGTCGTGATTTGGCTGTATCGCCATTTGCGCCAACTGTTTTGGACAAATTGAACGAAGCTGGTATTGATACCTATGCGGTTGGTAAGATTAACGATATCTTCAACGGTGCAGGTATCAACCACGATATGGGCCACAACAAATCAAATAGCCACGGTATGGATACCTTGATTAATACGATGGGGCTTCCTGAGTTCCAAGAAGGCTTCTCATTTACCAACTTGGTAGACTTTGATGCTCTTTATGGTCATCGTCGCAATGCTCACGGCTACCGCGATTGCTTGCATGAATTTGACGAACGCTTGCCAGAAATCATTGCAGCTATGCGTGAAGATGACCTCTTGATGATCACGGCAGACCACGGGAATGACCCAACTTACGCTGGTACAGACCATACGCGTGAATACATCCCATTCTTGGCTTATAGCCCATCCTTCAAGGGCAATGGTGTGATTCCAGTCGGTCATTTCTCTGATATCTCTGCAACAATTGCAGAGAACTTTGGTGTTGAAAAAGCCATGATCGGTGAAAGCTTCTTAGACAAATTGAACTAAGATGACACGCTTCGCTCTCCTCGTAAGAGGGATCAATGTTGGCGGGAAAAACAAGGTCGTGATGGCAGAGCTTCGAGAGGAGCTCCAAACGATCGGGCTGGATGGGGTAGAGACCTACATCAATAGTGGCAATATCTTCTTTGAATCTGCTGGTTCTAAAGCAGAATTGGTGGATTTGCTGGGACATTTCTTTTGTGATCACTATCCCTTTATCCAGTCTTTTTCTCTCTTTTCAGCTGAGGACTATGCGCAAGATCTCGCTGCTTTACCAGCCTGGTGGCAGGAGGATCTGGCCCGCAAGGATGTTCTCTTTTACACAGAAGGCCTTGATCAGGATGCCGTTTGGGAGCTGGTCTCCTCTTTTTCGCTCGGTGATGAAATCATTCATCGTGGAAGACTTGGGATCTACTGGGGCAAATACTCAGAAGAAACCTATACAAAGACCGCTTACCACAGACAAGTCCTCAAGATGCCGGATTACCGTCTGTTGACCATTCGCAATGCCAATACATTCGACAAAATTGGCCAATTTTTAAGGAAATCATAAAGGAGATATGCAATGACATTATTAGCAAAAATCAATGAAACAGCTGCTTTTTTGAAGGGCAAAGGAATGGAAGCACCTGAGTTTGGCTTGATCCTTGGATCAGGTCTTGGAGAACTGGCTGAAGAAATCGAAAATCAAGTTGTAGTAGACTATTCTGAAATTCCAAACTGGGGTCGTTCAACGGTTGTCGGTCATGCTGGTAAATTGGTCTACGGTGATCTTGCTGGACGCAAGGTTTTGGCCCTTCAAGGACGTTTCCACTTCTACGAAGGAAACCCACTAGAAGTGGTGACTTTCCCAGTTCGTGTCATGAAAGTTTTGGGCTGTGAAGGGGTTCTTGTTACCAACGCTGCCGGTGGTATCGGCTTTGGACCAGGTACCTTGATGGCCATCACAGACCACATTAACATGACTGGTCAAAACCCATTGATCGGTGAAAACTTGGATGACTTTGGTCCACGTTTCCCAGATATGTCGAAAGCTTACACACCTGAATACCGTGAGACTGCTCATCAAGTAGCAGATAAATTGGGTATCAAATTGGATGATGGGGTTTATATCGGTGTGACAGGTCCTACTTATGAAACTCCAGCTGAAATCCGTGCGTTTAAGACTCTTGGTGCAGATGCTGTCGGAATGTCAACTGTTCCTGAAGTCATCATTGCAGCGCATTCTGGCTTGAAGGTTCTTGGTATTTCATGTATTACCAACTTTGCGGCTGGTTTCCAAGAAGAGCTCAACCACGAAGAAGTAGTGGAAGTGACAGAGCGCGTCAAAGGCGACTTCAAAGGTTTGCTAAAAGCCATTCTTGCTGAACTCTAATCCAATGAAAGAGCGACTCCAAAGGCTGCCCTACGGGCTGAGGTTGCTTCTAGCTACTTTATCCTTGGGAATAGGGACGGGTCTGGTCGGCATTGCCTGCCATTATCTACTAGAAGGGGTGCAAGGACTGGCCTTTGGCCAAGCTAGTTCGGATTTGCTCCAGCAATTCCAAGAAGCTGGAGGATTTCGTAGATTTTTGGTCTTATGTGTGACTGGGTGCTTGGCAGCTGGCTTCTGGTATGTCCTGCAAAGGCGTTATAAGATCCTGTCTATTCGCCAGCAAATTGACCTAGCTGGAGACAGGGATCCAGCGCCCTTCCCCCACCTCCTTCATGCAGGGATGCAGGTGGCGATTGTCGGAGCAGGTGCATCGGTCGGAAAAGAAGGAGCCCCACGTGAGGTCGGGGCTCTTCTAGCTGGTCGTTTGGCGAAAGGTTTTTCTCTAGCTCTTAAAGAGCGAAAAGTCTTGATCGCCTGTGGGGCTGGAGCTGGTTTGGCTGCGGTCTATCAGGTCCCCTTTGCCAGTAGCTTATTTGTCTTTGAGACCTTAGGACTCGCCTACAGTTGGCAGAACTTTCTACTGGTTTTGACCAGCACTTATCTGGCCACCTGGGTCGCTCAGTCCATCGTTGGTCAGGAGGCCATTTATCACCTGTCCGCAGTTTCATGGTCGGCTAGCAGCTTCTTACAGGCTATTGTGATTGCTTTCTTGGTCACTCCCTTGGCTCTGGTCTTTGCTTTCCTCGCCAAGCGGGCTAGTCACAAACGGCGGAAGGATAGAACGATTCTTTGGGCTCTTCCTCTAGCCTTTCTAGTGCTGGGGAGCCTAGTAGCCTTTTTCCCTATCTTTATGGGAAATGGCCAGGTACTAGCGCAAGCTCTCTTGTCTAGCCAGCCGATTCCTTATCTTCCACTGACTCTTGCAGTGAAGGGGCTTCTGGTTTATCTCCTTTTGCGCAATGGTGCCTATGGAGGGACCTTGACGCCATCATTTGCCTTAGGGATTGGATCTGGCTATCTAGTGACCTTGCTTTTGACAGTCCTTAGGATTCATCTGGATCCAGCTATAGGGATGTTACTTGGAGTTACAGTCTTTTTAGGGACGACCCTAGAAGCTCCTCTGACAGCCATTGCGCTGAGCCTTGGATTTACAGGGCAAACTTGGAATTTGTCTATTCCGCTTGTACTTGCGGCTGGTCTGTCATACGTGATTCGAAAGAGATGGGAGAAGAAATGATGAAGGTACATTTTGTACTGCATGAAACCTTTGAAGTGCCGGGCGCTTATCTAAAATGGGCACAGGAGCGTGGCCATCAAGTGACCACGACTAAAGTCTATGAGAATGAAACCTTACCAGAGTCAGTGGATGAGATTGACTTTTTGATCGTCATGGGAGGACCTCAATCGCCAGATGAAGATCGAGAAGCTTTTCCATACTACGATCCTCAGGCAGAGATTGAACTGATTCAAAAGGCCATGAAGGCAGATCGTTATATTGTTGGGGTCTGTCTGGGTGCCCAGCTCCTGTCTGTTGCCTATGGAGCGAAGTATGAGCACAGTCCGGAACGTGAGATTGGGGTTTATCCAGTGACCTTGATGCCTGAAGGACTCACAGATCCACATGTCGGTGAGTTTGGAAAAACTCTTGAAACTGGCCACTGGCATGGTGATATGCCAGGATTGACAAAAGATGCTGTTGTTCTTGCTACTAGTCAAGGGTGTCCACGTCAGATTATTCGCTTTAGTCCGAAACATTATGCCTTTCAAGCCCACTTGGA
The DNA here is from genome assembly GCA_963554405.1 of uncultured Streptococcus sp. Lineage (GTDB taxonomy): Bacteria > Bacillota > Bacilli > Lactobacillales > Streptococcaceae > Streptococcus. The sequence continues at coordinate 218 of CAUVRI010000043.1, read as the reverse complement.
ATTTGATCCAGAAGCAGTCGATCTCTTGATTGCTGCTGACGGTGAAGATGTTTTGGAAGAACAAAGTCAAAAATTGACCTTTGTTCAAAAACCTGAAGCCATTCGTGCTTACGATTATCGAGAAATGAATGCCAAACTCTTTGCGTTTTTGGATTCATTAACAAAATAAATAAAAAAAGAAAGGATGGGTTTACCGTATTCGCTGAACTGAATACGGG
>CAUVRI010000042.1:0-10500 GCA_963554405.1 uncultured Streptococcus sp. | reverse complement strand
AAGACGCAGTGGTTGAGTGGGCTCTACTACGCTGATTTCATCAACTTTTACAGCCCTACTCAACTGTGCGGAGGTGGGACGACGAAATCGAATTCTAACGAATTACCGATTTCTGTCCCACTATCCCTTATTCCTTTTTATCTTTTTTTATCAAGCGTAACCGACGCTTTAATTTTTGTGAAACTTCTCTATGCCGAAAGTCCACTTCTTCTGATTTTAACTTAGAGACAATTTCTCCACTGCGCGTTTGGAACTTGGCTTCTCTGGCAAATTGGATACTGGCGTTTAAAATACAACCAATAATCATGATTTTTGCCACCAAGATGAACCAGAACATGATGACCGCTAGGACGACCGAACCGAAGAAACGAGCATCTAAGAAATGACTCACATAGCGATCAACATATTTCCAAAAGATATTCAAGATTGCATACAGGACAGCAACAACAAAGGTCGCCCCTGGCAATACATATCTAAATTTTGGAATTTTGACATTTGGAAGGGTGTAATAGAGCAAGACCAGACTGACAAAAAGTAAGAGGTAGATGGTCGGCTCTGTCAAATTCAGTAAACGTACATAAATCGTCCGATCAAATGAAAAGGTCCGATAGAGATAGCGAACGATCATTTTTCCAAACATGGAAAGGATCAGCGAAAGTCCAAATAAGCCCTGCAAGGCAAAACTGATCAGAAAGCTAAAGAGTCGCCCCCAGATAATACCACGCTCCTTTTCCACCCCATAACTCTTGTTATAGGCTTTTTGGAGGTAGGCAATGCTCTGAGAGAAGATCCACAAAGCAGAAATAATCGAGAAACTCAGTAAGCCTGTCGAAGGTTTGGTCAAGACACTCGAAATCATCTGTGCCACTATTCGATATAAGGAGGCTGGCAAAACTTTCTGTAAGCTTAAAAGAATCTGAGTGGGACGAATATGAAAGTAGGGTAAAATATTGGCTGCAATCAGCATCAATGGAAAAATGGAGATCAGCAAATAATAAGCCACCGCAATGCTGGTGATATCAGACTCTGCGCTCTGATAAAACCGCACGAAGCCCTTTATAAATGGCTGTCCCAATACTTTTTGTAGGACCTTTTTCATTCGTCACCTCCCCATTTTACTAAAAAAGAGCAAAGAGCGAAACCAGACACTTGCCTTCAGCTCCATTCTTTCCTCTCTAGTTTTAGTATGTTCCTTCTTCACCTTGACTAGTCAAGATCACTGGACCATCTTTTGTAATCACAAATTGATGCTCGTATTGACAAGAAAGGCCACCGTCGAGGGTCTTATGGGCCCAACCAGTTTCCATATCTGTATCAATCTCCCAAGTACCGGTATTAATCATTGGCTCAATCGTCAAGACCATCCCTTCACGTAAGCGAAGACCGCGTCCAGCACGACCATAATGCGGGACCATTGGTTCTTCATGCATGGTAGGCCCGACACCGTGTCCGACCAAATCACGCACCACGCCATAGCCTTTGCTTTCCGCATACTCTTGAATTGCTGCACCAATATCTCCCAAGCGATTCCCAACGACTGCTTTCTCAATTCCTTTATAGAGACATTCTTTGGTCACGTCCATCAAATCTTTGACTTCTTGCGAAACATTTCCCACCGCATAAGCCCAGCAAGAGTCCGCCAAGCCACCACTGTAGGACTCCGTGTATTTCTTGACTTGGGCTACATTATCAAAATCTAATTTCGATACATCCAAAACAGACTTATCAAGCGGTTCTGACAAGACCATGTCTACCTTGAGGAGATCACCATCTTTGAGAATGACATGACGTGGAAAAGCATGGGCTACCTCGTCATTCAAACCACAGCAAGTCGCATAAGGATAATCCATGAGACTACCTTCTACACCGATCTGAAGCGGCAAGACATTGGCTTCTTTACAGCGACGACGGACATATTCTTCAACTTCCCATAGGTCAAGCCCTGGCTTGATCAAGTCACGTAATCCAATATGGATGCTGGCAAGGAAATCTCCTGCACGATCCATGGCTTCAATTTCACGTTGTGATTTTAATGTAATCATTGTCTCCTCATTTCTTTTGTTTAATTAATCTTAATCGTAATGGTTGCTTTCGCGACTAGCTGCAGATCTAAATACAAACTAAAATCAACCAAGGCCGAACGTCTGGTTCGCCGAACAAGTTGGGGTTCAATGCGGATCACATCATCCACCTGCACAGCCTGTAAAAAATTGATGATCAACTGTTCGACAATCAAGCTACGCCCACTGTGTTGCATCATCTTGCGAATAACCTTCATCAGCACTTCGATCATGACCCCATTGGCCAAAACACCGCTTTTCTCCAGCATACTTGGCTCCACTGTGAATTGGTAATGGTCGTTCTCTGTTTGAATCTTTTGACCAATTTGCTCACTAAAGGTTGGTAAGCTCGAAAACTGCACCTTGCTAATCCGATCCATGACATCCCGACGCGTAATAACACCCAGCAAGGTCTGGTTATTACGAACAACAGGAATCATTTCATAATCTTCAGCGATCATCCGTTGGCTAATCGTCGCAATGCTGGTGGACAAATTAGTGGTAAAAATGGTCCGTGACATCACCTTATCAAGGGTCGTCTGAGGCGCCTTATCTCCAGCATCTCTCATGGTTACGACGCCCACTACCATCTGGTGCTGATTGACAACCGGAAAACGACTAAAGCGATTCTTTCGAACCAAATCTAAATAATCCCGGACCGTATCTGTCTCAGAAAGATAACCGTACTCATGGAAGGGCCGATAGACCTGTTCCACCGTCAAGATATCCGTCTTGATCTGCATGTTAGACAAGGCCTTATTGATCATAGTCGCGACGGTATAGGTATCATGTGAAGTTCGGATGACTGGGATTTGCACCTGATTAGCCAGATCAATCACATCCTCACTGACCTCAAAGCCACCTGTCACTAAGACCGCATTATCATGCTTAAGAGCCAATCGTTGGATGCTAGTGCGGTCTCCCACGATCAAAAGGCCTCCTTCAGACACATAGTCTAGGACGTGCTTTTCCGTCATGGCACCGATGTAAAATTTATTAAATTCTTTTTCGAGACCTTCCTCACCTGCTAATATTTCAGAGCCAGTGATTTCTAAAATTTCCCGATAAGTCAAGTGCTCTAGTACAGCTTTTTTCGATTTGACACGGATGGTCCCGCTTCTAGGACGCGTTTCGACAATTCCTTGATTTTCAGCTTCTTTAATGGCACGGTAAGCTGTCCCATCACTGACATTCAAAAAATTGGAAATACTGCGGACACTGACCCGTTTTCCAATCGGTAATTTTTCGAGATAGTCTAAAATCTCTTGGTGTTTACTCATAGAAGTCCCCTCTACCTAGGCGGAAATCATAATAATCGCGCATTTTACGCGTATAGCGGTCACTCCCTTTGAATTGACGAAAGAGACGAAAACCAGCCTTTAAAGCGACCTTTTGACTCCCTGCATTTTCAACATGGGTGACAATCTTAAGCTCCTTCAGTTGAAATTTCTCAAATGATAGATAGACCAACTCTTTGACCGCTTCTGTCATCAAGCCCTTTCCCCAAAAATCTTTGCGTAAAAAGTAGCCTAACTCAGCCTCACCCTTAATTTCATCCAATTTTTCAAACTTGATGGAACCGATCATCTGATTGGTTTCCTGATCACAGATCGCCCAGACCCCCAAAGGATTTTTCATGAAATAGTTGGCTAGTACATATTGAGTTTCAGCAAGATCAGCTTGTGCAGGAAAGATAAATTGTAGGTTATCAGGATTTGAAGCAATCTTATAAAAATCTTCCGCATCTTCAAAGAGAAAAGGTCGTAAATACAACCTTTGTGTTTCAATTAGTGAATAGGCAGCTAAGTGCGTCCAAATATTCATTTCAAACTCCATTGTTCGTGTATCCAGCCACCACTATCAGATCCCTAGTTCTGTCACTATTCCTCTACCAACTGGATATCTGCTCCAAGTTGGGTCAATTTATGAATAATATCTGAATACCCGCGAAGGATATATTCCACATTTGTAATTTCTGTTGTTCCAGAAGCCATGAGACCTGCGATCACTAAAGCCGCACCAGCTCGAAGATCCGTTGCTTTCACACTGGATCCTGTCAATTGATTTGGCCCTTCATAGATAATGTGGTCGTTCAAGGTCGAAATGGTGGCCCCCATTTTAGCCAATTCTGGTACATGGTTGACCCGTTTTTCATAAATCGTATCAACGATTCGTCCACGTCCTGTAGCCGTTAAGAGCAAAGGTGTGATCGGTTGTTGCAAATCAGTCGCAAAACCAGGATAAGGAGACGTTTTGATCTGGATCGCCTTCAAGCCTGTCTGCTTTTCTACAAAGATACTATCTTCAGAAATGGTCATACGCACACCCATTTCCTCTAACTTGGCAATATAACTCTCTAAATGCTCATACAGGACATTGTTGATCTGGATACCTTCCCCAATAGCAGCTGCAAGGGCAATATAGGTTCCTGCTTCGATACGATCTGGAATCACCTGATGTCTCGTTCCATGCAATTGTGGAACACCATCAATGATAATAATATCTGTCCCTGCTCCACGAATATGGGCTCCCATGTTGTTGAGCAAGGTCACCACATCGATAATTTCAGGTTCCCGCGCCGCATTTTCGATCACTGTCCGACCTTCAGCCTTGACTGCTGCCAAAATCGTATTGATCGTTGCACCGACACTAACAGTATCCATGTAGATGTTTGCTCCTTGAAGAGGCTTGCCATCAGTCGCAAGTTTCATACTAGAGCCATCCATGGTCATAGCGGCTCCCATTGCTTCAAAGGCCTTCAAATGCAAATCGATCGGACGTGGTCCAAGGTCACACCCTCCAGGTAGTCCAACAGTTGCTTGACCATAAAGTCCTAACAAGCTACCATAGAAATAATAGGAAGCTCGCAAGCTATTGATCTTTCCAAATGGCATAGGCATATTCTTCACCCCACGTGGATCAATGATCAAACTGTCTTCTTTGCGCTCGATCTTAGCCCCCATGATGGTCATGATTTCAATCAGACTCGCCACGTCGGAGATATCCGGTACCCCATCAAGGGTCACGATATCATCCGCCAGAATGGTCGCCGGAATCAGGGCTACTACACTATTTTTTGCACCACTAATGGTCACCTCTCCTTTTAGAGGGCGACCACCATTTATTACAATTTTTTTCATCTTAATAATTTATTAGCTCTTTCAAGTCTTTTTCCTTTTACTATCGTTTTTTGTAACGGAAATAAAAGGGACAACGTATTCAAAATACTGCATCTATTATACCACAGATCAAGCTATTTTTCCATCTGTAGGAATTTTCAAAACGAAAAAAAGCTAGGATCAATTTGACCCTAACTTTTCCATTTCAACTAATTATTTTACAGCTTCTTTCAAGGCTTCTACCTTGTCTAAACGTTCCCATGGAAGATCGATATCTGTACGTCCCATATGTCCATAAGCCGCTGTTTGACGATAGATTGGACGTTTCAAATCCAGCATTTGGATAATCCCTGCAGGACGAAGATCAAAGAGCTCACGTGCTGCTTTTTCAAGCTTACTTTCAGCGACTGTTCCAGTACCGAAGGTATCAATCCGAACAGAGACAGGTTGAGCTACCCCAATGGCATAAGCCAATTGCACTTCTGCCTTCTTAGCAAACCCTGCTGCCACGATATTTTTGGCAATGTAGCGAGCTGCATAAGAAGCCGAACGGTCCACCTTCGTCGCATCCTTACCAGAGAAGGCCCCACCACCGTGACGTGAATAACCACCATAAGTATCCACGATGATCTTACGACCTGTCAAACCTGAGTCCCCTTGAGGCCCACCGATAACAAAGCGACCTGTTGGGTTGATGAAGAATTTGGTCTCAGCATCTAGATAAGAAGCTGGAATCACCTCTTTGATGACCTTGTTAATCACATCTTCGTGGATTTGTTCATTGCTGACATCTGGATCGTGTTGAGTTGAAATAACCACTGTATCCACGCGCACTGGGCGGTCGTTTTCATCGTACTCAACAGTAACTTGTGACTTGGCATCTGGACGAAGATAGCTGATTTCCCCAGACTTACGAAGCTCTGCCAAACGACGAACCAACTTGTGGCTGAGTGAAATTGGCAATGGCATGAGTTCTTCTGTTTCATCCACTGCAAAACCAAACATGAGACCTTGGTCTCCTGCTCCGATCAAATCAAGTGGATCTTGATCTGCGTTTCCACGAACTTCCAAGGCTTCATTAACCCCTTGGGCAATATCAGGAGATTGTTCCACCAAAGATGGGTGTACTCCTACAGTTTCAGCTGAGAATCCATATTCCGTATTAGTATAACCAATCTCTGCAATGGTATCACGAACCACACGGTTAATATCCACATAAGCAGTCGTTGAAATCTCACCAAAGACATGCACGGAACCAGTATAAACAGCTGTTTCGGCAGCTACGTGAGCTTCTGGATCTTGCTCTAAAATAGCATCTAAAATAGCATCTGAAATTTGGTCTGCAATCTTATCTGGATGCCCCTCAGATACTGATTCAGACGTGAAAAGTTTACGTTCTGACATAAAAATGTCCCCCCTTAAAAAATATTGTTATAGAGTTACAAAGTACTGATAGAAGATTTCTACCACCTTATCGGGACCATATAACACTTCATTATAACACATTACATATGATATGGAAAATGATTTTTCAAAAAGCCCATTAAATCAGCTTTTTCGGTCTATGCACTACCTAGTTAAACTGACTTAAACAGTCCTCAAAGTTCCTAAAAAATTCACAAAAAATACCCCGTAGGGTATCTATCAATTGACGAGTTCAGCAGGCAAGATCTAGCACCCTCACACGGTGCTTTTTTTATCTTCAAAAATGATAGGCGTCCGCGTACCAATGGGTACTCGAAAACCTACCACCTACTTAAATGATAACAGTTCTTTAAAAATTTTCAACCCTATCTACTTTAATCAGTCTCCATTTTTAAATAATATACCTCCAATAAATACCAGGACTCCTAAAACCAAGGATAAAATATTTGGACCTGTCCAATAAGGATCTAGCGTACCTATGATGGAAACAATAAATAAGACGGCTGATGTATTTAAGAGACCCACATTTCCATTCCTCATACCTATGAAAAGTAATATAGTCGCAATCATAAAACAAATATAATGGAGGGCACCAATATATAAGATCAGTAGATACATGGGGTTTCCTAAAAATAAAGGAAAAATCATAATACCAAGGTGGCAGACTGCTATTATAAGGGCGCTCCATAACCAAGACGAATGAAGAATGATCCTCTTTGGCGAATTTTCTTTATCATTGTTTGATTGTATATCAGCATTCAACTGATCGTTTACATCTATGTCTCCTTCTACTTGAGAGTCCGCCATCTCTGGTTTAGTGTCAATAGATGATAGATCTTGTACTTTCACCTTGGACTCCCAGCTAACTGCAACTTTCTCAAGTAAACTAAAAACACGACAAGCAATATAAATCGATAAGAGAAGATAAAAGAGACCGTAAAAGCTTATACGAGAGATGAAAGAGTATACTATACCTATCTCAACAAGGGAAGATAAAATGAGCAAAATAGAAAAGACTTTCTGAAGTTTATCACTTGTACTTGTGATCATAACATTAATCTGAAGTAAAAACATTAACTCCATTACACTGTATCGAAGTGTAAAAGCGTAAATGTCACTCGTTCTATCCATACCAATCAATATAAATAGTGGAGAAATATTTGTAGAGGAAACAAATAGTACTAAATAAGCTATCGATGATTTCCAACCATCTTTACTTTTCCAATTGTTTAAAAGCTCCCTCATTTCTACATTCTTTATAAGCAAGCAAATCCATATTAAACAAATGATATTTAGCAAAAAGGAAATGTTCATCAAATTTGTTGGAGAAAAAGGGGGTAAAACAAACATCAGTAGTTGGGTAATTGAGAGGAGAAGAGCAGCTATCAATCCTTCAACATTTAAACGTTGCTTCATAATTCTCCAAATTACCCAGCAAATAATCATTCCATTCCATATAGAAAAAATACTAGAGGTAGTGATCAGTGGTGTATTTCCATTTAAATTTTGGACATTATAGCTCTCTACTAGACTACTACCATAAGAAACAAGATAAAGAATTGCTTCAAGAATTAGCAGAATACCATACCATTTTTTTCTAGACATAGATAATCCTCCGCTTTCTAAGAAAAGTATTTAACGATTCATTTATTTAAATTATAACACAATTTGTAACCGTTTCCTTAGTACGTTATCAGTACTAAATAAATAAAAAAGATAGGATGATTGAACACCCTACCCCCTATCATCACTCTTCATTTTTTAACAATACAGTTCCAATCAATACCAGCATTCCTACCACAAGCGGTGGTATATGATTAATCACCCAATCCGGATCACCCGCAGCAATAAATGAAAAAACATAAATAGCTACTGCTATAAAAAGAGTTGCTTTATTGCCATTCACTATTCCATTCCAAAGCAGGATGGTTGCAATCACAAAGCTAATCATATGGATACCCAAAAAGTACAAAAAGCCACCAGCCCACGCTCCCATTGAAAAGAGACCTAATAAAAGTAAAACTATATAAACAATGGCCAAGAACAAAGCAATAGAAAGGATTACAGAATTTCCAATTCTCTTCTCTGGCTTCATTTCATTGTTCGGAAAAAGACTTTCATCTGAAGCATATGACTCATTTTCTTTATCTACTTCAGGATTCTTTTGTTGATCTGTCATAACTTTCTTCTAACATTTTTTGTTATTCTTTCAAATAATAGCGCTTAAAAATAGAGCGGATGAACTGATTTAACTATCTCTTTGATCGACCCGAATACTTTTTATTGAGTAGAGTTGACTATACCCATTTTTAATTAATAGCTTTTTTCTTCTTCAACTAAGAGTGTTCCAATCAAAACCAGAATACCTAGCAGTAACGGAGCGATTCGAAAAATTTCCCAATCTAGATCATAACCCAAGATGATAGACAGCAGATAAAGTCCGAAACTCGCATAGAGAAGGCTTTTATTCCTCTTCTTCATCCCTAGTCTAAGTAAAATGGTCCCAATAGCAACACCTAAGAAGTTTGGTGTTAGAAAAATCAACAACACGAAAAATCCCAAAATATTAAAGGAAAAGGCAAACAATACAAGATAGATAATGGATAAGTAAAAGGTAACTGAAAGAAGAATAGAATGTAAGCTATTTTCTTTTGGAGGATTCTGAACAAATATAGAATTGGGATGATCTTCACTGATCTTACGATGCTCTTTATTTTCCTCAAAATGTTTCTCTTGGTTTGTCATCACTTTCTCCTTCCTTTCTTATATTTTTATGTTTTTCCTTTAACACCATTATTCTTGATTCCATCATTCTTTTCATGATAGCCATCTATTCAATGCTATCTCTTAAACATTAATTTGGACAGGTTTCCAATTAGATTGCTAACATATCATGAAATAGGCTGGAAATCTTCCCTAAATAAAATCAGCCTCAGCAATAGCTCTTTTCACTTCTTCAATTGGTAAATTGACCAGTTCTACTTCTTTTTCACGGTAAAGATACTCGGCATATTCATCGATGCGGTATTGATGGATATAAACGACCCGCTTGCAACCAACTTGAAGCAACTGCTTGGTGCAATTGAGGCAAGGAAAATGCGTCACATAAGCTGTAAAGCCTTTTGGAATTCCACGTTCAGCTCCTTGCAAAATAGCATTGACTTCCGCATGAATCGTCCGGACACAATGTCCCTCGACCATGAGGCAGCCATCCTCTAGACAATGATCTGTCCCAGAAACGGATCCATTATACCCTGTTGCAATGACCTTATTATCCTTAACCAGAACAGCGCCTACTTTCGCTCGATTACATGTCGCTCGATTCGAAATCAGTAAGGCCTGTGCTGCAAAATATTCGTCCCATGCTAGTCGATTGTGTATCACCTTTATATCCTCCATGTCTCCTCATATCGGTTACGATTATTTTCATTATAGCATGAAATCAACAAGAAAAAAAGGGAGTGGGAAAGAACTCTGACTAGTAAAAAAGAGTTCGTTTTCCCACCCCCGCACAGTTGATTAGGTCATCTTTAGAGCTTAAAAAGCGAATAAAGATACCAATCAACCACTGCGTCATACAGTTATTTCTATCATACATCAAAGGCTGGACAACTTTTGCCCAGCCTATTATAAACATTATTTACCAAGTTTTGCTTTAGCTGCATCTGCAAGAGCTGTGAAAGCTGCTGCATCGTTAACAGCCAAGTCAGCAAGCATTTTACGGTTAACTTCGATCTCAGCCAATTTCAAACCATGCATCAATTGTGAGTATGAAAGTCCGTTCAAACGAGCTGCCGCATTGATACGTGTGATCCACAATTTACGGAAGTCACGTTTCTTTTGACGACGGTCACGGTATGCATAGTAGTAAGAGTTCATTACTTGTTCTTTTGCAG
>CAUVRI010000041.1:0-10657 GCA_963554405.1 uncultured Streptococcus sp. | reverse complement strand
GCTCGACAATCCAAAAATAATTGAGAGGCTAGGACTTTTGTCCCAGCCTCTTTTTGTGTTTACAAAACTGTACCCGGACAGTTTAAATTTTTCACTCTTGTAACCCCTTCTATATCTTGCTAAAATAAAACCATGACACGATACAAAGCAACCATTTCATATGACGGGACCTTGTTTGCAGGGTTTCAACGCCAACCGCATGCCCGTAGTGTGCAAGAGGAAATCGAGAAGACCTTGACGCGCCTCAATCAAGGAACCCCTGTTACCGTTCATGGAGCGGGGCGAACGGATTCAGGTGTCCATGCTCTTGGCCAGGTGATTCATTTTGATCTCCCCCAGGCGCGGGACGAGGAAAAGCTCCGCTTTGCCCTCGATACCCAAACCCCAGAGGATATTGATTTCATCCGAGTGGAGCAAGTAGCAGATGACTTTCACTCACGCTACAAGAAGCACAGCAAAACCTATGAATTCATCGTGGATTATGGTCGTCCCAAGAACCCCATGATGCGCCACTATGCCACCCACTATCCATATCCTTTGGATGTGGAAAAGATGCAAGCAGCCATCCAAAAGTTAGAGGGAACCCATGATTTCACCGGTTTCACAGCTTCAGGAACCAGCGTGGAAGATAAGGTTCGTACGATTACAGAGGCTCGCTTGGTCGAGGATGCAGAACATCATCGCCTTGTCTTTACCTTTTCGGGCAATGGCTTTCTCTACAAGCAAATCCGCAATATGGTGGGAACTTTGTTGAAGATTGGAAATGATCGGATGCCGATCGAGCAGATCGATCTAATTTTAGAAAAGAAGGACCGCAATCTAGCAGGTCCTACAGCAGCGCCAAATGGCTTATATTTAAAGGAGATCCGTTATGAGTAATGAATTGATTCTAGCTATTTCAGGAAATGATATTTTTAGTGGGGGAGGTCTTCACGCAGACCTTGCAACTTATACGACTAACAAACAGCATGGCTTTGTAGCGGTGACTTGTTTGACAGCTATGACGGAGCACGGTTTTGAAGTGATTCCGGTGGATCCGACGACCTTTGCGCAGCAGCTCAACTCCCTCAAAGATGTTCCTTTCTCTGCTATTAAACTCGGTCTTTTGCCAAATGTCGAAGTGGCAGACTTGGCCTTGGACTATGTGAAAGCCCATGCGGAGATCCCTGTGGTACTAGATCCTGTCTTGGTCTGCAAGGAAAGCCATGATGTAGAAGTTTCAGCTCTTCGAGACGAATTGATCAAGTTCTTCCCTTATGTGACGATCATCACGCCAAACTTACCAGAAGCTGAGATCTTGACTCAAAGCAAGATTCAATCGCTCGACGATATGAAGGAGGCAGCGCGCAAGCTCCACGAATTAGGAGCAGCGACTGTCGTGGTTAAAGGGGGCAATCGTCTCAATAAAGAAAAGGCCATCGATGTCTTTTATGATGGGACGGACTTCACCATCATTGAAGAGCCGGTCTTAGAAAAGAACAATACAGGAGCTGGTTGTACCTTTGCGTCTAGCATTTCCAGCCAGTTGGTAAAAGGGAAATCACCGCTTGAAGCTGTTAAAGCCTCTAAAGACTTTGTTTTCCAAGCGATTCAACATTCAGACCAGTATGGAGTAGTACAATATGACATCTAATCGAACTCAACTCATTACCCGCCTCTCTATTTTGACAGCCTTGACAGTTGTACTTGGCTACTATACCAAACTTCCAACTCCTACAGGGATCGTCACCCTGCTAGATCTTGGTGCCTATTTCACAGCCTTCTATTTTGGACGCAAGGAAGGTGCTATTGTAGGCGGTGTCGGAGCCTTCTTATTGGATCTGATTTCAGGCTATCCTCAGTGGATGTTCTTTAGTCTCCTCTTTCACGGGGGACAAGGTTACTTCGCTGGCTTCAAGGGCAAAGCTCGTTACCTAGGCTTGCTTCTTGCGACAGTCGTCATGGTAGGCGGTTACGCACTAGCTTCTGCTCTCTTTTTAGGCAATGGCTGGGGAGCTGCTATCTCGGATATTCCGAATAACCTCGCTCAGAATTTTGTTGGAATGGCTTTAGGCTATGTGGTCTATTATGCATTTCAAAAGAAAGGAAGCTAATTCATGGATCTGGAGCAACTGAAGAAGGATACAAAAGAAATCTTGGTAGATGTCTTGGAAAAAAGCCGTCTCCACCAAGGACAGATCCTAGTCCTCGGGATGTCTTCAAGCGAAGTTGCAGGAGGGCCAATTGGAAAAGCCTCCAACATCGATATTGCTGAAGCTATTGTCCAGACCTTACTAGATGAGTTGAATCCAAGAGGGATTTATCTGGCGGTACAAGGATGTGAGCATCTCAATCGCGCCTTGGTGGTCGAAAGAGAATTGGCAGATAAGAAGGAGCTAGAAATCGTCAATGTCCTTCCGAGTCTCCATGCAGGAGGTGCTGGACAACTCGCAGCTTTCAAGTATTTTAAGGATCCTGTGGAGGTGGAATTTATCACAGCTCAAGCGGGGTTAGACATCGGAGATACCTCAGTAGGGATGCATGTCAAACACGTGCAAGTTCCAATTCGCCCTATCTTGCGTGAACTAGGTGGAGCCCATGTCACAGCCCTCGCCAGTCGGCCAAAATTGATCGGTGGCGCCCGTGCTCTCTACCTCGATGATCCCATCCGAAAATCATAATCAGAACTAGCTTTTAAGGGCTAGTTTTTTTGGATGAAAAGAGAGGCAAAAACGTTTTAAAACTTGCAATTTCAAAGTTTTGTGGTAAAATTATAAGGAATGACTATATTATTTTAAGGAGAGACAGAATGTCTGTATCATTTGAAAACAAAGAAACTAACCACGGTGTATTGACTTTCACAATCAGCCAAGAGCAAATCAAACCTGCTTTGGACCGTGTGTTTGAGTCAGTTAAGAAAACTTTGAACGTACCTGGATTCCGTAAAGGTCATATTCCACGTCCAATCTTCAACCAACGTTTTGGTGAAGAAGCTCTTTACCAAGATGCTTTGAACGATCTTCTTCCAGCAGCATACGAAGCAGCTGTTAAAGAAGCTGGAATCGAAGTGGTAGCACAACCAACTTTCGATGTTGTATCTATGGAAAAAGGTCAAGACTGGACATTGACAGCAGCTGTTGTAACAAAACCTGAAGTAAAATTGGGTGCTTACAAAGACCTTGAAGTATCAGTAGAAGTTTCTAAAGAAGTAACAGATGCTGATGTGGATGCTCGTATCGAACGCGAACGCAACAACTTGGCTGAATTGGTTGTTAAAGAAGGTGCTGCAGCAGAAGGTGACACAGTTGTGATCGACTTCGTAGGTTCTATCGACGGTGTTGAATTCGACGGTGGTAAAGGTGACAACTTCTCACTTGGACTTGGTTCAGGTCAATTCATCCCAGGTTTCGAAGACCAATTGGTTGGACACTCTGCTGGTGAAACAGTTGATGTGATCGTAACCTTCCCAGAAGACTACCAAGCAGCTGACCTTGCAGGTAAAGAAGCGAAATTCGTGACAACTATCCACGAAGTAAAAGCAAAAGAAGTACCAGCTCTTGACGATGAATTGGCAAAAGACATCGACGAAGAAGTTGAAACTCTTGACGAATTGAAAGAAAAATACCGCAAAGAATTGGCAGCAGCTAAAGAAGAAGCATACAACGATGCAGTAGAAGCAGCAGCAATCGATCTTGCAGTTGAAAACGCTGAAATCGTTGACCTTCCAGAAGAAATGATCCACGAAGAAGTACACCGTTCAATCAACGAGTTCCTTGGAAACATGCAACGTCAAGGTATCTCACCTGAAATGTACTTCCAAATCACTGGAACAACTCAAGAAGATCTTCACAAACAATACGAAGCAGAAGCTGAAAGCCGTACGAAGACAAACCTTGTGGTTGAAGCAGTAGCGAAAGCAGAAGGCTTCGAAGCAACTGAAGAAGAAATCAACGCTGAAATCGAACAATTGGCAGCAGATTACAACATGCCAGTTGAACAAGTTCGCAACCTTCTTTCACCAGAAATGTTGAAACATGACATCACAGTGAAGAAAGCAGTGAACGTGATCACAAGCACAGCAAAAGTAAAATAATTGAGATTAAAAAGAAGAGCCGTGAGGTTCTTCTTTTTTCTGATTTCATGGAGAATCCTGGAATTTTCCTTTGACGAAAGGGAAAATTTATCGTACAATAGAGTGTAACGATAAAATGCGTGATAGATTTAGTGACGAGAAGTTTTCAATCTATCATTGAGGATAGGATGAGGTTGAAGACCGGATCCTTCTCCATTTAGGAAATGAAACATAAGGAGATTTACCCTTGGAATTAGAAGTATTTGCTGGACAAGAAAAAAGTGAACTTTCTATGATTGAAGTGGCGCGTGCGATTTTGGAATTACGCGGACGTGACCATGAAATGTACTTTAGCGATCTTGTAAATGAAATTCAAAATTACCTTGAAAAATCAAACAGCGAGATCCGTGAAGCCCTCCCATTGTTCTACACAGAATTGAATGTAGATGGAAGCTTTATCCCACTTGGAGATAACAAATGGGGTCTTCGTTCATGGTATGCCATCGATGAAGTTGACGAAGAAATCATCGCTCTTGAAGAAACAGACGAAGATGAAGCTCCTAAGAAACGGAAGAAAAAACGTGTCAATGCCTTCATGGATGGAGACGAGGATGCGATCGACTACAACGACGACGATCCAGAAGACGAAGAAGTTTACGAAGCAGATCCAGCTCTTTCATATGATGAAGAAAATCCAGACGATGAAAAGAGTGAAGTCGAAGCTTACGATGCTGAAATCAATGAAATCGTACCAGATGATTTGGGTGAGGAAGTTGAATTAAGCGAAGAAGACGACGAAGAAGAGGATTCTGAAGACGAGGAAGAAGAATAATTCATACGAAACAAGGAAATTGTTCCTTGTTTTTTTATTGAAGACGAAGTTTTCCCAGAAACTTTCCTTAGATGAGTACGGACGTCAGCGAACTTCTACGAAGTTCCATGACTTAGTTTTGAACCTAAGGTTTCAAAACTCCCGAGTGCCTGAAACAAAAACGTTTCAGGCACTTTTCTCACGGCGGAAAGTTTCAGAATATCCTTTGATTTTTTAAAAGTAGAGGATGGATTGCAAGTAATTTATTGACTTATATGTCAATAAAAATAGTTTATCTATCTTCTGAAAAAAACAACTTGTTCCTTGTTTCTTTTTGTTTGCATTGAAAAAAGTGGCGAAATGGTATATGATAAACGTGTAAGGTTTCCCAATAGGAGGTGTTCCAGATGGACTTTCGTTTAGATCAAAGTTTAGTAGCTCTTGGTATTGATACGGTTGTGGTCGGAATTGCTAGAAATGTGGATCCTCAAGCAGTTTTGCCCCCTTCTTTTCTTGAAAAGAAGAAAGAGCTTGAACAATGGGCGCTTCAGTGTCAGACAGAAGAAGTAGTGGCATCTCCTGTCATTAAAGGGTATACAGACCTTTTGCAAAAAGTAGGGCGTAGCATTAAAAAAAATCCACCAACAGTCCTAGCTCTTATCCGAAACATCCAGCATCGAGGTGCTCTTCCTCAGATCAATAGCATCATTGATATCTATAATGTCGAATCTCTGAAGTCTTTTCTCGCGATTGGAGGACATGACCTAGATAAGATTGAGGGACCGATTGAATTTACAGTGAGTCAAAGAGAAGATCTCTTCCTCCCGATCCTTTCTAGTGAAAAACATGTCGCACCGACAGATCCTGTCTACCGGGATCAAAAAGGAGTTCTGGCTTGGTTGGATGTACGCGATAGTGACCATTACAAATTTGAGGAGACTACGCAAAATGCCCTCTTTGTCATCCAAGGAAATACCGAGACGTCAGTCGAGATGCGTTTAGAAGCGCTGGAACGAATCCATAAGGACCTTGCTCTTTGCATGCCTCAGCTTCAATTTGAGAAATTTCTCGTCACACAAAATGGCGTGGAAAAGGTCGTGTAAACAGCGAAAAATATTTTCATGAAATTTTCAATTTGACAAAGTAGACCATTTGCGGTAAGATATTGTTCGGGCACCTCATTTTGAGGTCGGAGCTCCCTAAGGATTAGGGAGCTATTTTTGTTTTTTCTGCAAAGAGGAATGGCCTCTACAACATTAGAAGAAGAGGAAAGCACATGTCAACAAAATATATTTTTGTCACGGGTGGTGTCGTATCATCCATCGGGAAAGGGATTGTCGCAGCAAGTCTTGGTCGCTTGCTCAAAAATCGTGGATTGAAAGTGACGATCCAAAAATTTGACCCTTATATCAATATTGACCCAGGGACGATGAGCCCTTACCAACACGGGGAAGTATTTGTCACAGATGATGGCGCAGAGACAGACTTGGACCTTGGTCACTATGAACGCTTCATTGATATCAATCTGAATAAGTACTCAAATGTGACAACAGGGAAAATTTATAGCGAAGTCCTTCGCAAGGAACGTCGTGGAGAATACTTGGGTGCGACTGTACAGGTGATTCCTCATATTACAGATGCTTTGAAAGAAAAGATCAAACGAGCAGCGACGACGACGGATTCAGATGTCATCATCACAGAAGTCGGGGGAACAGTTGGAGACATTGAATCCCTTCCATTCCTTGAAGCTCTTCGTCAAATGAAGGCAGATGTTGGTGCTGAAAACGTTATGTACATCCACACCACTCTTCTACCTTACTTGAAGGCTGCGGGAGAAATGAAAACCAAACCGACGCAACACTCTGTGAAAGAATTGCGTGGTCTTGGGATTCAACCAAATATGTTGGTCATCCGTACAGAAAAACCAGCTGGTCAAGGAATTAAGAACAAGTTGGCTCAATTCTGTGATGTCGCACCAGAAGCTGTCATCGAGTCACTGAATGTGGAACATTTGTACCAAATCCCATTGAACTTGCAAGCACAAAATATGGACCAAATCGTTTGTGACCATTTGAAATTGGATGTTCCTGCAGCAGATATGACAGAATGGTCTGCGATGGTCGACAAGGTCATGAACCTCAAGAAGCAGGTCAAGATTTCCTTGGTTGGGAAATACGTAGAATTGCAAGATGCCTACATTTCTGTCGTTGAGGCCTTGAAGCACTCAGGGTACGCCAATGATGCAGAAGTCAAGATTAATTGGGTCAATGCCAATGATGTGACAGCTGAGAATGTGGCAGAACTCCTTGGAGATGCGGATGGGATCATCGTCCCAGGTGGTTTTGGTCAACGGGGAACAGAAGGCAAAATTCAAGCCATCAAGTATGCGCGTGAACAAGACGTCCCAATGTTGGGTGTCTGCTTGGGTATGCAGTTAACCTGTATCGAATTTGCCCGTCACGTTTTAGGCTTGGAAGGAGCTAATTCATCCGAATTGGATCCAGAAACTAAGTATCCGATTATCGATATCATGCGGGACCAAATCAATGTGGAAGACATGGGAGGAACGCTCCGTCTAGGTCTTTACCCATCGAAACTCAAACGGGGATCGAAAGCAGCCGCTGCCTATGACAATCAAGAAGTGGTACAACGTCGTCACCGTCACCGTTATGAGTTTAACAATGCTTTCCGTGAACAGTTCGAAGCAGCAGGTTTTGTCTTCTCAGGCGTTTCACCAGACAACCGTTTGGTCGAAATCGTTGAAATCCCAGAAAACAAATTCTTTGTTGCTTGCCAATACCACCCAGAATTGTCAAGCCGTCCAAACCGCCCAGAAGGACTTTACACAGCCTTCATCACAGCGGCAGTTGAAAACCACGATAGCAAATAAAAATCAAGGGAGCAGGTTGAAGTACCTGCTCCCTTTTTGTGAAAAAATGACAAACTCTGAAAAAAGTTTGAAAAAAATCTTGACAAAAAAGTCGTTGATTGATATACTAGTAAAGTACTCAATCGCGGGGATGGCGGAATTGGCAGACGCGCAGGACTAAGGATCCTGTGACCGCTTTAGGTCGTGAGGGTTCAAGTCCCTCTCTCCGCATCGGATCAAGATAGCTTCGGCTATCTTTTTTTGTTTTCAAATTTCTTTGTGGTAGAATAGGTGTGAGATGAGGTGAGAACATGAAGAAGAAGTATCTGGTTTTGGCCGATGGCCTCTTTGCACTATTGGGAAGTGCCATTAATTTTTTCGGTCCTATCCTGATTTTAGCGATGGGGATAGGCGCATACAAGGATACTTTTAGATATTTTATCGCCTTAAACATATGGAATGTTTTCATTTTTTTAGTGGCGATTGCTTCTAAGTATCTGCTCAGAGATGAAAAAAGAATCAAAAAATGGATTCTTTATCTTTTTCTGATAGCGGGCAGTATTCTCTTTCTTGCCTCAATCCTTGCTGTGTGTGAGAATATTCCCTTTCTTGAGGGATTGGTAAACGGACTTCTTGGGAAAATGTTTACCGACAGTCAGTTATTTGCTGCTTATTTCTATTCTCAATGGGTTGCAGCGGTATCCCTTATGATTTGCGGGATTTCCTTTCTCCTTTCACTAAAAAATTTTAAAGAAGAGAATTGAGAGTGGGACAGAAATCGGTAATTCGTTAGAATTCGATTTCGTCGTCCCACCTCCGCACAGTTGAGTAGGGCTGTAAAAGCTGATGAAATCAGCGTAGTAGAGCCCACTCAACCACTGCGTCTTGCTCGACAATCCAAAAATAATTGAGAGGCTAGGACTTTTGTCCCAGCTTCTTTTACTTATTTGCTAGGATGAAAGTCTTAGGAGAGAGAGGGTTCCTCCTCATTTATCGTAAGAAATCGCTTAAAGACACAGGAAAAGCTAGCAATTTCATCTAAAAAGTGATAAAATAAACAATGTAAGTGGGATCAATCCCACAAAAATTTATAGGAGGCCTATTACACATGGCAATCGTTTCAGCAGAAAAATTTGTCCAAGCAGCTCGTGACAATGGTTATGCAGTTGGTGGATTTAACACAAACAACCTTGAGTGGACTCAAGCTATCTTGCGTGCAGCAGAAGCTAAGAAAGCTCCAGTACTTATCCAAACTTCTATGGGTGCTGCTAAATACATGGGTGGTTACAAAGTATGTAAAGCCCTTATTGAAAACCTTGTAGAATCAATGGGTATCACTGTACCAGTTGCTATTCACCTTGACCATGGTCACTACGACGATGCTCTTGAATGTATTGAAGCTGGTTACACTTCAATCATGTTTGACGGTTCACACCTTCCAGTTGAAGAAAACCTTAAATTGGCGAAAGATGTCGTTGAAAAAGCTCATGCTAAAGGTATCTCAGTAGAAGCTGAAGTTGGTACTATCGGTGGTGAAGAAGACGGTATCATCGGTGATGGTGAATTGGCACCAATCGAAGATGCTAAAGCAATGGTTGCTACAGGAATCGACTTCTTGGCTGCAGGTATCGGTAACATCCACGGTCCTTACCCAGCAAACTGGAAAGGTCTTCACCTTGACCACTTGCAAAAATTGACTGAAGCTGTTCCAGGATTCCCAATCGTATTGCACGGTGGATCAGGTATCCCTGATGATCAAATCCAAGCAGCGATCAAACTTGGTGTTGCGAAAGTTAACGTGAACACTGAATGCCAAATCGCATTTGCAAATGCTACTCGTCAATTCGTACGTGAATACGATGCAAACGAAGCAGAATACGACAAGAAGAAACTCTTCGACCCACGTAAATTCTTGAAACCAGGTTTCGAAGCAATTACAGCAGCTGTTGAAGAACGTATCGACGTATTCGGTTCAGAAGGCAAAGCTTAATAAAAAACAGGAAAGCAAGGTCCCATGTGGATCTTGTTTTTTGTTTGGGAAAAGTTGATTCCGGGATTTAATTTTTGTACAATATGCCTATGAAAAAAATTAAACAGTTTAGCTGGATCATTTTTGTTGTTCTTATCCTTTTTCTAGGAGGTACATTTGGTTTTCACCAACTTAGTTTGCAAAAAGAAAGTAAGCTTCTGACTCCTATCGGTAAAGAGGTCACGGTCAATGGACATCAAATGAATGTATACATTAAAGGTGAAGGATCTGAAACGATCGTATTTCTTTCAGGTGCAGGTATTGCTTCACCTATATTAGACTTTAAGAATCTAACAGATTCACTATCCAAAAAATACAAAGTAGTCGTCGTAGAGCGGGCTGGCTATGGTTATAGCGAGGATAGCAATCAATCCAGAGATGTGATGGAAGTTTTGTCTGAGACCCGTCAAGCTCTATCACAAGCAAATGTAACAGGTCCTTTTATCATTCTGTCTCATTCAATGGCTAGTCTTGAAAGTCTGGCTTGGCAGGAAAAGTATCCTGATGAAGTGAAAGCCTTGGTTGGTCTGGATTGGGCATTACCAGCAAGTTATGAGGATTTAAAGGATAATCAGGCCTTGCTTACTGTGGCTTATTGGAGCAGTAAGATTGGCTTATTACGCTATTTCCCTGAGACCTTTTATATAAAAAATCCAACTCTGACTGAAACTGAACGACAACAATATAAATTACTAGCATATAAGCAGTTGATGTCACAAGCCATGCTTCATGAATCCCGTTTGGCAAAGGAAAATGCCAAGAAAGTTCCATCTAGCATTAATCCGAAAATTCCAGCCTTACTCCTGGTTTCTAACGGTGAAGGCACGACCTTTAGCCAATCAGAGTGGCAACGTTATGCAGAGAGATTTGCAAGCGACCAGTCTAATGTTCAAGTCG
>CAUVRI010000040.1:0-10876 GCA_963554405.1 uncultured Streptococcus sp. | reverse complement strand
CGTCCATTTGAGCGGCACCAGTGATCATGTTTTTAACGTAGTCCGCGTGTCCTGGAGCGTCGATGTGAGCGTAGTGACGTTTTTCAGTTTCGTACTCAACGTGCGCAGTGTTGATAGTGATACCGCGTTCGCGTTCTTCTGGAGCAGCATCGATAGACGCATAGTCTTTAGGTTGGTTAACTGCTGAAGGCAAGCGACGTGCCAATACAGTTGTGATAGCTGCAGTCAAAGTAGTTTTACCGTGGTCAACGTGTCCGATAGTACCAATGTTAACGTGTGGTTTACTACGATCGTATTTTTCTTTTGCCATTTGAGTAAAAGCCTCCAATAAAATATATTTTATAGATAGACAGTAGGCAATACAGTCTAACTTTCCTTACTATTCTATCGAATTTTAGATAAAATTGCAAGCCTTTTACCTATATTTTCTTAATTATTCCTCTTCTTTTCTTTTATTTTATCAGCTTGCTGAAAGATCCTGATCTAGCTTTGAAAATTCTCATTTAAAATCTGCTATTTAAGCCTTTATGTACCTTTTGCTCCTTTGGGTTCAGGGAATAAAAAAATCGGAACAGTCGTTCCGATTTTTTTAACCTGAATTACGTAATCCTGTCGCCACCCCGTTGATGGTGATATGGATTAGCTTGTCTTGATCGGCTGGTAATTGGCCGGTCCGTTGACGTCGAATCAGTTCTAACTGAATATAGTTCAAGACGTTAAAGTACGGCATCCGATAGTCCAAACTTTCTTTCAGATAAGGGTTCTCCGCGAGCAACTCGTCTTGTTCCTCAATCATCAAGATGATGTCCTTGGTCAATTGCCATTCATGTAAGATAATCTGATAGATATTGCGAACTTCTTCTTCTTCACACAATTGAGCGTACTCAAAGGCAATATCCATGTTGGCTTTGGATAAGACCATGTCCACATTTGACAAGAGAGATTGGAAGAAAGGCCAGTTTTTATACATGTATCGAAGGGTTTCGATATTCTCAGGATCCTCATCGATAAATTCCTTAAAGCTAGAACCTACTCCGAACCAACCAGGGAACATCACCCGACTTTGTGACCATGAGAAGACCCATGGGATAGCACGCAAACCACCGATTTCTGTAATGGTCTTACGAGCAGCAGGACGTGAACCAATATTAAAGCTTGAAATTGCTTTGATCGGACTTGATTCAAAGAAGTAGTCATAGAAGTGCTCATTTCCAAAGACCAAATCACGATAGATATCGTAACTGCAATTCACGACTTTATCCATGACTTCCCCGAAACGATCAAACATAGAGAATGGACTCTTTTGTTCGGCAATCATTCGGTTAATGGTTGCAGAGACGAGCATCTCAAGGTTGTAGTAGGCAGCATCTTTATTTCCATATTTATTGCCGATCACTTCCCCTTGCTCGGTTAAGCGGATACGGTCATTAATGGATTTCAATGGTTGAGAAGTGATGGCTTCATAAGTAGGACCTCCACCACGACCAACAGTACCACCACGACCATGGAAGAAGGTAATCTTCACACCAAACTCGTCACCGATAGCAGTCAATTGTTGTTGGGCTTTAAAGAGGGTCCAACAAGAAGACAAGTATCCACCATCTTTGTTGGAATCAGAGTAACCTAACATAATCTCTTGGTAGTTGTTCTTAGAAGCAATCCAACGTTTAGCGATTGGAAGAGACAAGTAACTTCTCATGGTTTCTTCTGAATGATCCAAGTCTTCGATCGTTTCAAACAAAGGCACGATTTGCACACGAGCTTTTTCCGTATCGACTAAGCCCACTTCTTTCAACATCACAGCCAATTCCAACATATCTGACACACTGGTTGCATGAGAAATGATGTTTTGACGAATGACTTCTTCTCCTAAACGATCCTTCAATTCACGGGCCGTTTGGAAAATCGCTAATTCTTTTTCAAGCAGTTCAGATTTTTCAGCATGAGTTGCTGATAAAATACGTGGATCTTCTAAAAGTTCTTTCAAGAGAACTTGACACTTTTCATCCTCTGATAAATCAGAATAGTGGTCATTAATCCCTGCTGATTTCAGCAATTCTGCCACACAGGCTTCATGTACACTCGAATCCTGGCGCATATCAATAGAGGCCAGATAGAATCCAAAAACATCGATAGCTTCTAGAAGTTCTGCAAACTCACCAGAAATTAAATACTCTGATTTGTTTTCTAACAAGGAATCTTTGATCTTTTCAAGGTCTTCTTTAAATTCTTGAGCTGATGCATAAGCTGGAGCTTCTTTCTCAGAAATTTTCTTTAAAGCTCCAGAGATACGATTGCCGATATAATCAGAAACTGGCCCTTGTTGATGAGCATTTGCTCCTAATAACCTCTCGACAGCATAACGATCTTCTCTGGTTTCTCCCACCATCGTCCATTCTTTTAAATTGACCAAAGTCTGGATCAATTTTGACTGGATATAGTGGAAAGCCCGACGGTATGGTTCTTTTTCACGAAAGACGGATGTATCACTGGATAGGGCTGCCATTTCAGCTACTGCTTCACTTGTTTTAGAAAGACTCGTTGAAAGGGAGAAATGACGGTATAATTTAGAAATCTTTTCGATGTAATAGTTCAAAATGACTTCACTTTGAATAGTTGCTGAACGCTTCAAGGTCTCAGCTGTTACAAACGGATTCCCGTCTCGGTCTCCCCCAATCCACATGCCCATTGTGATCGGACGTGGTTGTTCAAGCTCTAATCCATGCTCTTTTGCCAAGCGTTTGTATTCCAACATAAGATTTGGAACAGCTTGTAAGAAAGAGCTATTGTAATATTCCATGACATTGGTGATCTCATTGGTAACCTTCAATTTTTTGTCACGAATCATATCCGTTTGCATCATGATTTCGATATTACAACGAAGATTGTTATACCACTTATTCTCATTCATTAAACCAGCTTTAACATCCCGGTGCTGACGAAGAAGAGCGTGAATATGATTGGTTAAATCCAGCATGGTTTTTCGTTGCACTTGAGTTGGATGGGCTGTTAAAACAGGTACAATATTGAGATTTTCAAGAATTTCTTGTGCATCTTCATTTTTCGCAACTTCTTTGATGGTTGAAGAAAGTTTTCCGAGGTATTCACCATCCACATTATTCAAATGATTGATTTCATAGGCCAAATCGACATCTTCTGAGATGTTAATCAAGAGTGGTAAAATGGCAAAATAACGTGAAATCACTGTCATTTCTTCATTTGTCAATTGTTCCACTATTTGATTCAACTCACGATAGTTCTGTGTTTTTGATAGATCCTTCAACTGCCTAATTTTATCAAAGGTTTCCGGACGAACCAAATTTTTCGTAATATCATCTAATAAATTGGTTAAGATTTCGGCTTCTTCTTTGATAATATCTTTATTTGTGAAGTTCTCTAATTTTTGTAAGACCATTTTTTCTCCTTTTTGAATAGCCATTTAACAATTCCCTTTTAATAATAAGGTTTGATTTTACCTTTTTCTTCAAAAACCATGCCTTCTTGTTCCATCTTAGCCCGTTTTTCACTAGCGTCGATATTCAAAACGAAAGCAATCGCTACGGATAAGACCCATAAGCTATTTCCCCCTTGGGATAAGAAGGGGAAGGTCACTCCTGTAGACGGAATCAAACCAGAAATTCCTCCGATGTTAATGAAGGTTTGCACTAAGATCATCCCACCGATTCCAATGGCCATCATCGAATTAAAAGGATTCTTTGCTCGAATACCGACTAAAATGATCCGAAGAATTAAGAAGAATAGGAGAGCAAGGATCAAGCTAGCTCCAACAAAACCTAATTCTTCAATCACGATCGCAAACACAAAATCTGTGTGCGCTTCTGGTAAGTAACCTTGTTTTTCAATGGAATTTCCAAGCCCCAAGCCAAACCAACCACCATTACTCATGGCATAGTAGGAATTGGCTAATTGGTGTCCTGCACCAGACAAGTCATTAAAGGGATTAAAGAAGGCACTAAAACGTTTGGCCACATAACCAAAGACAGGAATTTTAGCGACACGGTCCACACCGATGATCCATATTGAACCAAGGACAATGGTGGATGCTCCAACAACTAAACCAAGTAAAGAGGTAAACCAACGGTAGCCCACTCCACTAGCCGTAATCATGATCAAGACCGTTAAGGCCAAGATCGTCGCATTTCCCAAGTCCGGCATAATCACAACGATTCCAATCAGAATCAAGGTCAGCCAACGCCAATCGTTTAAATTCCTTGGAATCCATTCATTGTGGGTCAAGGCTTGATAATCATAATCGCGTATCTCGTCTTGTCGTTTAGAAAAGATCAAGGCTAGATACCAGACTAAGATCACCTTGAGATATTCTGCTGGCTGGATACTAAACCCTCCAGGAATTGTCAACCAACCGTGAGCCCCATTGACCGTATCTGTGATAAACCTAGACAAAATCAACAAAATCACTTCAGCAAAAATGACAACAGCCAGTACTTTTTTATTTCGAAGGAAATCTAAGCTAAATTTATAAATCAGGGCGATGGTTAGGAGACTAAGGATAAAAAAGAGTCCCTGTGTCCGGACCATCCGAATCGAACTCACTCCACTTTGAATTGCCAAGGCACTTGTTGTCGAATAGACAACAATCAAGCCAATGATGGATAAAATCAAATAGGGAATGAGGATGGAATAATTTAAAAGATGTCTTTTTTCAATTTTCATAATTCACCATATTCCTAATGTTCAACCTTCATTATATCATTTTTAAGAAGCAAAACCAAGGAAAGGCCAGAAAAGATTCGGCTTCTTCCCTATTTTCAAGAAATATTCTGATCATTCTTCTTATTTTCATATATTTTTATCCTTTTTCGATGAAAAGATTCCTTTTTTTTGAAAATAATAGCTGAAATCAGCATCTTTTAAGCATTAAGTTTTGCCTTTTCGTTTTTTTTACGGTAAAATGATTCTGTATGAGAAAAAGGATAAAACCCGTTGTTCTCTTGGTCTTTTTTATCAGTTTCATTTCTTTTCTCGTTCTTTCACGAACAATTGCTGATATGCAAGCAAGAGCACAACAAGAAACAACCCAAACGATTCCGAACTCCAATACACCTAAAAAAACAACTACTGCAAGCTCTTCTTCTAAAAAAGAGGAAGACATCAATCCAGAACTGGTTGGCCGCCCGATCATTGATATCTCAGGCTGGCAATTGCCTAGTGAAATTGATTACGATGTCCTCTCCCAAAATGTGGGAGGTGTGATCGTTCGTGTCCACAGTGGTGCTCAAGCTAAAAAGGAAAATGCAGCGACCTACTTAAATGGTCTGGATAAATCTTATCAAACTCATATCCAAGAATTCCAAAAACGAAATATCCCAGTCGCAGTCTATGCTTATGTCGCGGCTAAGGATAAAAAAGAAATGGAAAAAGAAGCAGAAGAATTTTACAAGGCTGCTTCTCCTTACAAACCGACCTACTATTGGTTAGACGTCGAGGAAAAAACCATGAAGGATATGAACGCAGGTGTTGAAGCTTTCCGAGCAAAACTACAAGCTTTGGGTGCAAAAAATATTGGACTCTATATCGGAACTTACTTCATGGAAGAACATAGTATCTCCACTGATAAATTTACGGCTCTTTGGATTCCTACTTATGGATTTGATGATGGCTACTATAATGCCGCGCCAGATACCAACACGGAATACGACTTGCATCAATATACCTCTCAAGGGCAATTAAATGGATTCTCACACTACTTGGATCTCAACCAAATTGCTCCGACGCAAGACCAAGAAGCGATTTATCGGAAACTTTTCAAGGTACAAAAAGATGGCTCTTCCTCATAGCCTTAAAACAGCAGATCAAGTGGTTTTCACTTTTTCTGCTGTTTTCTATTTTTAAGGAGAAGACAATATCGTCGCTATTATATGTTATAATGGTCTAATGAAATCTGATTTTGTAGAGAAAAAGAGAAAAGGAGAAAGCCATGGCAAAAAAAAATAAAGTGAAAAAAACCTTGGTCGAACAGATCTTGACAAAAGCAAAAATTGAGCACGTAGGCTTACAAATCAACGCTTTAGAAGGGATCTTACCAGAAGGGATTGATCGCTCTACTATTTTCAAAACCCTAGCTCTCAAAGGTGATAAAACGGGTCCAGTGATTGGGATCATTCCTATCACGGAGCATCTTTCAGAGAAAAAATTGGCCAAATTATCGGGAAATAAGAAAGTGGCTATGATTCCTCAAAAGGATCTCGAAAAAACAACTGGTTATATTCATGGTGCCAATAATCCGGTGGGCATTCGTCAAAAGCATCCTTTCCCAATCTTTATCGATGAATCAGCCCTTCAGTTAGAGACCATGATCGTATCTGCCGGGGAAATCGGCCATAGTATTCAAATCAAACCACAACTTCTAGCAGATTTCGTACAAGCGACCTTTGCAGATATTTTAGAATAATGAAAAAGAAGGAGACAAGATTGTGAAACTATATTTTATACGACACGGACGGACAGAATGGAATGAAGAAGGACGTTTTCAGGGATCAAATGGCGATTCTCCGCTGTTACCAGCCTCTATTCATCAGCTTGAAAAATTAGGAAAGCACCTAGCTACTGTTCCTTTTGATGCAGCCTTTGCAAGTGATCTGCCACGGACAGTCCATACCGCACAGATCATCCTCGATCAATTGGAGACACCTCTAGAATTGCAAGCAACGCCTGCTCTTCGTGAGTGGAATTTGGGAAAATTGGAAGGAGCTAAAATTTCTACTATTTCAGCTATCTATCCCCAACAAATGGATGCCTTTCGCCATAACCTAGCCCGCTTTCAAAATGAAATCTTTGATGCAGAATCTGTCTATGAAACGACCAAACGTACCTGTGATTTTGTAAAAAGCCTGAAAGGAAAAGAGCTCGATACTGTTCTCATCGTTGGACATGGGGCTAATTTGACAGCTTCTATTCGAACCTTGCTTGGTTATGACACAGGAGAACTCCGTAAAAATGGCGGACTAGATAATGCCAGCGTGACGATTCTGACAACAGATGATTTTGAGCACTATCACTTAGACACTTGGAACGACACCTCTTATATGGAAGACTAAAAAACACTGATCTTGCGATCAGTGTTTTCTTTTAGCTTATTTCATAGTTGGGAAGAGAAGGACGTCACGAATTGTTGTTACATTGGTCAACAACATAACGAGACGGTCAATACCAATTCCAAGTCCACCTGTTGGTGGCATACCATATTCGAGGGCTTCAACATAGTCAAAGTCGATGCCTGTAGCTTCGTCATCACCCAATTCTTTGGCACGCGCTTGCGCTTCAAACCGTTGCAATTGATCGATCGGATCATTCAATTCCGTGAAGGCATTCGCATACTCTTTGGTCATGATGAAGAGTTCGAAACGGTCAGTGAAGCGTAGGTCTTCTGGATTTTTCTTAGCCAATGGGGACACTGCTACTGGGTGACCGTAAACAAAAGTTGGTTGTGTCAAGGTTTCTTCAACGAATTCTTCGAAGAAGGCATTGATAATTTGTCCCACTTCTGTGTAGTGTTTTTCAACTGGTACATGTTTTTCGTTTGCAAGTGCTACAGCTTCTTCAAAGGTCATGTCTTGCCAGAAGTCAACACCTGTGATTTCTTTGATCGCATCCACCATGTGAACCCGTTTGAATGGTTCATTGATTTTGATTTCTGTTCCTTGATAGTCAATTGGACCATCACCATGGACTGCTTTCGCAGCATGTTGGATAATGCCTTCTGTTAAGTCCATGATATCGTGGAAGTCAGCGTAAGCTTGATAGACTTCGATCGAAGTGAATTCAGGGTTGTGAGTGGCATCCATTCCTTCGTTACGGAAGATCCGTCCGATTTCGTAAACGCGTTCCATCCCACCAACAATCAAACGTTTCAAGTGAAGCTCCGTCGCGATACGAAGCACCATGTCAATGTTTTGTGCATTGTGGTGAGTGATAAATGGTTTGGCAGCCGCACCACCAGCTTCATTGTGAAGCACTGGTGTTTCCACTTCAAGGAATCCTTGACCATCTAAATAACGACGGATTTCAGAGATGATTTTTGAACGGGTTACAAAGCGTTCGAAGCTTTCACGGTTTGAAATCAAATCCAAATAACGTTTGCGATAGATGGTTTCAACATCTGAAAGTCCGTGGAATTTTTCAGGCAAGGGACGAAGGGCTTTTGACAAGTGAGTGATATGAGTTGCTTTAATCGAAAGTTCACCCATGTCTGTGCGCATGATTTCCCCTTCAACACCAAGGAAATCACCAAGGTCAGCTTTTTTGAAGATTTCGTAGTTTTCTTCTCCAACAGCATCCTTACGAACGTAGATCTGAATTTGACCTTCACGGTCTTGAAGATGGGCAAAGCCAACCTTTCCTTTTCCACGTTTGGTTACGAGACGACCAGCAATAATAGCTGTTTCGTTCAAGTCGTGGAGTTGTTCTTTATCTAATTCTGAATATTTTTCTTTTAATTGACCTGAATTTGCAGTGCGTTCGAATCGCTTTCCAAATGGATCGATTCCTTGTTCACGAAGGGCCGCCATTTTCTCACGACGGACAATCTGCTGGTCATTCAATTCTTCCATATGTTCAGTAGTCATTTGGAACCTCCTAAGTTATTCTCCCCTATTCTATCATATTTAGGCCAGAAATTCACTAATATTTACCAATTAAACAAAAATAAGGCAGAAGAAAAAATGCAGCTTCTTGAATGAATACTCAAAAACATCTGAAGACCATCGTTGACTACCTAAATAGCTTGACCTGTATAAGACGAGATGATTGAAAAGGTTTCGACAAGCTATTCCACAACAGCAGCAAAAAGGAGCGTGGAGAATCTTGAACCATTCATCCTGACTCGCTCCTATTTTTTATTCATAACGCAGTGCTTCGATAGGGTTTAACTTAGAAGCCTTATTTGCTGGTAAAATCCCAAAGATAATGCCAACAAATGCAGAGAAAATAATACTGCCGATGGCGACATTTAAGGAAATAATCGGTGGTCCTTCTAGGGAGGCTGCTGCGAGTGTAGTAATCAAGCTATTCACACCATAAGCAAGGCCAAGTCCAATTAGCCCACCAATGATGGTCAAGACCATCGACTCAATCAAAAATTGAACCAGAATCTTACCTCGGGTTGCTCCCAATGCTTTGCGAAGACCAATTTCTCTCGTCCGCTCTGTCACAGAAACCAACATGATATTCATGACTCCAATCCCGCCAACCAAAAGGGAAATCCCTGCAATGGCACCGATCACTGACGTCATAATTCCTACTACTTTATTGGTTTCCTCTAGGATGCTATCCAAATTAAAGATTTGAAATTCTCCCTGGCGAACACCTGAAAGCTCTGTTAGTTTTTGAGCAGCTTCGATCCCAACAGATTTGATTTCTTTCACATTTGGAACGTGAACGACAATATTTTGAATTTCATCCGTTCCGAATTCAGAGGCGAGTTGGGTATTGGCCATCAAGGCACTGCCACCTGAAGAAGCTCCATAGAGGGCTGTCCCTGCATTTGGATCCTTGAAAATTCCAACGACGCGATAATTATTGTCCCCAACAGAGACTACCTGATTTAGTGGATTCTCCGTTCCAAATAATTGTTGAGCCAATCCTTCATCAAGGAGCACTACCCGTGAGAAATTACTATAGTCTGAAGGAGTTAATTTTCGTCCAGATAAGAGCTCAACCTTTTTGACAGAAAAATAGGTTTCATTTACCCCTTGGATGTTCACACCGTTTGCTTTTTTCTTTTGAAAAGCAATGGTTGCATTGGAGGTATTGCTAACATAGTAACCATCGATGCCTTGAATCTTGGTTAATTCCTTAACCCAAGATTCTTGCACAACTGGTGGTGCTTCTTGGACTTGACCATCAACATCTTCAGCGTTTTCCCCATCGATATCCGATGGAGCAGCCATCCCTCGGTCTTCAGCTGCAGGGCCACTTTCGCCTCCGCCTTCTCCTTCTCCAGTATCATCAGAAGGACCAATATTGATCCCAGTCACATAGCCACTCTTGTTGGGAGAATAAGAGATTTGTACATACTCTTGGTCCTTGGTGAAGGTCTTGGTGACACCAGCTTTCATACCATCTCCCAGAGCCATGATGACAACGACAGAAGCGACCCCAATAATGATCCCCACCATGGTCAAGAAAGACCGTAATTTATGGCTCATAATTGAGCTGATCGCAAATTTCCAATTTTGCATTAGGTCCCCCTTTCCAGCTTGCTATCTGAGGAGATCACTCCATCACGAATGACGATGCGACGATGCGCAAAGGCTGCAATTTCTGGCTCGTGTGTAACCATGATAATGGTTTTTCCTTCTTGGTTTAACTTGGTTAACAAGTCCATTATTTGCTCCCCCGTCTTGGTATCTAGGGCACCAGTCGGCTCATCTGCTAAGACGATGGCTGGCTGATTGACAAGGGCTCGGGCAATCGCAACCCGCTGTTTTTGACCTCCTGAGAGTTCTGAAGGCAAATGGTGCATGCGAGAATGGAGCTCTACCTTTTCAAGGTACTGCTCAGCTAATTCCTTCCGTTTAGCAGGATGAACTCCTGCATAAATGAGAGGCAGTTCCACATTTTGAAAGGCATTGAGCTTAGAGAGAAGAAAGAATTGTTGAAAGACAAAACCGATCTGTTCATTACGAACACGTGCTAATTTTTTCTCACTGAGGTTTCCAACTTCCTGGCCTTCTAGGAAATACTCTCCACTGGTCGGTCGGTCCAACAAGCCAATGACGTTCATCAAGGTCGATTTCCCGGAGCCAGATGGACCCATAATGGCTACAAATTCTCCCTCTTCGACTTCTAAATCGATATCTTTTAAGACACGAAGTTCCTGGTCCCCATTTCTATA
>CAUVRI010000039.1:0-12361 GCA_963554405.1 uncultured Streptococcus sp. | reverse complement strand
GCTCAGTTGTAGTTGTTTTACCAGCATCGACGTGAGCCATGATACCGATATTACGTGTTTTTTCAAGTGAAAATTCGCGTGCCATGAGGTTATTTTCTCCTATTAATTTATTTTACAGTTTATTATAACATTATTTAGCAAAAACGGATAGGCAGGACCTACCCGTTCTCAATGTTTATCTGATTTTGTTGGTTTCAACTTGTAGATAAGTTGAATTATAGCTAAGAGCTGACCTAGCTCAATTGAACTCGGGCTAAAAGCTCAAGTTAGCCTATTTGAGCTGGAACGGGATGCTGTGTGAAAAAGATAAACTTCCTTGTATCCATCGAATACTGCGTCAATTGCCTATTCTCACTTTGCATCCTTACCGTTCCTAGTATCATGATCTAGTTGAACTCAAGCTAAAAGTCTAGAGAAAAAGATGAATCTCATTGGTTGCAATCGCAACCTGCTTCGATTCCCTATTTTCTCTGGGACTTTATTGACGCTTTCGCATCCTATCTTACCAACGGAAGTGTGCGAAGGCACGGTTGGCTTCAGCCATACGGTGAGTATCTTCGCGTTTCTTAACAGCTGCACCAGTGTTGTTAGCAGCATCCATGATTTCTTTTGCAAGACGGTCTTGCATTGTGTGTTCACCACGAAGGCGAGCGATTGTTACCAACCAACGAAGTCCCAATGTTGTACGACGTTCTGGACGAACTTCAACCGGTACTTGGTAGTTAGATCCACCAACACGGCGAGCACGTACTTCAAGAACAGGCATGATGTTTTCCATCGCTGTTTCAAATACTTCAAGTGCATCAGTTCCAGTCGCTTCTTTGATTTGCTCGAATGCTCCATAAACGATTGAAGCTGCTGTACCACGTTTTCCATCAAGCATAACGCGGTTGATAAGACGAGTAACTAATTTTGAATTGTAAAGCGGATCTGGCAATACTTCGCGCTTAGGCGCACGGTTTTTACGACTCATTTTTCTTTATCCCCTTTCCTTATGCTTTTGGTTTTTTAGTACCGTATTTAGAACGGCCTTGTTTACGATCGTTTACACCTGCAGTATCAAGTGCTCCACGGACGATATGGTAACGTACCCCTGGAAGGTCTTTTACACGTCCACCACGAAGAAGCACCACGCTGTGCTCTTGCAAGTTGTGTCCGATACCTGGGATGTAGGCAGTAACTTCGATAAGGTTGCTCAAACGTACACGAGCGAATTTACGAAGGGCAGAGTTAGGTTTTTTAGGTGTCATTGTTCCAACACGAGTTGCAACACCACGTTTTTGTGGTGAAGAAACGTTTGTTTGAACTTTTTTATGACTGTTGTAACCAACGTTCAAAGCTGGTGATTTAGATTTTTCTACTTTTGATTTACGCGGTTTGCGAACCAATTGGTTAATTGTAGGCATCTACATTCTCCTGTGAAATTTTTTATTTTTGGTGATGGTACACTTGGTGACAGCTACCATCTGTGTGTACTTTTGCAACATTTGTCAGCACGTCTCTGTACACTTTTGAGAGACCAAAAGTAAAAAGTACCGTCTATCATTATAACACGGGCCAGTTGGCGAGTCAATAGATTTCTTCATTTTTTGCTCTTTTTACTTTGTGAATCTTGAACTAATACAAATAAGAGAAGCTCTTAGGAACTTCTCTTATTGTGTAGTTGTGTTAGCAGAAGGGGCTTCTTCATTTTGTGTTTGAGTATCAACTGTTGAAGATACTGCTGGAGTTTGGATTGTCGGTGCTTGATAGACTGGTTGCTGTTGAATTTGTGGTTGCGTAGCATTTGCAGCTCGGTTTGCAGCTATGGTATCTTTAACTGCCTGAATCCTATCCTGTAACTTAGCCTTAGCATCTAGATTCTTCACCTTGTCAACTGCAGCCTGTGCAAGTGCCACGTTTTCTTCGGTCTGCTCAGCTTCTAATTCCTTCACAAGAGTTTCTGCATTAGCAAGACTTTGTGTATCCAAAGCTTTCGCTTTATCTGGATTTGAAGAAGATTTTTCATTAGACGAATCAACTTTGGAACTAGACGTACGGCTGTATGAAGCAACTGTTGAGGACTGGTGACTTGTTTTGTAGTTTGGCTTTATAAAAAACAAGCCAGTAATCAAAATCACTATTAATAGTAATAAAACTCCTATACGAACCCAAATTGGAATTCGGTCAAATTTCTCAAATATACTTCTCATAATCCTTTTCCTGCTTATTTATCAAAAATATTTCCGACTTCAACATCGATTTTATTTTCTTTTACATCGATATTGGTCACTTTCAATAAAGATTTATAAGACAGATGTTCTCTCTTTTCCTGGGCGTTATCCGCAAAAACAGCTACACCTGCTAACTCCGATTCGAATTCAGCAAGCAAGCTAATCATCCCATTGATTGTACCGCCTCCCTTAAGGAAGTCGTCCACTATCAAAACTCGGCTACCTGCTTTCAAGCTACGCTTTGATAAAAACATCTTTTCGATCCGATCGCTGGAACCAGAAACATAGTTAACGCTAACAGTTGAACCTTCTGTAATTTTTAAATCACGACGGACAATCACAAAAGGAACATTTAATGTATTGGCCACGGCATTAGCAAGAGGAACTCCCTTAGTAGCTACTGTCATGACAGCATCGATTTTTTGATCGCGAAAAGCTTTGGCGATAATCCGCCCAATACTATTTAAAATAGATGGCGTGCTCAAGAGATCTGATAGGTAGATATAGCCACCTGGTAAAATGCGGCTACTTTCTGACAATTGATCTCGCAGTCCTTCCACAATTTCTCTAGACTCTCTATCAGAAATAGAAGGGGTAAAGATGACTCCTCCTCCCGCTCCAGTAATTGTTTCAATAGATCCAATCTCGATCTCTTCAAAAGCGCGTTTGATGATGACAATATCTTCTGAAATAGAGGATTTAGCTGATTCATACTTTTCAGCAAAAGTATTCAGACTAGTCAGTTCATAAGGGTGGTTTAAAAGATAGTTTGAAATTACTACCATCCGGTCACTTCTTCTTAGTTTCATATTTTCACCGTTCTTGTTATTTTTCTTCATTATAACATACTCTATCAAAAAAACGAACATTATTTCAAATATAATGCTCATTTTTCGTTTTTTCTTCAATCTAAATTCGGTTTATAGAAGGATCGATTGTCCATAGCAAAAATACGACTGGTCATTTCTCCTTCTCCAACCTTGGCCAGAGCTCCTGTCATCATCATCATTTCTGCATCCAAGTTATCAATCATATGAAGAATCTCAGCCTCCATAATCCTTGGACGAACTGGGCTTCCATATTCAAGCAAACCATGATGACTCAATATGACATGACGCAAGACAATCACATCTTCCTTACTGTCGTCAATCTTCAATTCTAGAAGAACTTTTGTGATTTCTTCGTCAATTAAAGCAATGTGGCCAATTAAGTTCCCACGAACTGTGTATTCTGTGTCATCAGGGCCACTTAGTTCGATTACTTTTGCTAAATCGTGCAACATAATTCCAGCAAAGAGCAGACTCTTGTTGAGCTGAGGGTAGATATCTCCAATCGCATCAGCCAAGCGAACCATAGTCGCCGTGTGAAAGGCTAAGCCTGATTCAAAAGCGTGATGATTGGTCTTGGCCGCAGGATAAGAATAGAATTCCTTGTCATACTTACTGTACAGAGCTCGGACAACACGTTGCCAAACCGGATTTTCAATCTTGAAAATCATCTGGGCCAAATAATCTCGTAAATCCTTCGGATCCACTGGAGGTTTTTCTTTAAAGTCAGCTGGATCGTTAGGTTCTCCTGATCTAGGAAGACGTAGAACTAACTGATTAACCTGAGGAGTATTATTGTAGACTTCTCGACGTCCTTGCATATGGACAACTTTCCCAGCTGTATATTCAGCAACGTTATGGGGCTGGGCATCCCAGAGTTTTCCTTCGATCTCTCCACTATCATCTTGAAAAGTAAAGGCAATATAATCCTTCCCTGCCCTAGTCTGTCGAACTTCAGCTGATTTAATCAAGTAAAACCCTTCAAAAAATTCATCTTTTTTCATTTGGTTAATTTTCATGATCTTCCCTTTCTTCTGGCACATCAAGCAGGTCTATATGCAAATCCTCATCTGACAATTCAATCTGGCGTAAGGTTCGCTCAATGGCATTTGTTCTGCGCGTCAGCAAATCATCAATATTTCCCGAAGCGTGCTGCAAATGCTTCTGCGCCTTAACCAAAATACCTGCGAATTTATTAAATTCTAGTTTGACGCTTCCCAAAACCTTGCTGATGTCATCCGCACTCTTTTGAATGTTCAGAGTTTTGAATCCAACGGATAGTGAGTTGAGTAGGGCTGATAAAGTCGATGGTCCAGCAACTACAATCTGCTCTTCTCTACGAAGGTTGTCAAAAAATTCTGGATTGCGAACAACTTCTGAATAGAGACCCTCTGTCGGTAAAAACATAATCCCAAAGTTGGTTGTAGCAGGAGGTGCTAAATACTTGCTGCGAATGTCTTTTGCAAAGCGTTTAACACTATTTAGCAGGGCCTTGCGATAGAGTTCAATTTCTTCTTTATTACCAGATTCATAAGCATCTTCCAAGCGATAGTAATCAGCCAAGGGGAATTTCGAATCAATCGGTAGATAAACATAGTCTTGATCAGTTTGTCCAGGCAACTTGACTGCATACTCAACTCTTTCGCTAGAGCCTGAAACAGTAGCAAACTCCCGCTCGTACTGACTTGGAGTCAAGATATCTTCGATAATCTGACCCAGCTGTAACTCGCCCATAATACCACGAGTTTTAGTATTTGAAAGGACCTTATTAAGGGTTCCAACATCGCGCGCAATATGCTGCATTTCACCTAGACCGCGGTTGACTGATTCCAATTGCTTAGAAACGGACTCAAAAGAGGTCTGAAGGCGAGTCTGAAGAGTCTTTTCCAATTTTTCTTCTACTGTCTGTCTCATTTGCTCTAGACGTAATTCATTAGACTCTTGAATCTGTTTCATGCGTTCATCTGTCTTATCGCGATTCTTTGTCAAATTATCACTGATTTCTGCCCGTAAATCTGTCAAATCCCGATGCAAACTTGTGTGTAGAGAACTAAAACGATCTCCCAAGCCTATCTCTAGATTTTTTTGTTGTAGCAAGGAAGCTTGTTTTTCCTGCTCCAAACGATAATCAAGCTGATCTGATAAATGGTCCGCCTGCGCTTCCAAGATTTCTTGAACATCCTTCTTTTGCTGTGTTTGGCTCTGCCAAAGCAAGAAAGTCAAAAGAAGATTGGCTAGCAGCAAAATGATGATAAGTATCTCCATCTTAATTCCTATCTTTACTATACATAATCACCACATACCCAGAATCAAAAGACAGGGAAATGGGCCTACCTATAAATTCGTTAGAAGCATAGACTTTTTTAAAGAAAAAGTTTTTTTCATTTAAAGGATACTTGGCCCCCTCAATGGTCAAGGCAATATCCTGTGTTGGCATAAAGGCAACATAGGTCATTTCTTCTACAGGCTCAATTAAATGTTTGCCTGCTGGTCGATAGGTAAGCAGGTTTTGTTCATCTTGCAAAGCAAGTCGCTCCATATAAGGAGCAATCTTTGGGTTGCTAGGAAGAAAAACATTGGCTAGAGTATGATCCATACGACCTCCAAAAGCAGCAAAAATAGTAACATTTGCGTCTGGATAGCGCTCAAAAGTAGCTGTGACAGCCAACTCAAGATCTGTATCATCTTTTTCTGGCTGGGCACGTAGGACCTCTTTAGCTTTCCTTTGAACCAGCTCAAATTCCTGCAGGGATACAGAGTCGAAGTCACCTACAGCCAAATCGGGAACTATCCCCTGCTCTATCAAGTGGAGACTGCCTCGATCCACACCGACCCAGACATCAACATCTGAGGGTAATTCTTCTAATTGACCTCCAGCAACTAGAACAACCTTAGTCATGTAAGGCTTCCTTCAAGGTTTGAACTTGATGGTCAACATCCCCTTTAAAGACATAGCTACCTGCTACAAAGACATTAGCACCAGCTTCTTTTGCTAGTTTAATGGTCTGATTGTCAATACCACCATCAACCTCGATATCAAATTGTAATTGTTCTTGTTCCCGAAGACTAGCTAACTCACTAACTTTAACCAAGGTCTCAGGTAGAAAGGCTTGCCCGCCAAAGCCAGGGTTCACAGTCATCACTAAGACCTGGTCTACCAAGCCTAAGACGTGCTTAATCGCTTGAACTGGAGTACCTGGATTGATTACGACACCTGCTTTTACTCCTGCTGCGCGAATTTGTTGGAGGGCACCGTGGATATGAGGAGTTGCTTCGACATGGATTGTGATAATATCTGCTCCAGCACGAACGAAATCCTCGATATGCTTTTCAGGATTTGTAACCATCAGATGGCAGTCAAACACCAATTTGCTATGTGGACGCATACTAGCTACAACACCCGCTCCAAAGGTGATATTAGGAACAAAGTGGCCGTCCATTACGTCAATATGAGCATAGTCAGCTCCAGCCGCTTCTAGTCTTTTCAATTCACTTTCAAAATTAGCATAATCAGCACTCAAGATAGATGGTGAAATTTTAAATTGTGTCATAGTTTTTCTCCTGTTTTCTATTTAGGTATTTTCTTAGCTGTTTTTTTATAGGTTTCTCTTCGATTTTCAATCTCACTGAGAAATTGCAGATAGTTGTCAAAGCGAAAAGCTGCTATCTGACCACTTTCAACCGCTGGCTTGACTGCACAATTTGGTTCATGGGTATGGGTACAAGTACGAAACTTACAGAATTTGCTAAACTCAGCAATCTCAGGAAAAGCTTGATTGAGATCTTCGGCTGTACTCACCTCGTAATCCAATGAAGAAAATCCTGGCGTATCGGCAATCTTCCCTCCGTTTAGATTGTAAAAGCTGACAGCCCGTGTCGTATGACGACCTCGGCCCAGACTTTCAGAAATCTCTCCTGTTTCAAGCTTCAGATCTGGGGCAATCTTGTTGAGAAGAGTTGATTTCCCAACTCCTGTTTGTCCCATAAAAACAGTTATTTTATCCGCTAGAAGAGGCAACAATTCCTCAACGCTTTGGACCGCATCGTAGCCAATTGTTCGATAGACTTGTAAGAACTCATCTAGCTCATTTTCGCGTTCCAGCAAATCCAGTTTACTAATATAGAGAATCGGATGAATCCCTTTATGTTCCAAGAGAACCAAGAAACGATCCAAGAGATTTGGATTGAAATCTGGTTCCTTAGCGCTCATGATAACAACCGCCTGGTCAATATTCACAATCGGAGGGCGTACAAGACTGTTTTTACGCTCTGCTATTTTTAAAATATAACCTTCTGAGTCCTTTTCTGCTGAAAATTCAACCTCATCACCAACATAAGGTGTCTGTCCTTTTTTTCGAAAATTTCCTCTAGCTCTGGTTTGATAAATTTGCCCAGCCGACTCTACATAATAGAAACCAGCTAAGGCTTTAATGATTTTACCTTGCAAGATTACTCCTTAAAAGTTAGTACACCCATTATAACAAAAAATGTTTGATTTAGCTTACAAGTTTACTAAGAAAGCCACAAATTCTTTAGTTGTAAGATTTTCTATTTAAACAAGGATAGGATGTTGTAAACGCTTTCTAAAAGTTTTATAATAAAGAGGTAAATAACAAACATCTATATGCCTCGTGTGAGGAATGGGACAAGTACAATTAGAAGGGAAGGTGACAATCACAAGGCACTTGTCCATCTGGTTACTACTGGAATTCCAGTGAAGCAGAAACTTCTTCATCAAGAAGCAAGTCTCTGACTTCGTTAATGGTTCATGCTAGCTATAAGGAGGTTATTTATGAGCCTTTCATTTCTCTCAAAGAGCAACCCGCTCATTTCCAATGTCAAAAAAGGGAAGTTTTTGACTCCTTGGTTTTTAGCTCCCTTCATCCTTTATTATATTACCCAATATATGTCTCCGATTAGTAGGGCTTCAACTAACTTTTTCTTAGACAAACAAAGTTGGATTCCTGACTGGTGGAATATTTTGGACCTTTGGTCCTTCCTCTACACCATTATTGCCTTCTTCCTTTGGGTCAAATTCATTGAAAAACGACCGATACGAACCATGGGATTCTCTAAAGGAAATGGCCTTCCCGAATTCGCTAAAGGTGTGTTGGTGGGTGCCATCATGATTACGACCGTCTTAATCGTCTTCTTCATTACAGGAGATGCTAAGTTTGACCGTATCCAATTTAGTTTGCCTTTCCTAGTTTCTTGGATTTTAGTTCTCATCGGCTATATTTTCCAAACAGCTGCAGAAGAGATTTACATTCGCGGATGGTTGATTCCCATTATTTCCTATCATAAAAACACCTACATAGCCATTTTGATTGCTTCTACCATGTTCTCTTATTTCCATTTGGATAATAATGGTGCTTCTTGGCTCTCAACTGTCCACCTATTCGTTTTTGGTCTTTTCACAGCCGTTTACGCCCTGAAGCGCGGAAATATCTGGGGACCTTGTGGCTTCCACTTTGCTTGGAACTTTATCATGGGAAATGTATATGGTTTCCATGTTAGTGGCTTTGACAGCGAATCTTCCTTGATGTATTTTACAACTTCTAATCGCACACTTATCACAGGTGGACAATTCGGACCTGAGGGAGGAGTTCCTGGATTGGTTGTCTTCATTTTAGCTCTCTTGTGGGCTATCTTTATCTTGAAAGATACATCCAAAGAACAAGAAACCCTCTATCCGCAAATCGTAGAATAAATAATAAAAAAGTAGCAAGCGAGGGTAGAGAAAGATTCTTCAACATTAATTTGCAATTCATCTTACCTAGAGGCTGGAATAAATCTTCCAGCCTCAGTTGCTTCTATGGATGGCACTGTCTAATCTGGCCATTTTTTCTTGGATTTTTTAAAAAATATGTTATAATAGAGAACAAGCGGAGGTGGTGGAACGGCAGACACGCATGCTTCAGGCGCATGTGCCCGTACGGGTGTGAGGGTTCAAATCCCTTCCTCCGCATCAAAAGCAATCCTATCAATCATGATAGGATTTTTTCTTATTATGGAGAAGAAGGCTACTGCATAGAAAAGCTAGAAAGGTCAGGCCTCCAGTTAAATATTTCTCTAATGGACTCGCACTGATAAAGAAATTGAAAACCGTAGCCAAAAATAGAAAAATAGTTCCAACTAAAATGACTTTCCTAAAAAATGAAGATCTCAAGCCACTTTTCAACCAGCCACCAAAAGCTAGATAACTAAAACTAAAGAAAGCCCACAATGAGAACAGCAGGAAGTTAACCGGCCGCAACCATAAAGGAAATACTATATAAGCGCCACCAAAGACCAAACGTCCCAGAGGCAGACCTAGCATCAGCAGGAAATGGAGTAAAGACTGCGAAAACCAGAGTAGTCCAGAAAACAAAGACAGAAATTTCACTTTCATATGCACCTCATGAATAAAATAGAAGACCGGCTACCAGAGAGCAAGTCTTCTTTTTTTATAGTCCCTCAGACTTTAAAGCGTCACTCAAGCGAGCAAAAGCCTCCAAATCTAGTGCTTCTCCTCGAACATTGGCCACAAGATTGGCTTTCGCTAAAGCATTTTCAAGCTTTGCCTTGACTTCTTCAGACTTACCGAAATAACTGGTCAGAT
Organism: uncultured Streptococcus sp.; assembly: GCA_963554405.1. Lineage (GTDB taxonomy): Bacteria > Bacillota > Bacilli > Lactobacillales > Streptococcaceae > Streptococcus. The sequence goes on along the minus strand of CAUVRI010000039.1, from coordinate 2,720 downwards.
TATTCCAAAGAGTTTTTCTGCGATGAACAAAGCTAGCCTTGGTGACCTTGAAAAAGAATTTCTCATCCTGAACCTCAACTGCCGGCTGCTCCCTGCGCACCATCTTGAGAATTGCCGAATCCACATTTGGAGCAGGCACAAAGACTGTCCGCGGCACGATAAAGGCTACCTTGGCCGTCATGTAATACTGCACCGCAATCGACAAACTACCGTAGGCCTTGGTATTCGGCTGAGCCGAAATCCGATCTGCTACTTCTTTTTGCATCATAACAACAAACTCACTAAAAGGAATTCCGCTCTCAATCAAGTGCATAAGAATCGGCGTCGTGATGTAGTAGGGCAGATTTGCCACTACCTTGATAGGCAGGTCTGGATTTTTAAACTCTGCTATGTACTGAGCCAAATCAACCTTGAGAATATCCTGATTAACCACTGTCACATTGTCAAAATCGCGCAAAGTATCCGCTAAAATGGGCACTAGACGATCATCAATCTCAAAGGCCATGACTTCCGCAGCATTTTCTGCCAAAAACTCCGTCAAAGCCCCAATACCAGGACCAATTTCAATGACATTGACCTTTTTGTCAATCTCAGCCGTATCCACAATCTTCTGGAGGATGTTGGTGTCAGTCAGGAAATTCTGACCGAAGGATTTTTTAAAGGTGAAACCGTGACGCTCCAGAATGGCACGGGTCACACTATAATCTGCAATTCTCATCTATTCTCTTTTCTTTTTAAATAATTTTCAGGTGTAGAATGGTAAATCAGCTCAAATTGGTTATCACCATTTGCCTCTTCAATCATTGTCTTTAGCAAGGCATCTGCTTGAAACGTCTCTTTTGTTTTTGTAAAGTAGGCTCCCTGTTCCCCATTGATATTGCGAAGCTCCCATGCAACATCATTTCCTTGAACCAGGGGGAGATAGCTATCTTCTTCAAGAAAAGCAAAGAAAGCTCCAACTGTCATTTTTTCAGACACTTCATATTCTGTCTTATGTGGAACAATATCATCTCCTGCACTAACCGAGACTCTATCAACTATGATCTTCATATTTACCTCTTCTACTGCTTTGGAATATCATTTAGCTCGGCACTGAGTTTTTCCATTTCTTTGAAAGAATCTTGGCTTATGTAACATCCCGCTTTTAGATACTCTGTTCCATTGACAATGTAGTCAAACATAGTAATCATATTTCCTGCCGGCTCAATCATTCCGTCCCAATCTTCATCAAAAACCATCCGCAGACGTTCCCAGTCTGTAAAGAGAGAGATAGCTTGTCGGCCATCTTTTCCTTCTCGAACTGGTAAATCTAGACTAGCCTCTTTTTCTAACACTACTTCCTTGGCCTCATCGCTCGCTTCAGGGAAATTCTCCCCATTTCGCACCGGAATGAGGAATTTAGCCTTAGGCACTGCCTTTGATAAGAAGCCATAATAAAGCCTGTCAACCAGCTGTTTGTCTTCTGTATCTGGCTTGCCCAGCTGTCCAAGTAAGAGCAACCATCTCACTACATCAGGATTCATGACAGGCACCTGGATCTTAGGTAGATTTGAAAAATCAGGTTTTTCTACCAAGCTTTGAGCTTTGATGCATACATCATCTGAATTCATAATAATTCCTAGCGCACCATTAAGGTAAAAGGCTGACCCCAGAAAGTTTTTAATAGCTTCCTTGTCCTCTGTATTTTCAACCCGTCTCACTTCAGTATTTGGTTGACTATCAAACGTTTCTTTGTAATGATGGTACCAACGAGAAGTTGAGAGGTGAATCAAGGGATCAGTACACAGATAGCCATCATCTCCACGGTCATATGTCTTCGAAAACATATAGGGCTCTCCTGTTAATTGAGAATAAATCACATAGACCTCATCTGCTTCAAGCAACTTATCTCTTACAACTTCCTCAAGGCGGGCAATTTTAGCCAGATTTTTTTGATATTCTTCTTCACTCCCATTTTGTCGATTCTCTCTACAATCCCATAAGAACAAACGCAAAATTTCAACACTATCTTCCAAACTAGCTCGCAGATAGTCTTCATTGCTCATATCTCCATTCTGCATTTCCACAAAAGATGTATACAGGGCATCTGTATAACTAGATAAAAGCTGGCGCTCATCTATCTTGGACGTATAGAGAACACTCCCCTTTTTAAGTCGACCTGCGATTTCAGATGCAGTTACAACAATATGGGCAAGGGCCTCGTCCGCCAAGGAGTTAGAATCTTCTTTTCCATTGCTTAATTTTTCAACCGTCAGCTCGCCAAAAGACTCAAAGCTTTCGCCAGGATTGCATACTTGCAGACGGTCGCCTAACTTTAAGCTTCCTTTCAATCGGCCCAAGATCAACAGCTGATCGGACTTCCCAAGTGCAAAGAAGTCAAACACTCCCAAGCAAGCACTTGTCTCGATTTTCTCTTTTACAACTTCTGTTGCAGATTCTATTTTTTCTTTTTTCTTTCCAAAATTAAACCAAGCCAATGCTATTTCTCCTTATGGACTTTATTTTCTAACTCTTTATACATTGTCCTTCACGCAGGTCATTTGCTCTAGCAGGGTGTGAAGTTTTTTCTGCTCTTCTTCCTCATAAGCAGATGCATTTGCTTTTACTTCCCTGCATTTCTCGTCATACAAAAAGCCCTCATAGCCATCTCCTGTAGATAAAGTTATATAGACTTTCGCCATTTCTTCAGGACTAATCGAAAATCTCGACTTAATTTTATA
>CAUVRI010000038.1:0-13286 GCA_963554405.1 uncultured Streptococcus sp. | reverse complement strand
TCGCAGCACCAACTGCACCTACAGAAGAACCAGTAGCAGCTCCTCAAGCTCCAGAGTTTGTCGCAGCACCAACTGCACCTGTTGAAGAACCAGTAGCAGCTCCAGTTCAAGAACCGGCCCCTCAAGCTGCTCCAGCGAATGGACCTGCTTTCCAACAAGCTCCACAACAAGCCTACCAACAACCTACTCAAGCAGCTTATCAACAAGCTCCTTACCAAGGTCAACCAGGGCAACCTTATCCTGCCCAACCAAGTCAATTTGGTGTAGCCGTTGGTGGTTACTGGAATTGGTTCCTTTCAGCTTTGAAACGTCCAACTGCTGTAGAAAATCCAAAAGCTCTTAACGGAATTTTACAGTATGTCTTGACTGCTTTTGTCTTGACCCTATCAACTTTCTTCACAGCTAGTGGAGCTACAGGTGGTTATGGAATGGATTTCCGTGCCTTTATGTTGACATTGATTTCCCTATTCTTTAGCGTTTACGCCTTCCAAGTAGCTGGATTCTTTGTTCGTCGTGTGGTTCTTCAAGATAAGGAATACAGTTACGGTCGTTCATTTGAAGAGTTTGGACGTTTGTCTGTTTACACTTTGCCACTTGCCCTTCTTGCTTTCTTAGTAGGTCTTGTAAAAGTTTATGAATTTTATGGCTTTGTAAACTTCCTTATTTTCTTCTTGTTCTTTGTTGGAACATGCTATGTCGTTCATCAAGGATTGAATAAGACAAGCTTTAAAGCAGATAAATTCTTGCTTCTAGTAGCATCATCTGTTGTCTTGCTTCTCATTGCCATCTTTGTCATTTATGTGAATGCTCGTATTTTAGAACAAGTAGCCGTAGGATTTATTCCAAGTGCTCCAAATTTCTCTAACTTTGGATTCTAACAATATCACAAAACGGAAGGTGGGGGAACCCACTTTCCCTATTTTATAATGAGGGAGAAGAGATCCATGCAAAAGAAATGGGTTGAATTATTTGAAAAAGTGATCGGTCGCAAACCGTCACCAGAAGAGTTTATGGCTGGGAAAGCTTGTGGATTTGATTTGAAACAAATTCAGTCTATCGCAGGAAATGCACAATCTGAGGAAGTCGCTCCTGTCGAGGAACCAGTGGTTGAACCAGTTGAAGAAGTGAAGAATGTCGATCCACTTCTAGCAGCTCGTCAGGCTTGGTTGCAACATTTTGAAGAAACCTATGGCCGCAAGCCAAGTGCAGAAGAATTTACCGCGGCTAAAAGTCAAAACTTCGAGTTTTTTGTAGGACCTGTGCCTGAAGCAGAATTTGCGACCCCAGATTCAACAGAAGAAACACAGGAATATGTCCCTCAACAGCAAACTCAAGAGTATACGGCTCCACTTGCTGCTGAGCAAACGCAGGTCTTTGCTGGTCCAAATGTTACAGAAGCAGGCCCAGCTCAGAAAAAACAAAAGGCCCCTAAAACGAAGGGTGAAAAGAAACTTTCCAAGAAGAAAATTGGGATTATTTCTGCTATTGCAGTCCTTGTGATAGCTTTGGTAGCAGCCTTCTTTTACTTCCAGTCAACAACGCGTGTCGAAGTGACTGCAGATAAATTTATTAAGGCAGTGGACACCAAGGATTATCGCGAAGCAGCAGATCTGCTTTCAACCGATAACGATAAATGGACAAAGGATGAAGCCGAAAGCTTTATTACCAGCATGGAAGATCAAGGGGTCGATATCGGCACAGAGTTGAACAAGATCATTGATAATGGTGGAGAAGGCAGCTATACGGATAAATCTGGAAACAAGATCTTTGGTTTGGAGAAAGCGGACAAGAAATTTGGAATCTTCCAAGAATACCGTGTGGCCAGCTATCCAGTGCAAGTGAAGGTCAAGACCAATTTGGACCAAGCCAAACTCAAAGTGGCTACCAATAAAACCGTGACCTTGAAGAAAGATGCAGTGACAGACCTTGGTTCTTTCCATTACAATACAAAAGAAATGGAATTGACTGCTAAAACAGAGGTCGGAAATGTTACTTCTAAGATCCATCTCAATCCTAAAAAAGCAACCAAGAATAACTTAGAATTGCAGTTGAATTCTGAAAAACGCAATTTAGAAGTTGAGTTCCCAGATGAAGTTGAAAACCCAACGGATGTGAAGGTTGTGGTCAACGGCAAAGAAGTCGGAACCAGCACGACCTTTGAAGTAGATAGCATCCCTTATCAAGAAATTGAAGTACATGCTGTCTTCAACATGAATGGGGAAACCTATACAACTGAAAAGGCTAAGGTGACGATTGAAGAGGGTGAGAACGATCCGATCGAACTTAAACTAGCCAAAGATACCCTAAAACGCATCAAGAGTGCACAAGATGCTAAGAAAGCGCAAGCAGCCAAAGAAGAACAAAATCGGACCTTGGCAGAAGAGTTCTTGAAAGAGTACCGCGACGCAGTCTTTAGCTCCGTTTCAAACCGAAACAACACCTACTCTAAATACTATGACACACAAAGTCAAGCGTACAAGGACATGGTTGAATTCACAACTGGTGATGGTGTTCGAAAGGCTAAAATTGACTACTATACTCCAGGAGCATTGGACATTCAAAGTGTCACGGAAGAAAATGGTGTGGTGACGATCAAGACTTATGAAGACTTTACCGTGCATTATACCGATAGCCATCCAGATTCACAAAACCGCAAGTACAAGACCTACACTTTGAAAAAAGTAGGTGCAAGTTATGTGATTACGGATATTGTCGTAACAAAAGAATCATAGGAGATTCCTCATGAAAGCAAGATTTTCCAAATTAACTTTGGTGACAGTTGCCTTGTTAACCTTGACAGCTTGCTCCCAATCTCAATCCACTAGTTCTAAATCTTCTGCAAAAGAAGAAACTAAACAAACGCAAACTAAGTCTTCCAAAGGAACGTCTTCTGCAAAGGATACGTCAAAAGAAACTGGCAAAGAAGAGTCGTCAAAAGCTGGTAAGTCAGATGTCAAAGTGGACTCTGGTGTCAGCTATAATGGTTCTTACTATAGTGTCAAAGGGAAATATGGTGAGGTTATGATCGCCAACAAACATTATCCCTTGTCGCCTGACTTTAACCCAGGTGAAGATCCTGAAGCTGTTTCAGCCCTTCATGAATTGATCGCAGCCATGCAGGCAGAAGGATATCCGATCAGTGACCAATATAGTGGTTTTCGTAGCTACGATACCCAAGTTGGCCTCTACCAAAACTATGTCAATCAAGATGGTCAGGAAGCCGCCGATCGTTATTCTGCAAGACCGGGTTATAGTGAACACCAAACTGGTTTGACCTTTGATTTAATCGATACCAGTGGGAATTTGGTAACCGAACCTGGACCAAGTAAGTGGTTGCTCAAGAATGCTGCTAAATATGGCTTTGTGGTTCGTTACCAAGAAGGAAAAGAAAAAGTGACAGGCTACATGCCAGAAAGCTGGCATCTCCGCTATATCGGAAAAGAAGCGCAAGATATCGCGGACTCAGGTTTGAGTCTGGAAGAATACTATGGCTTCACCGGTGGCGATTACGTTGATAAATAAGAAAAGGTTGGGATTGATATCCCAACCTTTTTATTATATGTTTTTTAGAAACGCATCCAGTTCTTTTTGGTTTTTAAGAGAGATAAATTTGTCTGGATAGGTTTGGTTGACAGTCTGATAGCGTGTGACCTGTCTAGCTTGGCGACCGTCCCAAAGGATCCAACGGATGAAATCCCAGTCGAAGCGTTCAGGGCAGCCTGCCGCCATACTCTCACGGACGCGGCCTTTATAACGACGGTATCGTTTCCAGGCTCTAAAGAGGCAGTTCCAACGAGAGAAGTTGAGAAAGATAATCTGGTCCGCTTGCTCCATTCTTTCCTCATAACAGCACCAAGAGTAATTACCATCAATGACCCAGTCTTTATGATCGCCGAGAAACTGTCTCATCTCTTTCTCCATCCAATCCCGGTCACTGTCTATCCAGCCCGGTTGAAATTGAAGGGTATCCATGTGGAGCTTGGGAATGGAGTAGTGGCGGGCTAAGTTTTCAGCCAAGGTGGATTTACCTGATCCAGAATAGCCGATAATAACAATTTTCATAAGCACCTCTCAAAAAATTAGGCACAAAAAAAGCTCCGGAGAGCTTGATTTTTATGCTGTTCTTGATTAACCAAGTTTCGCTGCAAGACGTGCTTTATCACGGCTAGCTTTGTTCTTGTGGATCAAACCTTTAGTTTCTGCTTTATCGATAGCTGAGCTAGCAGCGCGGTAAAGTTCTTCAGTTGGGTTTGCTTCAAAAGCTTTGATTGCAGTACGCATAGCTGATTTTTGAGCTGAGTTTTTTTCGTTTTGTTTAACGTTCAATTCAGCGCGTTTGATAGCTGATTTAATGTTTGCCAAGTTATTCACCTCCATTGATAATCTAACTATCTCATTATATATGAAAAGTTAAGATTTGACAAGCCTAAAATAGCTTTTCCTTAAAAAAGTACTGTTAAAAGGCCATTTTCTCTAGCGTTTGAGATAAATTTCGTCGATTTCATGGTTGGTTGCCTTATGGAGAATCAGATCAGCTCTGTTTCTGGTTGGTTGGATGTAATGTTGCAAGTTGACTAAATTAATGGATTCCCAGACCTGATGGGCCATGCTTAAAACTTCATCTAGTGGTTGCTCTGTAAATCGATAGTAGTAGTTATTGGGATCATTCTGAGCTAATGCAAGGAGTTTTTGGAAGCGATCGATATACCAAGATTCGATATCATCCACTGCGGCATCCACATAGATCGAAAAATCAAAGAAATCGGTCATATAGAGACTGTCATTTTGCGGATTTTGAAAGACGTTGATCCCTTCTACAATGACAAAATCAGCTGGTAAAATGGTTTGCTTCTCATCTGGAACAATATCGTATATTTCGTGGGAATAGACAGGGATTTCTACGCTCTTGTTGTTTTTAATTTGATTGAGAAAATCAAGGAGCAATTCCATATCATAGCTTTCCGGAAATCCTTTTCGATTGAGGAGCTCTTGTTCTTTTAAGATAGCATTTGGATAGAGAAAGCCATCTGTTGTCACCAATTCTACGGTCGAGCCTTCGAAGGTCCGCGAAAGTAGGATTTGGAGAAGACGGCTAGTAGTCGATTTCCCAACAGCGACACTCCCAGAAACCCCAATGATAAAGGGTTGGCGTTCACTGGTTTTTTGAAGAAAAATCCCTTTTGAGAAGGCCAAATCTTCTTTGGAACGCTTGTAGATTCCGATCAAGTTTGTCAAAGGCAGGTAGACGTCACGCACATCCTGGAGGTTGATGCGGTCGTTAAAACTTTTAATAGAATTGAGCTCTGTTTGAGAGAGAGGCGGGGTGGTTTTGCGATGCAAATTTTGCCAGGTTTCCCGATTGATTTTTTCAAAATGTAGAAATTCTTTGTCCATATGTCACTCCTATTGTAGTCTTTAGTATACCAATTTTTAGAGGTCATGTAAACGATTTAAAAAAGGAATGAATTATGATAAAATAACCTTATGAGTAAAATGTATTTTGATGTAAACCCAGATGCAGCCCATGATATTCATGATCTGGCTGTTGTTTTATTGGGGCAAAAGATGAATTTCTATACGGACGCCGGCGTCTTTAGTAAAAAAATGATTGACTATGGAAGCCAGGTGCTCTTATCAACCTTGGATTTTCAAGAAGGAGAAAGTGTCCTCGATGTAGGCTGTGGCTATGGTCCAATCGGTCTCTCTCTCGCTAAAGCGCAGGGAGTTGCAGTGACTATGGTTGATGTTAATGAGCGGGCGCTGGACTTGGCTAAGAAAAATGCTAGCCGAAATGGCGTGGAAGCTCAGATCTTTTCTTCGGATGTCTATGAAGCAGTAGAAGGGGTCTTTGACCATGTGATCAGTAATCCTCCGATCCGAGCTGGTAAGAAAGTAGTTCACCAAGTGATCACTGGTAGTTTTGAACATTTGAAACCAGGTGGAGATTTGACCATTGTCATTCAGAAAAAACAAGGAGCTCCGAGCGCTAAGGCCAAGATGGAAGAGACGTTTGGCAATTGTGAGACCGTAAAAAAAGACAAAGGCTATTATATTTTAAGAAGTGAGAAAGAATCATGAGAGCAGTAGATATCATTCAGAAAAAAAGAGATGGTCTTGCCTTAAACAAGGAAGAAATTGAATGGCTGCTTGAGGGCTATGTGGCTGGAACAGTACCAGATTACCAAATGTCTGCTTTTGCTATGGCCGTTTATTTTAAAGGGATGACGACGGAAGAAATTTCTCATATGACCATGAAGATGGTCCAAACGGGGCAACAGTTTGATCTGTCAGCTATTCCAGGAATCAAGGTAGACAAACATTCGACTGGTGGTGTGGGAGACAAGGTAACCTTGGTCTTGGTGCCTTTGGTTGCAAGTTTCGGAGTGCCGGTTGCCAAAATGAGCGGTCGTGGGTTAGGACACACAGGTGGGACCATCGATAAGTTGGAATCCATTAAAGGTTTCCAGATTGAACGGACCCAAGAGGAATTTATCCAGCAGGTGCAGGAGATCGGCTTATCGGTCATTGGTCAATCCGACCAACTTGTAAAAGCAGACAAACTTTTGTATGCTCTTCGTGACGTGACGGCGACAGTGGATACCATTCCATTGATTGCTAGCTCCGTTATGAGTAAGAAAATTGCTGCTGGTGCTGATGCCATTCTTTTGGACGTGACGGTAGGCGAGGGTGCCTTTATGAAGAATATTGATGATGCTCGTCGCTTAGCACGTACCATGGTGGATCTTGGAAATGCAGTGGGTCGGAAAACCATCGCTGTCATTACAGATATGAGCCAACCTTTGGGAACCAGTATTGGTAATCGTTTAGAAATTTTGGAAGCCCTGTATATTCTGAAAGGGCAGGGCCGAGCTGATGTCACAGAGTTTATTTGTAAGTTGGCGCAAATAATGTTGAAATTGGCCAATGTAGATCAATCGATTGAATCCATCCATGAACAGTTGACCAATGGTCAGGCTTTAGCGAAGTTTGAAGAAATGGTGGTGGCTCAAGGTGGAGACTTAGAGGATTTGCACCGTCCTGTTAAAGTGGATCAGGTCCTTGAAGTAACAGCGGACCAAGATGGCGTCATTGCTGCTTTACCTGCCATGGAGTTTGGTTTGTTTGCTATGCGCCTGGGTGCTGGTCGTGCTGTCAAATCAGATCCCCTCGATTACGAAACAGGAATTGTGTTTGACAAAAAAGTGGGAGAGCACGTCAAAAAAGGGGAACGCATTGCCCGTATTTTCATGAATGAAAAAAATTCACAAGAAAGAGTTACAGAATTCAAAAAAAATGTTAAAATACTAGAAAGGGCTGAAAGCGTTAAAGAAATTATTGAAATAATATCTTAAGCAGCTCAGGAGATTGTATGAAGTTAAATAAATATATCGATCACACTCTTTTAAAACCAGATGCACAACAAGAACAGATCGAAAAATTGATCGAAGAAGCTAAGGCATATGATTTTGCGAGTGTCTGTGTGAATCCGACATGGGTGAATTTTGCGGCTGAGGGCTTGCGCGATTCAGACGTTAAAGTTTGTACCGTCATTGGTTTTCCTTTGGGAGCAAATACCCCTTTTGTCAAAGCGTGTGAAACAAAAAATGCTATTCAAAATGGTGCCGATGAAATTGACATGGTCATTAATATCGGTGCTTTGAAGTCTAAGAATTTAGCACTAGTTGAAGAAGATATCCAAGCTGTTGTCGAAGCAAGCGGTGATAAGCTGGTCAAAGTCATCATTGAGACGTGTCTCTTAACAGACGATGAAAAGATCGTCGCTTGTCAGATTGCTAAGTCAGCTGGAGCTGACTTTGTGAAGACTTCAACTGGCTTCTCAACTGGAGGAGCGACGGTAGAAGATGTAGCCTTAATGCGTCAAACAGTTGGACCAGACATGGGTGTTAAAGCTTCTGGTGGAGCTCGCTCTTATGAAGATGCTCTTGCTTTTATCGAAGCTGGTGCGACCCGTATCGGGACTTCTTCTGGTGTAGCCATCATGGAAGGAAAGGTGGCTTATGGCGACTACTGAGTTGATCAACTTAGCAGTTGAAGTGAGTCAACAAGCCTATGTGCCTTACTCTCATTTCCCAATTGGAGCTGTACTGCTAACGAAGGATGGAGAAATCTATACAGGGGTTAATATCGAAAATGCCAGTTTTGGTTTAACCAACTGTGGAGAACGGACAGCCATTTTTAAAGCTGTTTCTGAAGGAGCTCGCGATTTCAAAGAGCTCATTATCTACGGGCAAACAGAAAAGCCCATCTCTCCATGTGGTGCTTGTCGCCAGGTCATGGCTGAATTTTTTGAGCCAGACCTTCCTGTAACCTTAGTATCTAAAGATAAATCGACGGTCGTGATGACGGTCAAGGAATTACTTCCATATTCCTTTACAGACCTGACTTAATAGGTCTGTGAGGCGGTCTTTTGACCCTTTCAATACTTCGCAACAATGTTGCACAATAATTTAGGAGGTTCAGTAATGAACAAGAAACAATGGCTAGGCCTTGGTCTAGTAACTGTCGCTGCTATCGGACTTGCAGCATGTGGAAATCGTGCGTCTAAAAAAGATAGCGCAAACTCAGAATCTAAAACAGATTTGAAAGCTGCTATCATTACCGATACTGGTGGTGTGGATGACAAATCATTCAACCAATCTGCTTGGGAAGGTTTGCAAGCTTGGGGTAAAGAAAACGGTCTTTCTAAAGGGAACGGATTTGACTACTTCCAATCAACAGATGAATCTCAATATGCGACAAACCTTGATGAAGCTGTTTCTAACGACTACAAATTGATCTTTGGTGTTGGTTTTGCCTTGAGCGACTCTGTTAAAAAAGCTGCAAAAGACAACCAAGATGTGAACTATGTCATCATCGATGACCGTATTGAAGGACAAAAGAACGTAGCATCTGCTGTTTATGCCGATAACGAAGCTGGTTACCTTGCTGGTATTGCTGCTGCAAAAACTACAAAAACTAAACAAGTTGGTTTTGTAGGTGGTATGGAAAGTGAAGTTATCACTCGGTTCCGCGCTGGATTTGAAGCTGGTGTTAAATCTGTTGACCCATCTATCAAAGTTCAAGTAGACTACGCTGGTTCATTCGGTGACTCTGCTAAAGGTAAAACAATTGCTGCTGCACAATATGCTGCAGGTGCAGACGTTATCTACCAAGTAGCTGGTGGTACTGGTGCAGGTGTCTTCTCTGAAGCTAAAGACTTGAACGAGAAGAAAAATGAAGACGAAAAAGTTTGGGTTCTTGGTGTTGACCGTGACCAAAAAGCTGAAGGTGAATACACTTCTAAAGATGGTAAAAAATCTAACTTTGTATTGGCTTCAAGCTTGAAGAAAGTCGGAGAATCTGTAAAAGACTTGGCTAAGAAAACTGCTGATGGTAAATTCCCTGGCGGTAAAGTGATTACTTATAGCTTGAAAGATGGTGGAGTTGACTTGACAACTGACAATCTTTCTGCAGAAGCTAAAAAAGCTGTCGAAGACGCTAAAGCTAAGATCCTTGACGGGTCACTTAAAGTTCCTGAAAAATAATTATTGATTGGATCGGCCCGACCTTCAAGGGCCGTTCCTTTTAATAAATTGAGACATTTTTGTCTCAGTAAAATCTATTAGCTGTCCTAATAGGTTTTATTGAAATAAAAATTGATTTGAAAGGAAACACCCCACATGACACACGAATATGTCATCGAAATGCGTGAGATTACCAAAAAATTTGGTGACTTTGTAGCAAATGACAAGATTAATCTTCAGTTGCGCAAAGGTGAAATCCATGCACTTCTTGGAGAAAATGGTGCAGGGAAATCTACCCTGATGAATATGTTGGCTGGTTTGTTGGAACCAACTAGCGGAGACATCGTGGTAAATGGAAAAACTGTTAACCTAGACTCACCTTCAAAAGCAGCTTCTTTAGGAATTGGAATGGTGCACCAACACTTTATGTTGGTTGAAGCTTTCACTGTTGCTGAAAATATCATCCTTGGGTCTGAAACCACTAAACATGGTATTTTGGATCTTAAGAAAGCCAGTCAAGATATCCTTGATTTGTCTAAAAAATATGGCTTAGCAGTGGATCCAAATGCTAAAGTTGAGGATATTTCCGTCGGTGCGCAGCAACGTGTGGAAATTTTAAAGACGCTTTATCGTGGAGCCGACATCCTAATCTTCGATGAACCAACTGCGGTGTTGACACCAGCTGAAATCGAAGAATTGATGACAATCATGAAGAACTTGGCAAATGAAGGAAAATCCATTATCTTGATTACGCACAAGTTGGATGAAATTCGTGCTGTTTCAGACCGGGTAACGGTTATCCGTCGTGGGAAATCAATTGAGACAGTCGAGATTGGTGGAGCTACCAACCAAGACTTGGCCGAAATGATGGTCGGTCGTTCTGTTTCCTTTAAAACGGAGAAAGGTCCTTCTCAACCGAAAGAAGTCGTCTTGTCGATCGAAAACTTGGTTGTAAACGAAAACCGGGGTGTCCCAGCTGTTAAGAATCTTTCACTGGAACTTCGTGCTGGTGAAGTCGTGGGGATCGCAGGGATTGACGGAAATGGTCAGTCTGAGTTGATCCAAGCGATTACAGGTCTACGGAAGGTAAAATCTGGTTCAATCAAGATTAAAGGCAAGGATGTTGTAGGACTTCGTCCACGTCAAATCACAGAAATGAAGGTAGGGCACGTCCCTGAAGACCGTCATCGGGATGGATTAGTCCTTGACATGATGATCTCTGAAAACATTGCCCTTCAAACCTATTATAAAGAACCTCTTAGCAAGAATGGTATTTTGAATTATCCAAATATTACCTCTTATGCCAAGAAGTTGATGGAAGAGTTTGACGTTCGTGCAGCCAGTGAAGTAGTACCTGCTAAGGCTCTCTCTGGAGGGAACCAGCAAAAAGCCATTATCGCTCGCGAAATCGATCGTGATCCGGATCTCTTGATCGTTAGCCAGCCGACTCGTGGATTGGACGTTGGAGCGATCGAATATATCCACAAACGTTTGATTCAAGAACGGGATAATGGAAAAGCCGTTCTGGTTGTCAGCTTTGAATTAGATGAAATTTTGAATGTTTCTGACCGTATTGCGGTTATTCATGATGGGAAGATCCAAGGGATCGTAACCCCTGAAACAACGAATAAGCAAGAACTTGGAATCCTCATGGCAGGAGGCCAAGTAAAGGAGGGAGCATCAAATGAATAAGAATTTAAAACAAATTGCCGTTCCATTGGTGTCTGTCCTTTTAGGATTGGTCTTGGGTGCCATTATTATGTGGGCCTTCAGCTATGATGCCCTTTGGGGATATGAATTGCTGTTTAAGAAAGCCTTTGGTTCGATTAAGAGTTGGGGAAATATTTCCCGTGCTATGGGGCCACTGATTTTAGTTGCTCTTGGATTTTCAGTAGCCAGCCGGGCCGGCTTCTTTAACGTTGGACTTCCTGGTCAAGCTTTTGCAGGATGGATCATGGCGACTTGGTTTGCCCTTTCCTTCCCAAATATGCCTCGCTTACTGATGATTCCGATGACCGTTTTGATTGCGGCGATCGCAGGTGGATTTATTGGAGCGATTCCTGGTTTCCTTCGTGCTTATCTCGGAACCAGTGAGGTCATCATCACCATTATGATGAACTACATTGTTCTCTATGGTGGGAATGCCTTGATACATAGCTTCCCAGCTTCCTTGATGAAAAACAAGGACTCAACCATTGATGTGGGTGCCAACGCTGTCTACCAGACGGAGTGGTTGCGTAATTTGACGGACAAATCACAAATGAATATCGGGATCTTCTTTGCCATCATCGCAGTGCTGGTCATCTGGTTCTTGATGAAGAAAACAACACTTGGTTTTGAAATCCGTGCCGTTGGTCTCAATGCGAATGCGGCGGAATATGCAGGAATGTCTGCAAAACGGACCATTATCCTTTCTATGATCATTTCTGGTGCTCTTGCTGGTATCGGTGGGGTAGCAGAAGGTCTGGGTATTTACTCAAATGTCTACGTTCAAACCAGCTCGATGAGTGTTGGATTTAACGGAATGGCCGTTGCCCTTCTTGCGATGAATTCACCAATTGGTATTCCATTTGCTGCCTTCTTGTTTGGTGCACTTCAAATTGGGGGAGTTGGTATGAAGCCAGCTGCCATCCCTGAAGAAGTCGTTCAAATTGTGACAGCATCTATTATCTTCTTCGTATGTGCCCACTACATTATCGAAAAGATGATCTCGATGCGTTCAGCTAAAAAAGGAGGAGCAAACTAATGAGTATTGTAACGATTTTAAGTATTCTTGTTTCCTCTATGATTGTGTATGCGGCGCCGCTGATCTTCACAAGTATCGGAGGAGCATACTCAGAACACGCTGGGGTTGTTAACGTTGGTCTGGAAGGAATCATGGTTATGGGAGCCTTCTCAGGTATTATCTTTAACTTGACTTTTGAGCCTGAGTTAGGAAGTTTGACACCATGGTTGTCCTTGATCGTTGCTGCAGGAATTGGAGTACTCTTCTCCTTGATCCACGCGGTGGCAACCATTCATTTCCGTGCTGACCATATCGTCTCAGGTACAGTATTGAACTTGATGGCACCTCCATTGGCAGTCTTTCTTGTCAAAGCGATGTATAACAAGGGACAAACTGATAATATCAAAGTTGCCTTTGGGAAAACATCTATTCCAGTCTTATCTAAAATTCCGGTCATTGGGGATATTTTCTTCAACAATGCCAGCATCATCGGCTGGGTTGCGATTCTATTTTCATTCTTTGCTTGGTTTATCATGTTCAAGACGAAATTTGGATTGCGTCTTCGTTCAGTTGGTGAACACCCACAAGCAGCAGATACATTGGGAATCAATGTATATAGAATGCGCTACTTAGGAGTGATGATCTCAGGTGCTCTTGCAGGAATCGGAGGAGCCATTTACGCTCAGTCAGTTTCTGTTAACTTCGCGGTAACTACTATTGTAGGTCCTGGATTTATCGCCCTTGCGGCTATGATTTTTGGGAAATGGAACCCAATCGGGGCCATGCTGGCTAGTCTCTTCTTTGGAGCTTCGCAAAGTTTGGCTGTTATCGGGAATCAATTGCCTTTGCTTAAAGGTATCCCATCCATCTACTTGCAAATTGCGCCTTACGTCTTGACCATGGTTGTCTTGGCAGCCTTCTTCGGACAAGCAGTCGCACCAAAAGCAGATGGTGTTAACTACATTAAATCGAAATAATGCACAGGAGGCTGGGACAAAAGTCCTAGCCTCTCAATTATTTTTGGATTGTCGAGCAAG
>CAUVRI010000037.1:0-13660 GCA_963554405.1 uncultured Streptococcus sp. | reverse complement strand
AAATCAGCGTAGTAGAGCCCACTCAACCACTGCGTCTTGCTCGACAATCCAAAGAAAATTGAGAGGCTAGGAATTCTGTCCCAGCCTACTTCTTCACATATTGTTCAACTGGATAATCCGCTGGATCCAAGCGCAGGTTTCCTCCTACCACGAGTTGGGCTAGGTGCCACCCAATGAGGGGACCTGTTGTGAGACCAGACGAACCAAGTCCACTAGCGACATAGAGGCCTGCTTGATCAGGAACAACTCCCCAAAATGGTGAAAAATCACTGGTGTAGGCACGAGTTCCCACGCGCTCCCCGATAACTTCCGCTTGAGCTAGTTCTGGATAGTAGGCCAAGGCTTCTGTTTCCATCTGATTAAGCAGAGCTTGATCCACCGTCAGGTCAAAGCCCATCTCATTCTCATGAGTGGCTCCCATACTGATCTTGCCCTTTTGAAAGGGAATGATATCCAGCTCTCCTTCAGGCATGACCACTGGATAATCAGCAGTATCTAAGTCTAGCTGATAATCCCGCAGTTGCCCCTTTTGCGGACGGACATCAACTTGGTAGCCAAGAGACTCGAGCATTTGCCCCAACCAGGCTCCTGTTGCCAGGATAACTTGGTCATAACTTTCTCCTGCAATCTGATAGCCATCACTTGAGACAGAGAGAGCAACCTCTTCCTTGATCACTCTTGCCCCACTTGCCTGAAGAAGGGTTTCTGTCAGAAGGGCTCCTTCTACATGGGCTCCACCTGAGGCATAAAGGAGCTTCTCAAAGCCTTGTAGATCAGGAAATTGCTGGGCTACTTCTTCCTTAGTCAAAATTGCCAAGTCCCCGATTAAGGGAGATTCTTCTCGTCGACTCAGCGCCAACTGATAGAGTTCGTCTAATTTTTCCTCATTTTTCTTCAGGAGATAGACGCCAGTCTGCTGGTAAAAATCTGTATTAATACCGTCCTTTGCCAGGTCTTCTACCAATTCTTGGTAAAAATCTGCTCCCAGACGAGCCAGGCGATACCAAGCCTTATTCCGCCGTTTAGAAAACCAGGGACTGATAATGCCCGCTGCCGCCTTGGTCGCTTGGCCAACTCCATGGTCGTAGACGCTCACATCCACCTGTGCTTCTTTAGATAAATAATAGGCTGCAGTAGACCCCACGATCCCTGCACCAATAATAGCAACTTTCATCATGACCCCTTAGATATGGTAAAAAGGATTGGTGCTGGCTTGACTGCCAATCACTTCAATCTCCCAGACTTCCTCAGACTTCCACTGATTGAGCTTTTCTACTAATTTTGACACAAAGAGAACTTCGATATGGTGACCTGGATCCAAGGCCAAGAGCCCATCGCTCAGCATGTCCTGAGCCGTGTGGTAGTAGATATCT
Source organism: uncultured Streptococcus sp. (assembly GCA_963554405.1). GTDB lineage: Bacteria > Bacillota > Bacilli > Lactobacillales > Streptococcaceae > Streptococcus. The sequence continues at coordinate 12,287 of CAUVRI010000037.1, read as the reverse complement.
CCGGTGATATAGACCTCTGCTCCTTTGGCGAGAGCATCCTTGTAAAAGGACTGGCCACTTCCTCCACAGATAGCGACGCGCTCGATGACCCGTTCCAAATCAGCCTGGTCATAACTGACTATGCGCAAAGCATCTAAGCCAAAGGTTTCTTTAACCTTGCTAGCCAACTGTCCAAAGGTTTGAGTAGCTACCCGACCGATGCGACCAATTCCGAGCCCTTCTCCCGTCATACTGAGGGGCTCTGTATCTTCAATGTCCAAGAGCTGGCAGAACCAATCGTTGAGACCATCTGGGACAATGTCAATATTGGTATGGCTGACGTAGACCGCGATATCATGCTTGATCAAATCGATATAGATCTGATTTTGAGCCCGATCGGCTACCAAGTCCTTGATGGGACGGAAAATCGGTGCGTGCTTGACGATGATCAAGTCCACCCCATGGGCGATAGCTTCTGCCACTGTCTGCTCGCGGATATCTAGAGCTACCATGACCTTGTGGATGTCTTTTTGCAACGTACCGACCTGTAGCCCACGGACATCTCCCTCCATGGAGAACTCCTGAGGACAATAGGCTTCATAGCGTTTGATGACTTCACTTGCTAACATGTAGAACCTCCTTGATGTGAGCGATGCGCTCTTCTAACGATGCTCTGGCAGATTGATTCTCAACTGGGACCTGCTCCAAGGCAAAGGCTAATTTCTCTACTTCCTTGGACCACTTTTGGACAAAGGCTGGAGCTTGTTCCCGCATCAAATGGGGTCCAAAGCGTAGTTCCTTGGCTGTCAACTCTTGAGAACCCTGTTCCACCACAAGGATCTCATAGAACTTCTCATTTTCTTCCAAGATAGCTTCATCGATAATGCGGAAATCATGATCTACTAACCAAGCCCGCAGTTCATCCTCTCGATTATTGGGTTGCAGGACCAAGCGAGAGACACCAGCTAATTTCTCAAGACCTGCTGCTAGGATATCAGCAATCAAGCGTCCTCCCATGCCAGCAATGGTAATACAGGAAATGCCATCAGACGGTTCAAAGGCAGCCAATCCATTGGCTAGGCGGACTTCAATCTTGTCCTCTAAGCCATTATCGGCGACATTTTGCAGGGCAGACTGATAGGGCCCCTCTACCACTTCCCCAGCAATGGCAGCCTCAATCTTGCCTTCTTGTAAGAGGGCGATTGGGAGGTAAGCGTGGTCACTCCCCACATCCAACAGACGCGCTCCAGCTGGGACGAAGCTAGATACCAAGTCCAAGCGATTTGATAATTTTGTAAATTCCATGTGCCACTTTCTAAACTTTTATTCCACCCTTTAGTATACCATGTTTGCACCATTAAAAAAAGGCGCAACGGCGCCTTGACAAATTGCTTCTAAATTGTTCTAGCTAGCTATATAAGTCGAGAAATCTCTAATTTTTGGAGTCCTTAATCTAGGAATTGAGTTTTCCGCAGTGAGAAAAGTGCATGTAACTATTTTTGTTTCATGCACTAGGGAGTTTTGAAACCTTAGGTTCAAAACTAAGTCATGGAACTTCTATGAAGTTCGCTGACGTCCGAACTCACCTAAGGAAAATCTCAATACAGTTGAATTTTCTATGCTTAGACTTTAGTTAATTTCCTTATATTCTACTTCCAAGCCACGTTTCACAGCTGGGCGATTGGCAATTTTCTCTGTCCAAGCTTGCAGATGCTTGTATTCCTTCACATCCAAGAAAATCCCTGCTCGGTCCCAGACCTTGTCTTGGGCTAGACGGCCATACCAAGACCAGATAGCGATATCTGCAATGGTGTAGTCATCCCCTGCGATATAAGGTTTAGTGGCAAGCTCTTTGTCCAGTAAGTCCAATTGACGTTTGGCTTCCATAGCAAAGCGGTTGATGGCATACTCGATTTTCTCAGGTGCATAGTGGAAGAAATGACCAAAGCCTCCCCCTAAAAATGGTGCCGCACCCGTCTGCCAGAAGAGCCAGTTGAGCACTTCTGTCCGTTTAGCAGGATCTGTCGGGATTAATTTGCCAAATTTCTCCGCTAGATACAGGAGGATATTGGCCGATTCAAAGACACGAATGGCTTGATCGCCTGATTGATCCAACATAGCTGGAATTTTCGAGTTTGGATTGATGGCTACAAAGTCACTACCAAACTGATCTCCCTCGCCAATCTTGATCCGATAAGCGTCATAGCCTGCATCCACTCCCAGCTCTTTGAGTTCTTCCAGCATAATGGTTGCCTTGATTCCATTAGGAGTTGGAAGGGTATAGAGTTGGAAAGGCTGGTCGCCTTTTGGAAGGGTCTGCTCAAAGCGGGCACCTGCTGTTGGTTGGTTCAAACCTCCCCAGGCTCCTCCCATTTGACTCGGCGCTTCCCATACTTCTGGTAATTGATAATCTGACATCTCTGTTCTCCTTTTTCTAAGCTAGTACTAGCATATCAAATCCAGGTGCTAGTTTCAAAAATCTGCTACGCTAGCTTTACTTGACTTTTCTGGTCAAAATGATAGTATAGAAAAAATACAATTTTAAGGAGAAAACCATGTCCATGATCGATTTTCATAGTTTGGCAAAGACGGAACTCCACTGTCACTTAGACGGTTCCTTGTCTCTTCCGACTATTCGCCAATTGGCAGCCCTGGCCAATATTGACCTCCCTGCCAGCGATGAAGAGCTCAAGCACCATGTCACCGCCCCTGCCCACTGTGAGAATCTCTTGGACTATTTGGAGGCCTTTGATTACATTCGCCCTCTCCTTCAAACCAAGGAAACCCTGACCCTTGCTGCTTACGATGTCGCTAAGCAAGCGGCTCTGGAGAATGTCCTCTACATCGAGGTTCGTTTTGCCCCAGAATTATCCATGGACCAAGGACTTACCGTCCCAGAAACTATCGATGCTGTCTGTGATGGTCTGCGCCAAGCCCAAGAAGAGTTTGGCATTACAGCCAAAGCCCTCGTTTGTGGCATGCGCCAGTCGGATCCAAAACTCACCTCTCGCATTCTTGCAGAAGCCAACCAAGTCAGGGATCAGGAATTTGTCGGGTTTGACTTTGCCGGGGATGAGCACAACTACTCTCCAGAAGATATTCGACCTTTAATCGAGCAAGTCAAGAGTTACCATCGGCCCATGACGCTTCATGCAGGTGAGTGTCATTGCCCACACTTTGTAGCCCAATCGATTGCATTTGGCATCAAACGCAATGGCCACGTGACAGCTCTATCTCATGAACCAGCCTTACTCCAATCCTTTATTGACAATGGGGTCACGGGTGAACTCTGCTTGACCAGCAACTTACAGACAAAAGCCGCACCAACTATAGAAGATTTCCCTTATCTGAAGATGAAGGCAGCCGGAGCTCGGATCAGTATCAATACCGATAACCGGACTGTATCTGATACCGACCTAACCAAGGAATATGCCCTCTACCATCAGCATTTCCAAACCAAGGAGGCTGACTTTTATCAGCATAATGTCGATGCCATCCAGGCTTCTTTTGCCAGTGAAGAGGAAAAGCAAGCACTCCTTACCAAACTAGAAGAAGCCTACGATGACTATTTATAAAGATATTAGCTTGTATTTGGTTAAGCAATGGCTTAAGATTGAAGACAGAAACTTATTAGAAACTTTCCTTAGGTGAGTACGGACGTCAGCGAACTTCTTCGAAGTTCCATGACTTAGTTTTGAACCTAAGGTTTCAAAACTCCCGGGTACTTGAAACAATAGTGTTTCAAGTACCTTTCTCACAGCGGAAAGTTCCAATATTCGCTTGTCTGATGCTAAAATCACCCATATATTTTTTTGTCAATTAATTCAAAAGAAGTTTATCCACATTTAAAAACTAGCACTTTTATAAAGTGCTAGTCTTTTTCTATTTAGAAACTGATTCATACAAAGCCACGTCTCTAGGAGTCAACAATCCAGTATAAAATCCGTCAACATTTACATTCGCATACTTAGTTAAATCATCATACGTATGGATGGTATGAATGTAAATGCGTTTTCCAAGTCGGTGAATTGCATTAATAAAGTCTGGATTGAAGCGAGAATCAGCAAATGAAATCGTGACTGCCTCAATTTCCTTGTGTTTCGAGATAAAATCTAAAGCCTCTTCTGCACTATCTGGTGAAGCATACAAGGTATAGATAACATGCTTGAAAGGATAAATAGATTCAATTTCTCCGAACATCTCTTGATTATAGATTTGTGGAATCACACGATCTAATAGTTCCTTGTCTCGTTTTTTAGCTTCTGAAACAATGTCTTGAAATTGAGTGATCATATCTTCTTTGGGAATTTCCATAGATTTAGTATCTGTGATCAAAACCATATCTTTATTGATCACCATTTGATCCAAGACATCTCCTATCAACATCGTCGTGAAACGACTTGGTGTTTCTGGAGAACCATAAGCCTTAAATTTTTTCCATTCATCAGAAGAAAGAGCAACATCATCTTTGTTTCCAAACTGATGCCAATCATGAACAGCAGCCAACTTTTTATCACTTGTCAGATAAAAATCCATTTCGAACAAGCGATGACCTAGACTATAATTCTGTTGCAAAGCTTCCAAGGAATTAGTATAAAAGGTGTTGTATTCTTTTTCTCGAATCGCTCCTCCAGCATGGGCTACTAATCTAGGAGAATCCTTTAGCCAATCCTTCTTTTTAGCTTTTGTGTAATGAACAAAGCCAAATTGATTAGATAATTGACCATTTATTAGTGTTTCAAGAGATTCCTTATCAACAAAATCTTTCGATAAGAAAGTCGTCTCTTTGTCTACTTTAAAACGATAGTGATTCTTATCAAATTCTCTTGTCTTCTTATTCCACTTGATTAGAATCGTCAGATCAGATTCCTTTTTGGTATATCCATCTTTCGTTTTTGTATACCCCGCCTGTACTAAACTATCTTCAACTGGATACAGACCTGACGACAATAAATTCGAACGCGTAACGTAAAAACTGACTAAACTAAACAATAAAGCTATTCCAATCACTAGCATGGTTGGATACAGCCATCTAAATCTTTTTCTTTTTTTGTCTCCCCGTTTCATCCTTTAAATCTTTTCCCCTTAATCCTTCCACAAATCCATGGCCTGTAAGAAATCGTCTGAAACCGTCACATTACGTGGGTTGGCTTGCTCGCGTTCTTGTAGTTTCGCCTCTACTTGGACTAGGCTGTTGATGCCTTCACTGCGCCAGTTTCGCAAAATGGCCTGGATATATTTCCAGTGAGGCTTGCCATTAAAGACAGCTTCTCGTAGCGCTGCCTTGATCACATCTGGATCTGTCTGATCCTCGCGCACGGTCTTGGTCAAATCTTCAATCTCAAAAGGCGTCAAGAGTCGTCCCAGTTCTTGTTGGAAGGTTTCCACTAAGTCCTTGATGACATTTCCCTTAGCAGGCGCGCTTTGTGCCTTCCCTTGTGATTGGGCTTCTAAAATCTCATCCAAGCGCTCCAGGGCAATGGTCGCATCAAAGATGGCTTCAATCTCACCATTGAGCTCAATGGTCCGGTATTGAAGGAGTCCCTTGGTGGTTAAATTGGACATAATCCGATTGACCTCTGTCACCGTTTTTCCTAGATGACTAGCAATCTGATTAGGTGTCAAAGCCTCTTGACCAGTCGTATTTTGAAGGAAGAAAAACTGCCAAACCAAGTAGTCATCTGCTTGGTCAAACAACTCATGATAATGAAAAAGCAAGGCACTTGGAAGAACCAAGTTGCCATACTTAAATGCTTGTGAATATGTCATAATTCCCCTTTATAGGTAACCATAAAATGAAATATCTTTTTCCAATTCTTCCAAGCGGTAGGGTGTTTCTTGATAAACCGCATAGTTGATCCAATTACTAAAGAAGGTCGTCGCAGCTAGATTCCAACGAATACGAGGCTCTGTATTAGTGTCATCCCCATCAAAGTAATTCTTGGGAACATCCGGATCCAAGCCCGCATTGACATCTCGGTGGTATTCTTTTGCCAGCGTGTCGCGATCATACTCCAGATGGCCAAAGCTATAGACCTCACGCATGTCTGGACTGGCAATGATGGAAAGGCCAACTTCATTTCCTTGCGCGATCACCTGAAGATTGCTCTTTTCAAGGACTTCCTTCAAAGGAACATCCGTATAGCGAGAATGAGGGGCAAGGAAGCGATCGTCAAAGCCTCTCATGAGAAGACTTTCCGGACGCACCACTCCTTGGTCATAGATACCAGATAGCTTGTTACAGAGCTCTACTTTTTGAATCCCGTAACGGTGGTAGAGACCAGCCTGAGCTCCCCAACAGAGGTGCAAGGTGGAAAAAACATGACGCTTGGCCCATTTAAAGACCTGGGTCAACTCATCCCAGTAGTCCACTTCTTCAAAGTCCATCTTTTCGACAGGTGCTCCTGTCACAATCAAACCGTCATAGTAATTATCCTTAATATCCTCAAAGGTCTTGTAGAAGCTCTCCAAATGTTCTGCCGCTGTATTCTTGGACTCATGGCTCGCCATATAGAGGAACTCCACATTGATCTGCAAGGGCGTATTGGCCAAGAGGCGTAAGAGCTGGGTTTCTGTCGCAACTTTGGTCGGCATCAGATTAAGAATGAGAACATTCATGGGCCGAATATCCTGGTGAGTCGCCCGAACATCATCCATGACAAAAATATTTTCTGAACGAAGGATATCGACTGCTGGTAATTTTTTATCTAGAGTAATTGGCATAAAAAGCTCCCATCTTACAAGTTCTTAACTAACATTATATGATAGGAGCTTATAGTTTTCAATTATGGTTTTTCTGTAGCCAGTTATAGTATTAGACTATATTAGTAATGCATCAAGACTTTGTAGTCGTAATCGCCGATCGCTTCGCGACCTTTCAAGTCGTCCAACTCGATCAAGAAGGCACACCCTGCAACGACCCCACCGAGTTTTTCGATCATTTCGATGGTTGCTTTCACCGTACCACCAGTCGCCAAGAGGTCATCAACGATAAGGACGCGTTGACCTGGTTTGATGGCATCTGCGTGCATGCAGAGGGTATCAACACCGTATTCTTTTTCGTAGTCAGCAGAGATGACTTCACGTGGCAATTTACCAGGCTTACGAACAGGCGCAAATCCAATTCCCAACTCAAAAGCGACCGGACATCCAACGATGAACCCACGCGCTTCAGGACCAACGATCATGTCGATTTTCTTATCCGTTGCGTATTGAACGATTTCACGAATCGCATAACTATAAGCATTGCCATCTGCCATCAAAGGGCTGATATCACGGAAAGTAATTCCTTCTTGTGGATAGTTTTCAATGCTTGCAATGTAATCTTTTAAATTCATGGTTAACTTTCTTTCATAAAAAATTTTTTACATTCCATTATATCATGAATTCTACTAACTTGCATCATTTTTTGCCAAATCATTTTCCCAAGCTCCCGCGTCAAAAGCAAAAATCCCACATCCGAGAAATGATGTGGGATTGGGTTCTAAAAAAACTTACTATTCTTCTAATACTTTATTGTACATAATTTTCATGTCCCCCAAGTTTTTCAAGGAATAACGGGAACTTCCATTCTTGAACCAGGTGCCAAGAATGTATTGTTCAGCGACCTTCTTACTTTGCTTTTTCAACCAAGTCCGGTCTTTGCCGTAGGTAGAAAGTTTATCCAGTAAAAGATGCCCCTTATAAATTTTGTCATTCTCATATAGATAGACATCGTCTTGAACTAAGGCTTTTTTAGAAGAGTCGTAAACATAATAACAACCAATCATAGTTTTACTATCCAACTTATAATGATACATATATAGCCAATCCGAAGTACCCTTAAATACCGTCACAGAAAGATCTTGATGATTACCAACAATATTTTTAGGAAAAGGGAAAGATTGATGTCCTTCATTTTCCCAAAAATTAAAACCACTTCCAAATGTTTGCGTATAAGGTTTAAACATCACATAGCGCATCAAACCACCATTTTCAGAGTAAACGATCTCCTCCATAGGATTTTTGAGGCTCAGGTAAATTCCCAGCCAATAAAGGCAAAAAAGCAGGATGGGAGTGAGCCATAGAAAATATTTTAGCTGTCTTTTCATGAGTCCTGTCCTGTCAGGTAGTCGTAGATTTCACGAACTGTTCCAAGGGCCATCAACTCCTGCTCTTTCACGGTTTGTTTGAGGTTTTGGTAGATAGTGCTTTCTGAGATTTCTCGTTTTTCTGCTTCTTTATTGACTTTCATGATGCCATTTTCAATGGTCACGAAGCCCAGTTCTTGGAAGATCTGAATCATTTTGACCAAGAGGATCTGCTGGATCTTGAGATAGGCTGCTAGATCTTTGAGTTTGTAGCGGACATCGAACTCTGGGTACTGGTAGATGGTTTTATAGAGTTTGGCATACTGGTCCCTGCTACCGTATCCTGTCAGATAGTAGGCTTTGGCGATCTCATTTTTGAAATAAACGGCCTGGAAATCATGCTCTTGGAAGATTTTCCGTAAGGACTCTAAATCCTCAGGAATATTTCCAACTACAACAGCGGATGCCCCTGTCAAATCTGGCAGTTCTTTAGTAAAATCAAGAACGGGAACACCTGCGGGGAGGCTAGCATTTTTGGAGCGGATATTAAAGAGCTGCACGCCGTCCACACGCGCATCAACCAGCATGAGCTGGAGAGTCGTTTGACCATTCCATTGGTTGACCGACAACTGCACAGCTAGCTCTAGGTCTTGCGCTTGTGCGAACTCTGTCTCTAAGCTTCCCAAGCCAAAGGCAACCACCTCAAAGGTCGCATCTTCTTGAGAAATTTTGAGTTTCAAATGGGTATTGCCGGCTCCCATCGAGCGTGCCCCTTCTACCTTGAAGTTACGGACCAGAAAGACCGGCTTCTTATTGTCCATGCCAAAAGGACTCAAGCGATCAAAGCTTTTCAAGGTCTCAAGCGTTAGTTCTGTTAGATGCAGTTCCTCGTCGATGGCTAAGCTAGACTTGCTACTAAGGTCAATCTCTTGCTCTCTAATGTAATCCGTAAGGGCCTGAGACAGGGCAGGAAGTTGGTCCACTTCGAGCGTCATTCCTGCCGCACCAGCATGTCCTCCAAAGGCGACAAAGAGCGACCGGTGTGGATCGAGGGCCTCAAAGATATTGACCGACTCAGGACTCCGAGCGCTTCCTTTAGCATGCCCATCTTCGATGCTTAAAACAACGACTGGCTGATGAAGCTCTTCCAATAAACGACCAGCTACAATACCAAGGACCCCTGGATTCCAGCCTTCTTTGGCCAAGACTTGGGCGGACAAACTTGGGTCGACCATGGTTTTGGCTTCGTCATAGATAGCTTGGACGATCTCTTTTCGTTCTTCATTCTTTTGATGAATCATGAGGGCAATCTCGTGCGCCTCTTCATCGTCAAAGCCAGTCAGGAGTTCAATGGCCGGATTGGGATCATCGAGGCGGCCAAGGGCATTGAGACGAGGAGCAATCTGAAAACCAACCGTTTCTTCATTGACATCCTCCGGACGAATCCCTGCGATCTCCAAGAGCTCCTGCAAGCCCATGCGCTGGGTATGTTGGAGAACACCCAGACCGTATTTGACCAGGATCCGATTCTCATCTGTCAGGCTCACCATGTCAGCAATGGTCCCAATTGCTACCAGGTCTAAGAGATCGACTGGCACTTCCTCTAGGAGGGCACAGGCCAATTTAAAGGCCACACCACATCCTGCTAGATAATGGAAGGGATAATCCGCATCTGGATGCTCGGGATGAATGATCGCATATGCATCCGGTAAAACCTCTGGCATAGAGTGGTGGTCGGTCACGATGACATCGACTCCCATTGCTTGGGCCATGGCAATGGCTTGATTACCCGCCACACCATTGTCCACTGTAACAATCAGGGAAATGCCTTGTTGCTCGATAAAGTACTTGTATACACTCTCATTGGGACCATAGCCGTCTGTAAAGCGGTTGGGGAGGTAGACTTGCACCTCTGCCCCCATCTGCTCCAAGGTTTCCTTCATAATAGAGGCCGAGGTCATCCCGTCCGCGTCATAGTCACCGTAGATGAGGATCTGCTCATAATCTTCGATAGCCCGTCGGATGCGCTCCACTGCCTTGTCCATATCATGGAGCAAATAAGGGTCGTGTAGCTTCTCCAGCTTGGGTTCTAAAAAGTCTTCTAAATCCTCTTTGGTCTGAATGCCACGCTCATACAGCAAGGTTGCTACAGACGCTTCCAGGCCTGCTTTTTTGGCAAGGGCTAAAAAGGCCTCATCTGCACTTGGCGAAGCTAACTGCCAATCGTATTTTGAAGTGATCATCTAGCTTTTGGTCTCCTCTTTTTCTTATCTGAATATTATAACATGAAAGGCTAAAATGGCGGGAAATAAAAGGTCGACTTATACAAAAACCAAAATCAACATTTTGCCTTATTTTTGTTGCATTTAACTTGACTTATCACACTAAAAGAATATAATAATGTTGATAATAATCTTTTAAAAATGTAATGGGATGATTATTCTGTTAAGTTTGCACTGCTTATTATCACTTTAACATTATGACGCTTGTCATTTCCCTTGTTTTTCTATCTAAACAAACGTAGTTAGAGGGTTTGAGCTGATATTGCTGGTAGGTTTGTTTTCTTTTATTACTTAAAGGCGAGCAAACATTTCATCAATCTATCCTAAACTGAGGCAGCTGGTTTCATGGAGTAGAAATTAGAAGCCTTTCTGTTTTAGGATATATCACTATATAGAATAACCTTGGAAAGGACAGGCCGAAGAAAGGAAATGGAGGAACAAGTGAAAACTTTCTATAAAAAATTATTCGCGTTTGTAGCAATGTTCAGCGTAGTTGCTCTTGGTTTGTCAATCATCAAGCCAGTTTCTGCAGCAACTGTCACTCCCACTATTACAAACCTTAAAGCAGATACATCTGGTCAAAAAGTCAGATTTTCTTTTGACTGGGATTTAACTGGTAAATCAGTTAAAGACGGTGATACATTTACTATTGATGCTCCAGAAGGTGTCAATATCACTGAAATCGCAACGCAATCACTCCAAGCTAATGGAGCTGAAGTCGCAACCATTTCGATGACAAACAAAAAGATTACTTTTACCTTTAAAAAAGCCATCGAAGCTATGAACCAAAATGTTAAGGGTGGTTTCTCATACAAAGCAGAATGGGATAGCACTCCAGGAAATCCTGGAAACAAGACCGCCACTTCTAAAGTCGGTTCAGAATCTGTCATCATTACACGTCCTGACGGTCCTGGCGTATTTGAATCAGTCTTAAATAAATACAACCTTACAGGTGACTATGTAGCTAAGCAATTCAAATTAGACGCATCTGAAAACTATGCATGGATGAATGTTGGTGATGACTACTATCTGACAAAATGGTTCATCCGTATCAATGGGGATGGTAAGAAACAAGCCATCACAAACCCTGTTGTATCGGATAAAATCCAAGCTCCAGCAGTCGATTACTCAAAAATCACTTTTGCTCCTGCCGCAAACCACGCTGCAAATGAATTCTTTGTGGGAACTTACTTGAAACCATCCTTCACTTTAAGAAAAGGTGGACAAGTGGTGGCTTCTGGTTGGGACTTCTGGCAACATGTGAAATTCGATGCGGACGGCAATGGATTTACTGTGAATTTATCAGACGTCAGTGATGTCTTTAAAACAGCATCAAGCGATGAATTGATCGTTGAATACCAAACATTAATTCCTAAGACAACCATCAGAGTAGATAACAATGCTACATTGACAGCTGATGAAATCACAACACCTCAAACTGACCCAGCATTCTGGAACAATACAGAATTGAAATACTGGGTTACTGGAGATCAAACAGTTACTGTTCAAAAAGAATGGGTTGGTGATGATGAAGCTGACCGTAAAGATATCACGGTTCAATTGTATGCGGACGGCAAAGCCTTGGATGGGTTAACACAAACCCTTACAAAAGCTTCTGGCTGGAAAGCAGAATTTACGAAATTGCCAGGTATCAAAGACGGTAAGAAGATTGAGTACTCAGTAGTGGAAACAAACACTCCAGAAGGTTACACTTCTAAAGTTGAGAAAATTGATGATAACAACGTGATTAAAGTGGTCAACACATCAAATAAACCAACTACAACTACAACTACAACCACAACCACTACGACTACTACAACTACGACTCAAGAGCCTACAACCACAACTACTACGACTCAAGAGCCTACAACCACAACTACTACGACTCAAGAGCCTACAACTACAACTACTACGACTCAAGAGCCTACAACTACAACTACTACGACTCAAGAGCCTA
>CAUVRI010000036.1:0-14528 GCA_963554405.1 uncultured Streptococcus sp. | reverse complement strand
GTCCAGAAATCTTTTTTCCAAAAGACTTACTCGTCGGTTTATTTGCCTGCCAGCTATCGTAGTTGCTAGAATAATTAACTTGAATTTCAGCGTTTGCGCCACCTGTTTTACTAATAGCAGATCCTACAGATACTACACCACTAAATATGAGTGCATTTCCTGCATCTAAAGCAAGCCCTGCTGCAGTTGTTCCAGCAATAAAGCTTGCTCCACCTGTCTCAGGAGCTAAAGCTAAACCTCCAGTTTCTGCTGCTACGCTAGCAAAATCAAGCAGTAAACCTGATAACATCTGACTAACTCCACCCCAAAATTCAGTGGAATTAGCTTCAAAATTTTCTTGAAGAAGTTCTTGATATTTTTCGTTGATCAATCTCGTAGAAGCACTATCATACTTCCCATTTTTTAGCACAGAAAAGTTATCATCTTTTTGATAATGTCGATCTTTATAAGCACTATTATCAAAAATTTCAATTAAATTCCCTTCATTGTCAATTTTTAGAGTATGGTTATAATCATCAATTATTTTTTTCCACTGTGACCGATCCTGTCCTTTTAGGCGTTTTTTTAACTCTTCCCGATAATAGGTATCTCCATCATCTGATAATAACATATCTCTCGACGCTTGATTTAAAGTCCTTGTTAAGGCATCCTGATAGTCTCTTTTAGCGTAGGAAACAACTTTTGTTTGTTTCATTTTGTCAAACCAAGTCATGTCGACACCATCCGCATAGTAATTTCCGTTGCTATCAACTATAATTTGACTTAGTTGTTCCGCTCCTTCAATCGCTAAATGAAGAATTTCAAGACTGTCTGAAAAATACTGATTTACTTGCTCAACAAACCATTCTAATTTTTCAATTTTTTCTTCAACATCTTTGATTTGCATCCGTGTTTTATCAGCCAGTTCATGAAGTACTCTATTTTCTGATAAATTTTGATCCAGATTTGCAGTAAGAAATGCTCCTACACGATTCAAAAAATCCTCATTCTTTCTAATTAGATCTTGATACTTTGAAAGCTGTTTTTCCCAACTTTGTTTTTGTGTCTTCAAATCATCTAAATCTAATTCTCCATATTTTGATACGACTGCATCCGCATTTTTGTACGAATTTAATTCAATCTGAATATCGTCGATCGCTTCTTGTAATTTTTTGATACATGGGATAATAATATTTCCAAATAAATTTTTCCCAGCCTCATATGCAGCACCTTGAAGTCTTCCTGCTTCGATTTCTGCAATTAAATGATCACTTCCACTAGTAAGTTTTTCTGTAATCTGAGTAGCAATTTGAATATTACTGCTCATAGCTTCAATCAGAGCAGCAGATTCTGATGAACTGTATCTCACTCCCACGGCAAACTATTCCTTTCTCTTATCAATTTTTCTCTCTGAATGTCTAAGTTTTTTAAAACATTCCGAAACTCTTCACTGAGACCATCTATCTGTCTAACCACATAATTTCTTGCAATTAAATCCATTTCATTCTTTTCTTGAAAAAATAAGTTATTTTGATCTGAAAGAGACAACTTTTCTTCTGCTTCTCGTGTAATCAACGAAAGATCTTCTATAAATTCATCTAAACTTTTTTGATACTCACGACTTAAATTTAAAATAAGATCTTCCTGTCGTTCTGTTTTTACAATCTCTTGGAATAGTTTATCTCGCTTTTTTTTATTAACATCCTCCATCATGGTTAGCTTTCCCATCTTTGTGCCTGTTCTACATCACGCTTTTCAAGCACAGCAGCAATTTGAGGAAATTTATTAGCTTGGATTAGAACAGCTTCACTAAATTTTCCTACAGCTTGAAGTAAGTGATTATTCACCTCTTTTCCCTTCTCCATACCTGCAATCCCAGCAGAATAACTAAACTCTACTTGTTTATTCTCATTTTGTGATACATCTACACCAGTCAACTCACCAATAGCCGCTTGCGCATCAATTGGGCTGGATTTTATTTGGAGTTTATCCATATATTTCACCCTCAAATCTTATTATTCCCCTCCATCATATCATAATTTGAAGAAAAATACTCTTTCTTTTATGAAAAAACATACTCAATTTTCTTTAATTTATTAATAGTTAGAGACAAGCTTCTGGCAAAATAAATATTGTAACCTTCATTCAAAAAGCCCCCAGCAATCACTGAGGGCTTGACTGATTAGCGATAGCTAAGAGCACGTTTGATGGTCTTCCACGGTCCGAGGTCATCGGTCTGGAGGATTAAGCTCGCGTAGATTCGAGCAATGAGCACTGTTCCCACGATGGTAAAGAGAACCGCAATTCCTAATGAACCCCAAGCTTCAAGACCAGTCGCATAGCCATTGATGGTACGGAAAGGCATGAAGAAGGTGGAAATGAAAGGAATGTAGGAACCGATCTTCAATAAGAAGACATCACCAGCACTTCCCAAGGTAGTCACACCAAAAAAGCTAAAGAGGACTAACATCATCAGTGGCGAAATCGCTTTTCCTGAATCTTCTGGTCGTGCAACTGTGGAACCTAAGAAGGCAGAGAGCACCACATACATAAAGATCCCAAGGATAATGAAGAAGACGGTATTAAGCGAGATCGCTTCTGCTAGGTGTTGGGTAATTGGAGAGTTTGGAGCAAGAATATCCTTGACAACTGGGATATCTGCTCTAAAGATCCAAACAGCTACTAGCCCAACGACATAGACAAAAATATGGGTAAAAATCACTCCGAAGAGTCCGAGCATGCGTGCGAAGAAATAGTCGGTTGCTTTGATACTAGAGAAGACCACTTCCATGATCTTAGTTCCCTTTTCACTGGCTACTTCTTGGGCTGTGATACTAGAGTAGAAGATCAAAATCATATAAAGCAGCATTCCCAGACCACCTGCAACCATGGTTTGCACCATTTTCAAGCCTTCTTTTTTCTCGTCAATTTTTTCTTTGAGAGAAACCTGTTGAGACAAGGCTGTCAGTTGCTCTTTGCTTAGATTAGCACGGGCCATATTGATCCCTTGTTGGACTTGGCTTAATTTAGCAGCGACAAGCGATTTTAAATCTGTTTTCATGGCTTGATCGCCCACATAAGTCGCTTCTAGCTGGCCTTCTTTTTCATCGACCGTTAGGTAAGCAGCTGCTTTCTCATCCTTGATGGCTTTTTTAGCTGCTGCTTCATCTTTGTAGTCTAAGGTCAAGCCATCGGTTCCTTTGAGGCTTTCTTTGACAGCTGTCACTTCTGTCACCAAGGCTACCTGGTTTTTGGCATCTGTAGAAGAACCTGTCAGATAACCGATTCCAATGCTCAATCCCAAAAAGAGGAAGGGGCCAAAGACCATGAAGAGGAAACTCCATGATTTCACTTGTCTGATATAGGTTTCTTTCATTACAACAAACATCTGTTTCATACTTCTACTCCTGATTCAAGTTTAAAGATCTCATCAATAGTTGGGGCTTGGTGGTCAAAGGTTGCTAGGTAGTGGCCCTTGGTCAAGCGATCAAATAATTCTGGACCAGCTGATGCATCATCCAAGATTAGCTTCCAAGTCCCCTGCTTGGTCATGCTGACCTTGGTCACGTGTGGCAGAGCTTCTAGCTCTTCTTTGCTAAAGTCGTTAGAGACAAAGAGGCGAGTCTTGCCATAGCTATTCCGGACCTCTTGGACAGGCCCTGAAAGGACAACCGAACCATCACGGATCATTAGGATATCATCACACAACTCTTCGACATTGGTCATGACGTGGTCAGAAAAGATAATGGTTGCCCCACGCTCTTTTTCTTCAAAAATGACCTGCTTGAGCACTTCTGTATTGACCGGATCCAAGCCGCTAAAGGGTTCATCTAAAATGATCAATTTTGGCTCATGGATCAAGGTGATGATCAATTGAACCTTCTGTTGGTTCCCTTTTGAGAGGCTCTTGATTTTATCAGTCAATTTCCCCTTCACTTGGAGTTTTTCCATCCAAATCGGTAATTTTTCCTTGACCTCGGCGGTGCTCATTCCTTTTAAGGCAGCCAAATAGCGGACCTGCTCAAAAATCGTGAGTTTTGGCATAAGACTGCGCTCTTCTGGCAAATAGCCAATTTCTTTGTAAGTTTCTTGTGTAATCGCTTTGCCACCTAGGCGAATCTCACCGCTGTAGTCCAAAAAGCGCAAGATACTGTGGAAAATAGTTGTTTTCCCAGCCCCATTTTTCCCAACTAAGCCAAGTATATGCCCTTGTTGAGCTGTCAGATCCACTCCAAAGAGGACCTGCTTATTCCCAAAGCTTTTTTCTAAATGTCTAATTTCTAACATGGATGACTCCTTTACTCTTTATAATAACGTTTGGTAATCTTGTACTGAGAGACCAAGATATAGACATAAATCAGTGATACCACTACTAATGCTAACAAGATATCTGTATGGAAAGCAATGCCAACTAAGAATATCGCAATTAAGGAAATCGGCAAGATATAATTGCTTAACTTAATGATAATTTCATAGTTTTCCTCGTAGCTAATCTGCTTTTCTGCTTCATCCATCATACTCATCATAAATTCACGCACTTCCTTGGCATTGGCATTGCGGGGAATCGGTTTTCCATAAATCAGATGGAAGGTCTTGCGAAAGAAGATATCCGATAGGAAAAATAGGGCAATCAAGACAAGAAAGAGATAGAGCATGGTAAAGTCTCCAAAGATAAAAGCCATGTCCCCAGCGCCAGGTCTATCTAAGTCGACCAATTGACTATAAAAAATGACGACTAAAAAGTAGGGCAAGATCATGATGCCTTTAAAAATGGTCGCTAAGCCATATAGTTTTTTCTTTTGAATGTCATAGTGATAGGCTTCATCATCGTCTTCTATTTGGAGCATCTTTTGATGGACTTTTCTCGCGCACATCAGTAAGACCATCGTGAGTATAAATGCGACTAAGAATAAAACTGCTGAGCCCAAAAGGAGTACTTCTTTACTAAAGAAGGATTGGATTTCTAGGGGCTTTTCGTATCCAAACATTTCTGTCAAAAATCCGATAACTCCTCCGATCAAGCCGGAAACTGTAATGATCCCTACATTTCTCCAAAAACGGTAACGAGGGGTTCGTTCTTGTTGTTGCTTTTTCATTGTTATTCCTCTTCCTCCACTAGACTAAAGACATTTTCCACAGGTTCCTTGAAAATCTGGGCGATGGTGATGGCAATGATAACCGAAGGGGTGTATTCACCCCGCTCCAAGAGACTGATAGACTGGCGCGAGACTCCAGCTAGCTTGGCTAGCTCGGATTGGTTGAGCCCATCACGCGCCCTCAGCTCTTTCAATCGATTTTTTAAGATCATGGCTTTCGCCTCCTATAGCTGAACATCTTGAATATCTTCGATGCGAACTAATTTGGTTTCTCTTTGTTGTTTATTGGTCTCACAACTCAATTTAACCCAATCTTCATCGATATCTATAATCTCATATTCGGTTCCAAATCCATTGACTGTCACCTTGACCGTTTGGCCTTTTAATTCTTCTAAAAGTCTAGACATTTCTTGATTTCCTTTCACTTGTTTTTCTAATCTTTTAATACGTTTGTTCAACTTTTTTATCTTCTTTTCTGTGCTTGCATAAATGATAACCAGAAAAGGGATAAATAGAATCCATATAGCTCCCATAAGAATACCTCCTCTTCTTTCAACTAAAAACATTGTAACACTTCTTTTTCTTTTTGACAAGTATATTTGTCAAAAAAATAAAAATATTTGTCAAAAATAAAAATATGATTGACAAGATCATTTGAGGTAAGAAATAAAAGGTCCGCATTTGCGCACCTTTTAACGATCCTTTTTCCATTGACAAGCTCTGTAAAAAATTTTTATAATATAGAAAATACGACTAAGGAGAATCTACATGACGATTCGTTTAGCTCAACCAAATGATATTCCTGCTTTGCTTGGTCTCTTAGAACAGATTCTTTCCGTCCACCACCAACTCCGTCCCGATATTTTCAAAGGAAGTGGCGGAAAATATAGTAAAGAAGAGTTAAAACAGTTAATGGCGCAAGAACATACACCGATTTTCGTCTACGAAAATGAAGATGGCCAAATCCTGGGACATCTCTTCATCACCATTAAAGAAGTCTCTGATAATCCTGTGCTTCATCCCATTAAAACCCTCTTCATCGAAGACTTGTGTGTCGATCAAGTAGCGCGTGGGCAAAAGATCGGCGATCAACTCTATCAATTCGCTGTCAGCTA
This sequence comes from uncultured Streptococcus sp., assembly GCA_963554405.1. Lineage (GTDB taxonomy): Bacteria > Bacillota > Bacilli > Lactobacillales > Streptococcaceae > Streptococcus. The sequence goes on along the minus strand of CAUVRI010000036.1, from coordinate 8,338 downwards.
TGCCAAGAAAATCGGCTGCTACAACCTAACTCTTAATGTCTGGAATGACAATGAAGGAGCCCTTCGCTTCTATCAAAGACAGGGCATGAAACCTCAAGAAACGGTCATGGAAACCATCTTGTAAAATGAATTTTAAAAACCGTTGATGAGTCATCAACGGTTTTTTCTATACACATTTTAACGTACTTCTGCATTGACTTTTTCTTCAAGTGATGCTTGGATTTTTTCCATGTAGCGTGCGACTTCTTCATCCGTCAAGCTATCTTCTGGATTTTGGAAGGTCAAACTGTAGGCCATAGACTTCATGCCAAGTCCTAGTTTTTCACCGGAGAAGACGTCAAAGAGTTTGATAGCTGTTAAGCGTTTCACGCCAGCAGCTTGAATGGCATCGACTACCTCTTGGTGAGTCACTTCTGCTTTGAGGAGAAGGGCGATATCACGGCTCACAGCTGGGAATTTGGTGATTTCCACAAAGGCTGCGGCTGGTTGAAGAGCTGCTTCAATAGCAGATAAGTTCAATTCTGCCACATAGGTTTCTGGGATATCATAAGACTTAGCTGTTACAGGATGCACTTGCCCCAAGACCCCAATCACCTGGTCACCAAGTGAGAGCAAGGCTGTACGTCCTGGGTGGAGACTCTTGATTTCTTGTGTTGCTGTATAAGTCACTTCAAGACCCAAGCGAGCAAAGAGGGCTTCCAAGATTCCCTTAGCATAGAAGAAGTCAACTGGAACAGCTGGAGTTTGGAAGTCTTTTTCAGCAACTAAACCTGTCAAAGCAAAAGCAAAGCTGTTGATTTCATTTGGCAAGTCTTCTTTTGGATTGCCTGTCTGTTCAAAGACTTTTCCGATCTCATAGAGGGCCAAATCTTTGTTCTTACGCGCTACGTTGTAGGCAACTGTATCTAAAATACCTGAAACCATATTTTGACGGAGGACTGAACGATCCACAGTCATTGGCCACATGAGCTCTGTTAAATTGCTTGGCGCAGTCGCAAATTCAACGGCTTTTTCAGGAGTTGTTAAAGCATAAGTGATGATTTCTGTCAAACCAGCCCCTTCAGCAATGGTCCGAACTTGGCGACGCAATTTTTGAGTCGCTGTCAATTCACCTGCTGTCCCGTCATCTTTTGGAAGAGTTGCTGGTAACTTGTCATAACCATAAATCCGAGCAATTTCTTCAAAGAGGTCCGCTTCGATGGTGATGTCCCAACGGCGAAGTGGAACGCTGACAGTAAAGGCTTCTGCATTTCCAGAAAGACCAAATCCAAGACGACGGAAGACATCTTCGACATCTGCGTAGGAAAGCTCTGTCCCAAGGACACGGTTAACGTCTGCAAGGGTAGAAGAAACTTCCACATCAGAAGTATCGAGCTGGCCTGCTGAAACGATTCCCTTACGAACAGTGGCACCTGCAAGCTCTGCAATCATGCTTGCTGCCGCATCAAGGGCTTCATTGACGGTTGCCACGTTGATGCCTTTTTCAAAGCGAGAAGATGACTCTGAACGAAGGTTGAGGCGACCGCTGGTCTTACGGATCGATTTGCCATTGAAGACAGCTGCTTCAAGAACAACACGAGTAGATTTTTCAGAGATTTCTGTAGCTTCTCCACCCATGACACCTGCAAGAGCTACTGGTTTGTCCGCAACTGTAATCACGAGGTCACTTGTTTCCAACTCACGCTCTTCCCCATCCAAGGTTACCAATTTTTCACCAGCACGCGCTTCACGCACACGGATATCAGTTCCTTCAAAGGTATCCAAGTCAAAGGCATGCATCGGTTGACCAAAGTAAAGCAAAATATAGTTGGTCACGTCAACCACATTATTGATGGGACGGATGCCTTCGTTCATGAGGAGGTTTTGCAACCATTGTGGACTTGGTGCGATGGTTACATTGTCCAAGATACGAGCAGCATAGTAAGGTGCCTTATCTGTGTCAATGCTGACAGAAAGAGCATCGGCTGCAGCTTGGTCTGTTTCAGTCAACGTAAAGTCTTTGAAATTGACTGCCTTGTCATAAATCGCTGCTACTTCGTGCGCTACCCCACGCATAGAAAGAGCGTCTGCACGGTTTGGAGTGATGGAAAGTTCGATGATTTCATCATCCAAGTCTAGGTAAGAGAAGACTTCTTCTCCTGGAACAGCATCTTCTGGCAAGATTTGGATGCCATCTGCGAATTCTTTCGGTACAACAGAGTCAGAAATTCCTAATTCACCAAGTGAACAGATCATTCCAAGGGATTCCAAGCCACGGATTTTCCCTTTTTTAATCTTGTAGTTATCCGCAATGCGAGCACCTGGAAGAGCCACCATAACCTTGATGCCTGCTCGAACATTTGGTGCTCCACAGACGATTTGACGGGCTTCTTCTTCACCCACATTGACTTGACAGACATGAAGATGAGTTTCTGGCACATCTTCGCAAGACAAGACTTCTCCGACGACAATTTTTGAGAGACCAGCAGCAGGCGATTCCACACCTTCTACCTCGATCCCTGTGGTTGACATTTTTTCAGCCAACTCTTCTGATGGCACATCCACGTCCACCAATTGTTTTAACCATTTATATGATACTAACATAATTCTGATCGTAAGATCCCACTAGGTGAGACCTTTTCAATTCCTTTCTCTCAATTTGGACCCACAATTAAGCTTGCGGATTCTCCTTCAAATGTTTGCGTAGCAACCAGTCTGTATCCACGGTATCTCCGGTGATATACTGGTGTTCACTAAATCGTTCAAATCCAAAGCGGTAGTAAAAATCTTGTGCCTTAAAGTTGCGTTCCCAGACACCTAGCCAAGCCCACTCAAAGCCACGGCTCTTTGCTTGTTCCAGAGCAAAGGTAAACATTTCCTTACCAAAACCAGCCCCATGAAATTCCTTTTTGACATAGATCCGTTGGATCTCAAAGGCCCTGTCCATCTCTACTGGCTCGGTCTGCGCTTGACCCCAGTTGATCTTGAGAAAACCACAGATTTCTTGATCTTCATTGAGGACAAAATAGGTTTCGGATTCTGGATCTAGCAGATCCTTCTCGATTTGCTGCAAAGAGAGCACGGTGGAGAAGTAATCTTCCAAATCTTTCTCAACAATATAGGGACCGAAGGTATCCCGGTAGGTCTCCACCTCTAGATCACGTAAGGTCTGTGCCTGGTCGATTTTTACTCTAACTAACATGATTATTTAAATTGTTCTGAAAAACGGATATCCCCTTGATAGAAGCCACGGATATCATTGATTCCGTAACGAAGCATAGCCACACGCTCTTGACCAAGTCCAAAGGCAAATCCTGAATAAACTGTTGGGTCAATACCACTCATTTCAAGGACACGTGGGTGAACCATACCGGCTCCCATGATTTCGATCCAACCAGTTTTCTTACATACGTTACATCCAGCTCCACCACATTTGAAGCAAGAAACGTCTACTTCAACCGATGGCTCGGTAAATGGGAAGTAAGAAGGACGCAGACGGATTTGACGTTCTGCCCCAAACATCTTTTGCACGATCAATTGAAGCGTTCCTTGAAGGTCTGCCATAGAAATGTTCTTCCCAACGACCAAGCCTTCGATCTGATGGAATTGATGGCTGTGGGTCGCATCATCAGTATCCCGACGGAAAACACGCCCTGGAGAGATCATCTTCAATGGTCCCTTGCTGAAGTCATGCGCATCCATTGCCCGCGCCTGTACTGGTGAGGTATGGGTCCGAAGCAAGATTTCTTCTGTGATATAGAAGGTATCCTGCATATCCCGCGCAGGGTGATCTTTCGGCAAATTCATGCGTTCAAAGTTGTAGTAGTCTTGCTCTACTTCAAAGCCGTCCACGACTTGGTAGCCCATCCCGATAAAGATATCTTCGATTTCTTCACTGGTTTGGGTCAAGATATGACGGTAACCACTAGCAACCGGACGACCGGGAAGGGTCACATCGATGCTTTCGCTAGCTAGTTTCGCTTGGACTTTCTTTTCTTCCAAGAGTTTGGTTGTTTCTTCAAAGGCAGCCGTCAAGACATCGCGGGCTTCATTGACGTGTTTCCCGATAACCGGACGCATCTCAGCAGAGACATCTTTCATCCCTTTGAGGATCTCAGTCAGAGAACCTTTTTTCCCAAGGACAGAGACCCGTAGTTCTTGCAATTCTTTTTCATTTTCAGCAGAAATCTGCTTCAAAGCTGCCAGCGTTTCTTCACGAAGCGCTTTTAATTGTTCTTCAATCGTTGACATATTTCCTCCATCATGGTCCCTCTACAGACATAGAAAAAACCACGCGCCAACACCCACATTCGGAGCGTTGACACGCGGTACCATCCGTTTTTTATCCGTAAACCAGACCTTAATTTCTAAATCCTTTACGCAAGTGAATTCACTCAGCTTTCATGCAAAGAGCTTTCAGTCACGGCTCTTCTCCCTGTCGCACTTCCCTTGAGATACTAGTCTTGCAGATTTCTATTCGATTACTATCTAGTTTAGCAGATTTTTTGTTAAAAAACAAGTTAGATGAGACTAATTTCAATAGACAAAGGAACAAGAGGCAGTACATTATCTATTTGCCTTGTCTGTTTCATCTGCTTGCCTTTTCAATAGAAGAGTGGTTGCTTGGTTAAAACCATCACACCAGTTATACCATTTTGCTTCATACTCATCTTGAGGTAAGATACGATGTTTTAAATCCAAAACAGAGGATATCTTTCTTTCCTCGCAAGCTTGCGCATAGAGATGATAGAGTTCATCACCACCGTCTCTATCAAACTCAACAGAAATCGTATCCCGACCTGCCAATAAAGCCTGATAAGCCCTGTGATGCCCGTCTGTAATCAAGAAGCGATTTCCAAATGCAAGAACACTAATTGGATCCACATTGATGATGTCTACCGACTGATCCAGCATCTGGATAGCTTGTAACTTCTTTTCTGATAAATATAGTTGGGTCGGATGAAGATCTGTTATCTTAACTTCCATATCTTTCTCCTCTACCATGAGTAACATAGTTGGTCATGAGCACTGGTAGACATTTTTAAAGGTCACGATTTAAAGACCTGCCAAAGCCAACTTCCCCTGCCATTCTTGTGATTCGTTTCCTTTTTATTTAATGACTTGTCCAGCATCTTTCAAGACAGATTCTGGAATAGTAATGCCTAATTCATCTGCGACTTTTTTATTGATGACAGATTTTCCTTGGCTAAAGATTTCAACTGGTGTATCCGCAGGTTTTTGACCTTTCAAGATCTTCGCAGCCATTTTACCAGTTGCTACTCCAAGATCGTGTTGGTCGACAACGACTGAACCTAAACCACCAGCTTCGACCATGGCTGTCGCACTTGGGAAGATTGGTTTTTTAGCTGTTTTGTTGGCTTCGACAACTGTTGAGAAGGCTGAAGCGATGGTATTGTCGATTGGAACCCAGATGGCATCGACTTTGCCTGACATTACAGACACAGTGGAAGCAATTTCGTTTGTAGAAGGAACAGAATAAGGAACAACCTTGTAGCCTGCTTTTTCAGCTAATTTTGTAAATTCTTCTACTTGAGATTTGGAATTATCTTCACTGGTTGAGTAGAGGATCCCAATGGTTTTCACGTTTGGAGTCAACTCTTTGATCAATTTCAACTGTTGCTCAGTTGGATTGTGGTCAGATACCCCAGTGATATTGCCACCTGGTTTTTTCAAATCTTTGACCAAGTTTGCGCCGACTGGATCGGTTACAGCACCCATGACAATTGGTTTGTCTTTGGTTGCACTAGCCAAACCTTGAGCAGATGGGGTTGCAATCCCAATCAAGACTTGGTTATCCTTGTCTACCAATTGTTTACTCATGGTTGCAACCTTGTTTTGGTCCCCTTCTGCATTGAGGAAGTCAATGTCCACTTTGTCCTTGTCATAACCTTCTTCAGCCAAACCATCTTGAATTCCCTTGTAGATCAAATCAAGCGAAGGGTGGCTGACCAACTGCAAGACCCCAACTTTAGCTTTTTCATTGCTAGTTGCTGCCTTGTTGTCTTTGCCTGCTGTAGCTGAATAGATCGCTGTCCCAATGACTGCTGCTGCAATCAAACCAATAATTCCCATTAACCGTTTATTTTTCATTTTACTACCTCTTCTATTTTTTCATTTTCTTCTAATTTTCATCCTCTAAAGAATGCGACGCCATCGTTTCTTCATTTCTTTTCTCCCTTCTCATCTAAAACAAAAAACACGCCCACACATAGCAAAAGCTATGTGAGGACGTGTCATCGCGGTGCCACCTCACTTATGGGAAAAGGATAGTCTCCCCCATATCTCTGTCTTGTCTAGCAACAAGTTGCACGATAAGGTGTGCCAACCGAATTTTTATTGTTTCAAATTCATCTCATCATTAGTCCAATTTCATAAACTGCCGCTACCCACTCTCAGCAACCGTGGGCTCTCTTGAAACTTTCATTTACTACTTTTCTAATTTCTTACATTTTAAAATTTTCTTTCAAAAATGTCAATACTTTTTCTGCATTTTTTTGAAAACGTTCGCATTTTCTCTTCATTTTCTATTGAACAGCTTCTAGCTTCTCTCTGGGATTTCCGCTCTAATTTTGATATAATTTACTAGAATAAACGCTAGAATGATGAGGAATCCCATGTCTTTTGATGGATTTTTTTTACACCATATGGTGCAAGAATTGAAGGCCGAACTCTTGAGTGGCCGCATTCAAAAAATTAACCAACCCTTCGAGCAAGAATTGGTGCTCCAAATCCGAGGCAATCGAAAAAACCAAAAACTCTTGCTCTCTGCCCATTCTGTCTTCGGACGGATCCAACGGACCCAGACCAACTTTGAAAATCCTGCCTTTCCCAATACCTTTATTATGGTTATGCGCAAATATCTTCAAGGCGCTGTCATTGAAGGGATTGAGCAAATGGAGAACGACCGGATTCTTGAAATCCGTGTCTCCAATAAAAACGAAATTGGAGATGCTATTTCTGTCAGCCTCATGATCGAAATCATGGGCAAGCACAGTAATATTATTCTCCTGGACCGCACCAGCAATAAAATCATCGAAGCCATTAAACATGTCGGTTTCTCACAAAATAGCTACCGGACCATTCTCCCTGGATCAACCTATGTAGCTCCTCCGAAAACCGACGCGGTCAATCCTTTTACAATTGGAGATGAAGCCCTTTTTGCCCTTCTTCACAAGGAAGAGTTAAACCCAAAGAACCTTCAAAAATGTTTCCAAGGTTTGGGGCGAGATACAGCTCAAGAATTGGCCAAGCGACTTGAGACGGATGAAAAATTAAAGACCTTCCGTGCCTTTTTCCAAGCTTCAACTGAGCCTCGCCTAACGACCAAATCCTTCTCGGCTATCCCCTTTGAGGATGCGACCAGTCAAACCTTTGAAACACTTTCTGATCTGCTGGATGACTATTATCGAGACAAGGCTGAGCGCGATCGGGTGCAACAACAGGCCAGTGAATTAATCCGCAAGGTTGAAAACGATCTTGAAAAGAACCGGAAAAAATTAGCCAAGCAAGAAGCGGAGTTAGCGGCGACCGACAATGCGGAAGAATTCCGCCAAAAAGGAGAATTGCTGACAACCTTCCTCCATCAGGTACCAAACGACCAAGACCAGGTTGTTTTGGATAATTACTATACCAACGAGCCCATTACCATCCAACTCAACAAAGCCCTGACCCCCAATCAAAATGCCCAACGCTACTTCAAACGCTACCAGAAGTTAAAAGAAGCCGTCAAACATTTGACCATCCTCATTCAAGAAACCAAGGAAACCATTTCTTATCTTGAAACGGTTGAAACAGCCCTTTCTCAAGCGAGCCTGGCTGAGGTGGCAGAAATTCGAGAAGAGCTAATCCAGACCGGCTTTATCAAACGGCGCAACCGTGAAAAAATTCATAAACGGAAAAAACCAGAAAAATACCTGGCGAGTGATGGAAAAACCATCATTTTAGTGGGTCGCAATAATCTGCAAAACGATGAACTGACCTTTAAAATTGCTAAAAAAGATGAACTCTGGTTCCATGCCAAGGATATCCCGGGAAGCCACGTCGTCATTACAGGAAATCTAAATCCATCGGATGAAGTGAAAACCGATGCTGCAGAGTTGGCGGCCTACTATTCCAAGGCCCGTCTCTCAAACCTGGTCCAAGTAGATATGATCGAAGCCAAGAAACTCAATAAACCAACTGGTGGAAAACCAGGTTTTGTCACCTACACTGGCCAAAAGACTCTGCGGGTCACTCCCGAAGAAGAAAAAATCAAAGCCATGAAACTAACAGACTGATTTCAAAAATAAAAGAGAGTGGGACAGAAATCGGTAATTCGTTAGAATTCGATTTCGTCGTC
>CAUVRI010000035.1:0-15237 GCA_963554405.1 uncultured Streptococcus sp. | reverse complement strand
TAAAAGCTGATGAAATCAGCGTAGTAGAGCCCACTCAACCACTGCGTCTTGCTCAACAATCCAAAAACAATTGAGAGGCTAGGACTTTTGTCCCACTCTCTCTCTTTTTTCCCTCCAGATTTTTGCTAAAAAATATGATATAATGATGAAAAAATAAGAAAAGAGAAAACCATGACCATTCCAAGTTTTGGTGAAAAGAAACAAGATGTTGCGTATGTGAACCGCTACGGTGTCTACGCTGTTATTTCCAATAAGGACCAGGATCAGATCATCCTCGTTCAAGCTCCTAATGGGGCTTGGTTCTTACCTGGCGGGGAAATCGAGGCGGGTGAAGATCACTTGCAAGCTCTGAAACGGGAACTAATCGAAGAATTAGGCTTTACCGCTATTTTAGGGCAATACTATGGCCAAGCAGACGAGTATTTTTATTCTAGCCACCGGGATACCTACTTCTACAATCCTGCCTATATTTATGAAGTCGTCGACTATACAGAAACTCAAAAACCACTGGAAGATTTTAACAATCTCTCTTGGTTTCCAGTAGAGGAAGCGATTGAAAAACTCAAACGTGGCAGCCATAAATGGGGCATTGAACAGTGGAAAATTGCCCATAAAAACTAAAGGACTTCTTTCACAAAATAAAAAAAAGTGCTATAATAAATGAAGATAGAGGTCAGGAGGAACTCATATGAAGCTCATTAATACCACCAATAGTCATGCTGCACTGGTCAAGAGCCAACTTGCCAGCACTGACGCCTTGCTTGTCGAGGTTTATTCCGCGGGCAATACTGATGTTGTTTTTACACAAGCCCCAACCCACTATGAATTATTGATCAGTAACAAACACCGTGCTATTCGTGAAACTGAAGTAGAATTAATTCGTGAGTTCTTTTTAAAACGTAAGATTGATCTTCAAAACATTGATCAATCCGCTATTAAAACCCTCTACTCCGATAAACTAATTGAAATTTCCTTTCCAATTACTAAGTAAGGCCAATTTGCCTTACTTTTTTCTTTGCTATCTTTTTCCAAAAAAATCCCTTCACCTCGATTATGAGATGAAAGGATTCTTTATTTCTGAAAGATCATTTTTACGTGAGGGGTAGAAGCCAAGATAAAGGGCTTGCTCACCGTTTAAAAACCTAATTTTTCATACAAGCCGACCACCTGTTCTTGAGCCTCAATTTCAATGGCCCGTCCAGGAAATCTCTGTTCACACAGGTCCAAAATTTGCTCTACCATAGCCTTTCCTAGTCCTTGACCACGGCTACCTTTGGAAACAGCCACTCTGCCAAAATGAATCGTCAGTCCCGTTGCGAATATGCGAGCATAAGCATCCACACGTCCTTCCCTATTTTGATGAAAAAGATGGATAGATCGATAATCAATATCATCGAGATCATTGTAGATCCTAGTTTGTTCCACGACAAAGGTCTCTAATCGCAGCTGAACGATCTCGTAAAACTCTTTCAGTTCTAGTTCCTTAAATTCTTTCTGGTACCACATAACTTCCTCTTTATTGAAAAGTCGCAAGGAGACTCTCTCCCTGCGATTTTTCACTTCTTATTATTTTGCTTCAAATCCTTCTGCGACTGCGTCCGCAAAGTTCTCTTCGACAATGCTTGCACAGTGATCACAGATGGTTGCGTGGTAGTGGCGTTCTGCAGTTGTTGGATCGATACGACGGCAACGGTCACAAACTTCACCAGCTGCACGTTCAACAGTGAAGGCAACATCTTCAAAGCTAACTGCTCCTTCTGGAGCTGCTCCTTCTGCGATGGTTAATTCAGAGACAATCAAGAGTTGGGCGACATTGCTATCAACAGCTCCAAGAAGAGTTTTCACCACTTCATTTGGATAAACTGTCAAGTGAGCTTCTAGTGATTTACCGATCACTTTTTCATTACGTGCTTCTTCCAAGGCTTTTTGAGCTTGACCACGGAAGTCCATGAAGGCTGACCAAGTATCCAAGATTTCTTCTTGGTTGGCAAACGTTTCTGCTTCTGGCAATTCTGATAATTGAACAAAATCCTCTGCTTCAAACTCAAGGTATGACCAGATTTCTTCAGCAGTGTGAGGAAGAATTGGCGTCAAGAGTTTAGTGATCTTCACAAGGATGTCATAGAAGACTGTTTGCATCTGACGGCGTTCAAGAGATTTCGCACCTTCGATGTAGACAACATCTTTGGCAAAATCCAGGTAGAAGGCTGACAAGTCAACGTTGATAAAGTTCACCAAGGCCTTGTAGATTGTCAAGAATTCAAAGTTTGCGTAAGCATCACGAATGGTCTTAACAAGCTGGTTAAAGCGAATCGTCATGTACTTATCAACTGAACGAAGCTCATCGTAAGCTACTGCATCCTCAGCTGGGTTAAAGTCAGATGTATTAGCAATCAAGAAACGAAGAGTGTTACGGATTTTACGGTAAGATTCCGATACTTGGCTAAGGATATCCATTGAGATACGAACGTCATTGCTAGTATCTACACTTGTTACCCAAAGACGAAGAATTTCAGCGCCAAATTGTTTCTCAACATCGCTAGGCAAAATAGTATTTCCAAGAGATTTGGACATCTTTTCATCCTTACCATCAAGCGTAAAACCTTGAGACAAGATTTGCTTGTAAGGTGCTATGCCATGGTTAGCAACAGATGTGATAAGTGATGAGTTAAACCAACCACGGTATTGGTCAGAACCTTCAAGGTAAAGATCTGCTGGGTATTTGAGTTCTGGACGGTTAACCACAACCCCATTCCATGATGAACCTGAGTCGAACCAGACGTCCATGATATCTGTTTCTTTTTTGAACTCACCATTTGGTGAACCTGGATGGGTAAATCCTTCTGGCAAGAGGTCCTTGGCATTACGTTCCCACCAGACGATTGATCCGTGCTCTTCAAAGAGTTGCGCTACATGTTCGATGGTTTCAGCTGTCATGATTGGTGTGCCATCTTCAGCGTAGAAGATTGGAAGAGGAACTCCCCAGGCACGTTGACGTGAGATGACCCAGTCACCACGGTCACGAATCATGTTATAAAGACGGACTTTCCCCCATTCTGAGTGGAATTTCACTTTCTCAATTTCATCCAAGATTTCTTGGCGGAATTTTGATACAGAAGCAAACCATTGTGGCACGGCACGCCAGATGATTGGTTTTTTCGTCCGCCAGTCAAATGGGTAGGAGTGAGAGATTTCTTCTTGAGCAAGAAGCAAATCGCCAAGTTTCTCAATAACAGTTGGTACAACCTTGTCGTAGAACTGACCTGCAAAATCAGGGCCAGCATTCTCAATCATAATACCGCGTTCGTTAACCGTAACGGCTACTTCGAGGCCATTTGCAATCCCTACATTGTAGTCATCCTCACCAAAACCAGGAGCCGTATGGACGATACCGGTACCTGAATCAAGGGTTACATGCTCACCAAGGATCACCAATTCATCAACTTCCGTATCCCATGGGTGTTCTGTAACGATATGGTTCAATTCTTTTCCTTGGTAAGTCGCAAGAACATCAGCATTTTCCCAACCGAATTTTTCAGAAAGACTTGGCAAAAGCGCAGATGCTACGACATACTTACGATCAGATCCAGCAGGTTTTACTACGACATAATCAAACTCTGCACCGACCGTCAAACCACGAGAAGCTGTAACAGTAAATGGAGTTGTTGTCCAGACAACGATGTAAGTGTCTGTATCTAGAATACCTTTGCCATCTTTAACTTTGTTAGCATAGTAAAGAGAAGTTGACACCAAATCATGGTATTCAATCTCTGCTTCAGCAAGGGCTGATTCAGAAGACCATGACCAGTAAACAGGCTTCGCTCCGCGGTAGATATAGCCTTTATTAGCCATTTCACCAAAGACGCGGATTTGCGCTGCTTCATAGTCAGGCGTCAAGGTGACATAAGGATGATCCCAATCACCTGAAACACCTAAGCGTTTGAAGTCTTCACGTTGTTTATCTACTTGAGAAAGAGCATATTCACGGCAGAGTTTCAAGTACTCAACCAAGTCCATTTCTTTACGTTTCACGCCTTGTTTAGCCAAGACTTGCTCAATTGGCAAACCATGGGTATCCCAACCTGGGATATAAGGGGCGTAAAAGCCTGACATAGACTTGGAACGAACAATGATATCTTTTGAGATCTTGTTCATGGCATGCCCTACGTGGATATTTCCGTTGGCATAGGGAGGGCCATCATGAAGGGTAAAATGCGGTTTTCCTTCATTCAACTCTTGACGGCGTTGATACAATTTTGCATCTTCCCATTCTTTTTGCCAAACTGGTTCTTTCATTGGAAGCCCAGCCCGCATTGGAAAAGCTGTTTTTCCAAGATTCAATGTTTCTTTGAGTTTCATTGTGTCTCCTTATTGATTTAAAAGCTATAAAAAAACACGAGCATCCTAAAAAGGACGATTGCTCGTGGTACCACCTTTGTTCGAGAAGTCGCAAGCGACCTTCTCCTCTCATCCCGTAACGAGGGAAACGTCCGTTCTTACTCAAGGGTTCAGAACGAATACTGTAAAAGGATCATCCATTAAGAGGGAGTGCAGATCTTCCACCATCATCTGCTCGCTAGACCTATCATTAATGGACCTGTTTTTACAAAATTATAAAATATTGACAGATTCACGATTTGCATCATCTTCTGGTTGAACAGTTTCTTCAACCGCAACGACTTCCTCATTTTCATGACGAGCGTGCTCTGCTTCTTCTAAAGCGGATTGAACTTTTTCATTCAAACCTTCAAACGCTTGTGTTGCCCCCAATTCTAAATTAGCAGCTTCGATGCGTTTTTGCAATTCTTCGATTTCAGCTGGAGAGAATTGACGAGTCAAATCAATATTATCATCTTCTGCATGATGATGGTGAACTGATTCACCCAAAGCTTTCTCTACAATTTCACGGAAAGCTTCATCACTTGTTTGAATGTACATAGCTGTTGGACGAAGAATTTCATCCCATTCAGGTGTATCGATAATGCTCAATTGGCTTTCGATGGTTGATTTCAAACGTTGATGGAAGACGCGTGTCTTGTTCTTCAATTCCTCTGTTTCAACGGCAACCTTCTTGGCATTATCCGTTGCATGACGAAGGATTTCATTTGCTTTTTGTTTTGCTTCATCTACTAAGTGCTGTGCATCTTGTTCAGCTTGACGAACAATATTTTCAGAACGTTCGTTAGCTGCTTGTTTGACACGTTCAGCAGTATCTTGTGCAATCAAAACAGATTGACTCAATGAATCTTTCATTTCATCAAAATAGTTTAAGCGTTCTTCAAGAGCTTGAATTTTTGCTTCTTGATCATGATTTAAACGAACAAGATCTTCATAATCGCGAACAACGATATCTAGAAATTCTTCTACTTCGTTCGCATCATACCCTCTAAATTTAACGCCAAAAGTTTTATCTTTAATTTCTAAAGCAGTAAGAGCCATAACTCCTCCTCATTTTTTACTTAAGAGTACTTCAACAGTTACTTTATATTTTCCACTCTTTGAAATACCATTTTCAGAAACAATTTTAAGACGCCCAAAGCGTCGGACACTGACTAAATCATTCAGACCTACAGCATAGCTAACATTGGAAGTCGTCGCATAGTTAACTTTCACTAGACCAGAACTAATCAACTGACTAGCTTGTGAGCGCGAAAGCTTGAAGGTCCCAGCAATCACCTTATCTAACCGATAACTCGACACGAGAATATCTCGCTGCTGGCTTTCTTCCTCTACGATCAATTGTTCAGAGAGAGGAACCTCCCTCAACTTAACAGGTACCCGAGAAATTTTCTGGATGTGATCCATAAAATAGTGAACAAAACGCTGTTCAACAAATACTTGGATCTTTCCTTCACTCGTCAGAATATCTCCAAAGGACTTGCGCTCCACACCTAATTGGTGAACAATGGTCCCCAGTACCTGGGAATGAGTCAAGTGATGAAATTTTGAAGCATAGACCATTTCCAATAAGGCCAGATCAAAGTCACTTGGATCCAATTGGTAATAATCCGGAGCAACAATAACCTTGGCATACTCCATTTTTTGCTCATCACTAGAAGCAAAGACCTGTAATTGGTAGCTTGCCGCGACATTTCGTAAAATAGTGACCTGATGAGGGTTTAAAAAACCCGTCACCTCAACAGAATAGCGTTCCACCACTCTTTCAGACAATTCAATACAACGATCAATGAATTCGTGATCTTCGCGATTGAAATGTTGATAAATCTCCGTCTGTCCCATCGTATTCTATCCAATCAAAAATAGGAACAAGCGGGCTAATAACTGATTCATCAAGTTCAAGACCAAAAGTGCTACAAGAACCGTAAAATCCAAGCCCCCAAACTGTAATGGTAACTTTCTAAAAAGGCTCAAAAATGGTTCAACTAGGCGGTGAACCATTTGTCCAAGAGTACTCTGAGGTGCCCCAGGGAACCAAGATAGTAAGGTATAGATAACAAGAATGATGGAATAGATTTGAATGATATTTGATAAGTATTGAAAGATAACCATCTTAACGATTACGTTTCATATCATAGTCAAATTCTGTCACTTCCACATCATTTGGAAGGCGGATATCTTCAATGTTAACAACTACATTAATTGGAGTCAACAAGTACATGGTACTTGCAACACGACGAAGATTTCCTGCTAAAACATAACGAGCCCCATCCAAATAATCTAAACAACGACGTGCTTGTACTTCAGTCATATATTGGAAGTCAATCAAGATACTCTCATTAGATAGTAATAGATCAACAATTTCAGTCGCTTCCTCGTATTTGCGGGGATAGCGTACATCAATGGTAATCTTTTCATCTGTATTCGCACGATTAGCAGCCAATTCACGTTGACGTTCATGCAAGCGAGTAATATTTTCAGATGTATTTTTCGTTGTTGAAACAGGTTCCTTCACTGCCGCTGTAGACACTGGAGTCGTAACAGGGGCGACAGGAGTCGGTTTTGGTTTTACTGGTTCTCTTTGACTAATCTGTGGACGTGGAGAAGTCACTTGAGGAGTCGGCTGTGGCTGTGGAACTGGTTGAGTTTCCGCCCCAGCTGCCTTTGCCTCGCGAACTTCTACTTCTTCACCGTCTTCTGTGAAGTAGTCAATAAAGTTGTTAAATTTATCTTTTAATGACATAGTTCTTTCCTATTTAAAAAATGATGTCCCAATTCTTACATAAGTCGCTCCGTTCGCAATGGCTACTTCAAAGTCACGACTCATACCCATACTTAGTTCTGAAAAAGGCATATTTTTTAATTGTTTCTTTTCTAGTTGTTTCTGAAGTTGGTGAGTTTTTGAAAAAATATCCTGCAACTCTTCTTGACTAGCCTCAAAGGGAGCCATCGTCATTAAACCAACAATTTCAATTTTGTCCAGCTGTGCGATTTCCGCTAAAACATCATCCAGTTCATCGGGTGCAAATCCATGCTTACTTTCTTCACCAGAAATGTTCACTTGGAGGAAACACTTGATCGGGTGTTCTGCTCGCTTTTGAATTTCTTGAGCCAGCTTCACCGAATCCAAGGCATGAAAGTAATCGACGAGATTAATCACGTCTTTTACTTTCCGCCGTTGGAGGCTCCCAATCAAGTGCCAAGTGAGGTCATACTCTTTTAGAGCTTGATACTTTTCTAGGAATTTATCGACACGATTTTCACCGATATGTTGGATACCTGTTTTCACCAGTGCTTCTGTTGTGGCAACATCCACATACTTGGTGACAGCTATCACATTAACTTGATCTTGACGGTTAGCTTTGTTTCTTGCTGTTTCTACTTGTTGCCGTACAAGATCAGCATTCTCTACCAGATTCATGATTAACGATTCCGGAAGAATGGTGGTGTTTCCAATTCATCATCATCTGAAGATGAATCTACATAACGATCAACTTGATGTGTTGATGTTGGTTCAGTTTGGCGGACGATATTCTCACGACGAATATCCCAATCACCAAAGGCTGAGCCACGGTTTGGTTCTACCGCTGGACGACTTGGAGTTGTTGGCAATTCAACATCTTGTTTCAAATCAAATTCACGGTCAAATGGTGCAGCTTGTGGGCGTTGTTCACGTGGTCCTGTTTTATAAGGACGTTGTGAGGAAGCAATTCCGCTAACGCGTTCTACCTTGTCT
Source organism: uncultured Streptococcus sp. (assembly GCA_963554405.1). Lineage (GTDB taxonomy): Bacteria > Bacillota > Bacilli > Lactobacillales > Streptococcaceae > Streptococcus. The sequence continues at coordinate 7,103 of CAUVRI010000035.1, read as the reverse complement.
TGACGGACACCAGTTGCAACAACCGTCACGCGGATTTCATCTTTAAGAGATTCATCAATAGATGTACCCAACCAGATGTTCACTCCGTGACCTGCAGCTTGGTTCACAATTTCTGAAGCTTCTTCAGCTTCGATCAATGTCATATCCAAACCACCTGTTACGTTGACGATCACGTCTTCTGCACCATCAATTGTAGTTTCAAGAAGTGGAGAGTAAATGGCTTTACGAGCCGCTTCGATAACGCGTTCTTCACCGCTACCAACACCAATACCCATGAGGGCATTTCCTTTGTTTTCCATAACAGTCTTCACGTCTGCAAAGTCAAGGTTGATCAATCCAGGACTTGTGATCAAGTCAGTGATCCCTTGAACACCTTGACGAAGAACGTTGTCAGCTTCACTCAACGCTTCAAGAAGCGGTGTCTTCTTGTCCACAATTTCAAGCAAGTTGTTATTAGAAATAATCAACAATGTATCTACATGTTCGCGAAGTTCATTAATCCCTTCAATAGCAAAGTTCCCACGTTTTGAACCTTCAAACCCGAATGGACGAGTAACAACTGCTACTGTCAAAGCACCAACTGCTTTAGCAATACGAGCGATGACTGGTGCAGCACCTGTACCAGATCCTCCACCCATCCCTGCAGTGATGAAGACCATGTCTGCACCTTGCAAAGCTTCTGTTAACACTTCTTCGCTTTCTTCAGCTGCCTTGCGACCAACTTCAGGTTGACCTCCAGCACCCAATCCACGAGTCAATTTTGGACCCAATTGGATAACTGTTTCAGCTTTTGCACTTGAAAGTGCTTGAACATCTGTATTAGCTGCGATGAATTCTACACCGGCAACGCCTTCGTCAATCATACGATTGATGGCGTTACCGCCACCGCCACCGACACCGATTACTTTAATTACTGCACCTTGTGCCGCTGCTGTGTCAAATGAAAATGTCATAAATACTTACACTCCTTAATCAAACATATTACCGATCAAATTTTTCATTCGGTCTGTGAATGTAGTTTTTGGTTCTTGTTTGCTATCATTGCTTGCTACTGGAATTTCTTGAGCATCTACTGGAGATTCAATCTTCTCAGCATTGTACGCAGGTACTACCGGTTGTGCTGGAGCAGCAGGTTGTGGTTGTACTTGTGGTTGCACAGGTCGATCAAATTGAATCGGTTGTTGACGCAAGACTTCGTCTCCATGAACCGCAGCTTGAGCAATAATATCCACATCTGTCAAATTGCCTGCATATTCAGACAAGCTAATTACATGGGCAAAAGCTGGATTGCGAATTCCAATTTGATTTGGAACAAACAATTTCACATTTACACCAAAGACTTCTTGAGCCAATTCTTCAACACCTGGAAGGATCGCACCTCCACCGATGATGACAATACCACCAGGAAGATCCAACAAATGTCTTCTTTCAAGGTCTTGCTTGATTTGCTCAAAGATGTGTTTGATACGTGCTGAAATGATTTCAGCCAAGTACTTCTCAGTCACTTCAACTGGCTCTACTTCACCGATGACTTCTACATGGAAGACTTCGTTTCCAGCAGATGGCACATAGGCTTCACCGTAGTTGAACTTCAAGCCTTCTGCCAATTTTTGAGAAGTCTTCAATACTTTAGAAATATCTTTGGTAACGTAATCGCCACCTTCTTGGTAGATATTTGTAAATTGAAGTTCTTGGCTACGCACAGATGCCACTGTTGTTTGGCCACCACCCATATCAATCACAGTTGCTCCGAATTCACGTTCGCCTTCGTTCAAGACTGTTTTGATCATCGCAAGCGGTGAAATGATGATGTTTTCAACTTGTAAGCCTGCACGTTCAACTGTTTTACGCAAATTGTGCAAGATGGTACGAGGTCCTGTATAAAGAAGACCACGCATTTCAAGTCGGATCCCCATCATTCCGCGTGGATCACGGATTCCTTGGAAACCATCTACTGTGAATTCTTCAGGAATGAAGGTGATCACTTCACGATCCGGTGTCATGCTTTTTGTGAGTGCAGATTTGACAACATTTTCAACATCTGCATCTGTGATTTCTTTTGAATCACTTGTGACTGGAATCATTCCTTGAGTTGCTTCGATTTGTAGTAAGTTTGCAGGCAACCCAACATTGACTAGATTGATTGAAATCCCTGCTTTTTCTTCAGCTTGGCTGATTGCAGTTTTAATTGCATTTGAAGCAGCTTCGATATCTACTATAATTCCATCTTTGACGCCAGCACTTTTTGCATTGCTGACTCCAATTACATTCATTTCTCCATTGACATGTTCTGCCACCAATACTTTTATTGAACTAGTACCGATATCTAAACCTGTAAAAAAGCCGTCTCTAGCCATTACACCAGTCCTCTCTCTTTATTTGTTTTCACTTTACATCTATTTATAGCCCTTTTAGTTGGAACTATCCAAACTTCATTATATCACAAAGAAGCCTAAAATGGACATTTTTTCTTCAATTATTTGAGATAATTTATGGGCTTTGCTCATTCCCAGAAGAATTTTCTCCTTCTGGATTCTGTTCTTGATTCTGTTCTTGGCTTGCTTCCTCAGAATGTTCTTCTTGCTTTTCTGTACTTTCGGCCTTTTCTTTTTCAGCTTGCTCTTTGGCATCTGCGATGGATTGTTCACTATAGCTGAAGACTCCAGCCTCCATATCAATGGTGGAATCATCGTCTAATTGCTTACTAATGGCCTTATAATAAGGAAGCTTACGGGTAATTTGGGAAACAGGGACCAAGATTTTATTATTATTTTTCATGGTAATGGTCACTAGATCCTTGGTAACCTTGCTTGGTGTCAGATCAACCGAAACAATTTTATCCGTAATGGAAGAAGAAATAGACTTCATTTCTTGGACGAATTGTCTGACTAATTCCCTATCTGAGAATTTCAAACTAATATAGGAGGATGGTAAGTCCGAAGCAGGCGTTACTGTCTCAACGACTTCTCCGTTTTCCAATACTGGATAGTGGTCTTCTCCCGTCACATAATAAGCAACCACTTTGTGTTCCACTACATTAACTTTAAAGGTCACTGGAAATTGATAATGCATGTGCACTTCTTTGATCCATGGACTAGCTGTTTTTATGTTTTGTTCATAGACCGACTTATGAAGGAAGGTCGTCAGAGTATAATCTTCTTCTTTAATACGGCTTTTTTCATACAATTTTTGCTGGTCAACCGCTTTATTCCCTGAAAATTCAATCACTTTCTGTGTAGACAAGGGACTTAAAAAATAGATCGAGAAAAGGGCGACAATCGAGCTGATTCCGATAACCGGAAGGGCACGATAGATATGGCGTTTTGCCACTGTCGGTTCCTTCTTTGTTTTTTTCGTCTTTAAGCGTTCAAAAAACGAAGGCTTTTTCTCTTGCTTCTCTGAAGGATCTAGCTCCTCTACAGCCGGACCGTTCTCTTCTCTTTCTGAACTTTCTCCATCCGTATCTGGATCCTCTTCGACCTCAGATTCATTTTCCTCTTCAGATTCTTCTATTTCTTCTTCAGATTCTTCCTCTGAGATAGAAGCCGATTCATTTTCTGAAAGATCTTCGTCTTCTTGTGCTTCTTTGCTTTCAGTTTCCTCTGTTTCAGCTTCTTCCGCTTTTTCAAGCGCCTTTTTTTCTAAATATTCTTTGTTTCTTTTTTGCCAGGCTGACAATTCTGTAATTTTGTCATCCGTTGGTGTTTTTTTATTGTCGTCCGTCATCTTTTCCCTTACTGATATCCTTTTGAAGCAGGTCATAAAAATCGTCTAGTGAAAGGAGTTCTGTCGATTTTTCCATTGCTTGGTGGTAAACTTGGCTTTGCTTCAACATTTCTTGAATGGTTTCATTAAAGGTTTCGAGGGTCAATTGATCTTCCTGCAATTGCTCTGCATAACCTTTATCCACAAAATATTGGGCATTTTCAATCTGATCGCCACGGCTGGCTTCTTTTCCAAGTGGTACAATCAAATGGAGTTTGTTCATAGCCAAGAGTTCAAATAAGGTATTGGCTCCACCCCTAGTCACCACTAAATCAGCCTTCTGGAGCATGGGCAAATACTGATCGGTTACATAATCCACTCGATACAAGCCACCCTCAGCCTGATTCAATGTTGAATCGCCCGTCAAATTGATGATATTGTAGTGCTGCAAGAGCTCTGCTTGATGCTCTGTTACAAATTCATTAAAGACACGCGCACCAGCTGATCCTCCGACAAAGAGAAGGGTCGACAAGTCTTTTCGGAAACCTTTTGTTTTTTCTTCTAATTCTTCAGAAGTCGGCGGAATATGATCTGTAACCTTGGTTACCGCACCGATATGCGCACTCTTTGTCAAACCATGAGCTTGCTCAAAAGTCGTGTACATCTTGGTAGCAAATTTATAAGCAATTTTATTGGCCAATCCCATAGAAAGATCGGACTCATGGATATAGACAGGAACACGCGTGAGTCGGGCTGCGATCACTGGTGGCACAGAAACAAATCCTCCTTTTGAGAAGAGAACTTGTGGGCGCACACGAAGCAGGATTGCAATGGACTGGAGCGTCCCCCAAGCCACCTTGAACACATCCATCATATTTTGGAAAGAGAAATAGCGGCGCAATTTCCCCGTTGCAATTGAATGGAAGCGCACGTCTAAGCCAGACTTTTTGATCTCTTGGTATTCGATTCCTTTTTTGTCTCCAATATAATGGACTTCCCATCCATCTTCGATAAATTTTGGAATCAAGAGGAGATTAAGGGTCACATGTCCCACGGTTCCCCCACCAGTAAACATTATTTTTTTCATCTTATTTCAACCCTTTTACTGTAGCAAGGAATTCATCCCCACGCACTTCAAAATTCGGATACATATCCCAGCTGGCATTGGCAGGACTTAGTAGGACAACATCTCCGGGGCTAGCCAAGTCGAAGGCTTTCTTTGTAGCATCCGCTACATCTGCCGCATCAACATAAGAGACGCCAGCTTTATCTGCTGCGCGTTTCACTCGAGGAGCTGATTCCCCTAGAATCACCATTTCCTTTAGACCAGCAATGTGAGGTACCAATTCATCAAATTCATTGCCACGATCGAGCCCTCCTGCAATCAAGATCACCTTGTTGTTATCAAAACCAGAAAGGGCTTTTTGTGTTGCTAAAATATTGGTCGATTTACTATCATTATAGAATTTGACACCTTGAATCTCATCCACATATTGAAGGCGGTGTTTCACTCCTCCAAAGGCCGATAAGGTTTCTTTAATGACCTCATTCTCGACTCCTCGGACTTTTGCAACCGCAATCGTTGCCAAGGCATTTTCTACATTGTGGCTACCTGGAACACCCAGTTCATCTGCACGCATAACAACTTCTCCCTTAAACTTGAGAAGTCCATCTTCCAAATAAGCCCCATCCACTTTTTCGACCGTTGAAAATGGAAGGACCCTTGCCTTGGTTTTTGTAGCGAGTTCCTTGGCCAAGTCTTGGTTGAAGTTCAAGACAATGACATCTTTTTCTGTCATATTCTTTTGAAGATTCCATTTAGCAGCTACATAATTTTCAAAAGAACCATGATAGTCGATATGGGTCGGCATGAGGTTGGTAATCACTGCAATCTCTGGATGGAAGGCTTCAATTCCCATCAATTGGAAAGAAGACAATTCCATGACCAGAACATCCTTTGCTGTTGCTGTTTGTGCAACTTGGCTAGCTGGAAAACCGATATTTCCAGACAATAGACCACCTTGACCAGCAGCAGTTAAGACTTCCCCGATCATGGTTGTTGTCGTCGTTTTTCCGTTTGATCCTGTAATCCCAATAATTGGCGCATCCGAAATCAGATAGGCCAATTCTACTTCAGTGAGGACTGGAATACCCTTTTCAAGCGCTTTTTCGACCATTGGGTTAGAATAAGGGATTCCTGGATTTTTGACCATGACTGCAAAGTCTTCATCCAACAATTCCAAAGGGTGACCTCCTGTCACAACTTTAATCCCTTCTTCCAGTAAACTTTGTGCTGCTGGATTTTCTTCAAAAGGTTTACCATCATTGACGGTCACAATCGCTCCTAAGCGATCCAACAAACGGGCAGCTGACTCGCCTGACTTAGCCAAACCTAATACAAGAACCTTTTTATTTTCAAATTGTTTCACAAATTTCATGTTTTCTTCGCTCCATTTTTATCACTCTCTATTTTACCTTTTTTTAGCAAAATTAAAAAGCCCAAAGGGCTTTAAAAATCACGTCAGCGTTTATTTTTTCTGTTTGGTCGTCATTTTGGAAATATCCACCAAAGCCAGGTAGCCAACAAAGGCGAGAAAGGCACCGACAAAAAACTCAGACGGTAGTTGGAATATCTGAAAAATGGCGAGACAAGTCAGTACGATAATGGAGACGATCAAGACCACCATTGTGACACTGTTTAAGGTACCACGAATACTTTTTGGGGTCATAAAAAGGTAAAAAAGGAGAATCAAAATCCCTAAGATAAAATAGACCATTTTGTTTCTCCTTTCTTTTCGTATTATTCAGCAGCTGCTGATTTTTTCTTTTTATTTGCTTTTTCGCGTTCTGCTTTGTTCAAGATCTGTTTACGCAAACGGATAGATTCAGGTGTTACTTCCATGTACTCATCGTCGTTCAAGAACTCAAGAGATTCTTCCAAAGTTAAGATACGAGGAGTCTTGATAACCGCTGTTTGGTCCTTGGTAGCTGAACGAACGTTGGTCATTTGTTTTGCTTTCGTAATGTTGACAGTCAAGTCGTTCTCACGAGAGTTTTCCCCAATGATCATTCCTTCGTAAACTTCTGTACCTGGATTGACAAAGATCGTACCACGTTCTTCAATAGACATGATCGAGTATGTCGTTGCTTTTCCGTTATCGATGGAAACAAGAGCACCACGGTGACGTCCACCAATTTCTCCTGGAATCACTGGCAAGTATTGGTCAAAGGTGTGGTTCATGATTCCGTAACCACGTGTCATTGACAAGAACTCTGTTGAGTATCCAATCAACCCACGCGCTGGAACAAGGAAGACCAAACGAGTTTGACCGTTACCAGTTGCGATCATATCCAACATTTCACCTTTACGTTCAGAAAGGCTTTGGATAACAGATCCT
>CAUVRI010000034.1:0-15920 GCA_963554405.1 uncultured Streptococcus sp. | reverse complement strand
TCTTGCTCGACAATCCAAAGACAATTGAGAGGCTAGGACTTTTGTCCCAGCCTCGTTTTTGCTTTTATAAGTCTCTCTTCTTGAGTGTAACCAGTCCTGCGATGGTAAAGACCGTGATCAGACTGAGAGCAAAGATAGCTGTTTTGGTGATGACACCTGGTATTGAAGCGTCTTCGTAGAAGAACTCCATCTTGATAGCCTTGAACCATTCATTATTGGCATCGAACATTTGACTAGGGAGACCGAGTAAGATATAGGTCATGATATAGGTGATAAAGACGACACTATAGTTTCGAGTCAAGTAGAGGACAAAGCTGGTAATGCAGTACCAAGCATAGGTACAGATGACCTGCATGACAAAGAGTATTGCGAATTGTCCCCAGAAATTAGCTGGCAGGGTTCCCATATTACCGCCGGTTCGGACAAATTCGATGACAATACCAAAAGTATAGAGCAGTATGAATTGTAGAGGAAGCAAGCTTCCGATAACCAGTGCTTTAGAGAAGTAATACTGGGTCCGAGTCTTGCCTGTAGTCAGGTTATTGTGATAAAGTTTGTCATTGAGATCAACACCGAGAAGCAAGCTAGTCATGACATTGCAGGCAATAAAGAGCATGCCGATGTTGTAGGTGACGGCATATATGGCAAAAAAGATACCGTTGTCGGAACTGACGGCTTGGGAAGTGAAAATGGCGAGGAGAATTCCAAAGATGCAGAAAGCCTGCACTCCCCAGAATCCTACGGAGAGGAAGATACGGTAGTAATCCGCCTTGATACTATTAAACATGGGTGTTCCCTCCTTCTTGGTTGATTAAGTCTGTAAAGTATTTTTCTAAGTCTTTGTGGGCGTAGTAGATTTCCCCGATTGGGATATCGGCTAGGGCTAATTCCTTGGCAATCTTGCGAATTTCTTGTACTTGGCCGGAAATATGCAACTCATCTTCCTTCTTGGTCGGCTTGATTTGGTAGCCAAGCTTGTCTTGCACTAAATGAGCAGCTTGCTTGATATTATCCGTTTTGAGGATGATATAGTCTCCACTTTCTCGGTCAAATTCTTCCTTAGGCAGCTCTTTGATGAAACGCCCTTGATTGATAAATCCAAAACGAGTTGCTACTAGATAGAGCTCGGACAGGATATGGCTGGAAATGATGATAGTGATGCCCAGTTCTTGATTGAGGCGCTTGACCATTTCTCTAAATTCCTGAATCCCAACTGGGTCTAAACCATTGATGGGCTCGTCCAAAATGAGCAAGTCGGGACGCCCCAAAATGGCAATGGCAATGCCCAACCGCTGTCTCATCCCCAGAGAGAAATTGCGGAATTTTTTCTTTCCAGTATCGGTCAGGCCGACATATTGAAGGGTTTCTTTGATGACTTTGTCAGCATTTGGAATGCCCCGGTCGGTACAGTAGTAGCGCAGATTTTCATAGGCCGACATGTGGGCATGAGCTACAGGGGCCTCGATGACAGATCCAGTATGGCTGAGGGCTTTTGTCCATTCTTGTTGGCTCTGAGAGCCCAGGACAGATACGGTTCCTCCGCTAGGATAGATGACTTGAGTGATAATTTTGATCAGCGTGGTCTTACCAGCACCGTTTTTACCAATGAGACCGTAGATCTCTCCTTTTTTGATGGAAAGACTGACATCTTTCAGAGCATATTGATCCCCGTATTTTTTAGTCAGTCCTTTCACTTCTAAAACATTTTGCATGGTGTTTCTCCTTTAATTCCTTTGTTTATAGTTTTAGTATACAAACTAATTATCAAATATTTCTCAAGTCTTTTTAAAGTATTTCTAAAGAAATATGAAATGAAAAAATTAAAAGGAGCAAGTTAAGAACCAGCTCCTTTTTTTACTATAAATCTTTTTTGTGGAAAGTATAGAGACTTGCTACGGTGAAGACGGTTCCTAAGACCAAGGCGATGAGAACAATTCTCAAGGTTACGCCACTGCTTTGAAGTGTCTCAAAGTCAAAGCTCATGGTTAAATGCTGCAGCCATAAAGATTTGGGGTATAATTGCGCAAGAGCTCCAGTTAAAGATGCGCAGAAAAGGTAACCTCCCAGAGCAGCAATCATAGATTTACTCAGATAAAGAATAAAGGAAATAATGGCTGTCCAAGCCATGACAGTCAGGCACTGCATAAAGAATAGAAGAGTAAACTGAAGCAGGAAGGTGGCGGATAAATCACCAATACCGTTTAGAATGGTCGCTAGGATAAAGTTGATACTATAAAAGAGATCCAACTGCAAGAAGGTTACGCAGACCATGACTAGGGCTTTAGAGATGAAAAAGCTGGTACGGGAAACGCCGCTGGTTAAAGTATTCTTGTAAAGCTGCTTGTTCAGATCTGTCCCGATGACGACCATAGAGAGGATAATGATTATAAATGTATTATTACCGATTGCGCTGGAGCCAGCTTGTATCAGCTGGACGGCATTTAATTTGCCAAAGACTGCGCTCAAGGTCGTCAGTAGAAAGATGAATTCGGTAATCCAAACAGCCTTGGAACGAAAGAAGCGGTAAAAATCTGCTTGAAAAGTATGTAACATGTTTTTTTCTCCTTACTGGACTAAATCTGTAAAGTATTTTTCTAAATCTTTGTGAGCTGCATAGATAGCATTGACATGAATGTTGGATAAGACCAACTCCCTGTTGATGTCATTTAGTTCCTGTTCTTGGGCGACAATGTGCAACTCGTCAGATTTATCAGCTTCCTTGAGCTGATAGTGGAGCTTGCCTTGGATGAGATTGGCAGCCTGATCTCTATCTCTGGTCTTGAGGACGATATAATCTTCACTGGCTCGGTCAAAGTCGTCTTTGGTGAATTCTGCGACGAGTCGTCCTTGGTCAATCACGCCAAACTTGGTGGCTACCAGATAGAGCTCGGATAAGATGTGGCTGGAAATGATAAAAGTGATTCCCAATTCTTGGTTGAGTCGCTGAATCATCAGTCGAAATTCCTTGATGCCAAGCGGATCTAGGCCGTTGATGGGCTCATCTAAAATCATGAGTTCAGGCTTGTTTATAAGGGCAATAGCGATTCCCAAGCGCTGCTTCATTCCTAGCGAAAAGTTGCGGAATTTCTTTTTACCAGTATTGCTCAATCCGACATAGGCCAAGGTTTCCTTGATGAGCTGGTCAGGCTGGGCAATCTGGTGGACCTTACAGTAGTAGTTGAGGTTTTGATAAGCAGTCATCTGATTGTAAGCGACTGGTGTCTCGATGACAGTTCCTATCTTACGCAGGGCTTCGTTCCATTCCTTAGAGTTCTGCGAGCCAAAGACAGACACGGTTCCACTGTTGGCATGAATGAGCCGGCTAATGGTCTTGAGAAGAGTGGTTTTGCCAGCTCCGTTCTTGCCTATCAGTCCATAGATGTCACCTTTCTGGATCGAAAGACTGACATGATCAAGCGCATATTGTTGGCCATATTGTTTGGTAACTTGCTTTACTTCTAAAACAGTTTGCATGGTATATTCTCGCTTTCTTAGGTTTAACTATAGTATACAAACCAAATTTCAAATATTTCTCAAGTCTTTTTAAAGTATTTCTAAAGAAATATGAAATACAAAGAAAAACAAAAAGAGCTAGTCAGGAACTAACTCTGTAAATTTATAAGTCTCGGTGTTGGAAGGCCTGATAGCCACCCCAAAGGGATCCGGCAAGGATCAAGAATGTGAAGAAATCAGAATTTAGTTGAGGGAAAAGAGCGTGGAGGCTAGCCTGAAGCATTATCAGGACGAAAAAAATTAGATAGCTGGCTAGAGTGGAGTAGGTCAGGTAGAGTAAGCAGGCAAAGGCAGAACTACAGGCCATGATAAAGACAAAGGCACGAAAGAAGGATAGTGAAAAATTATCAAAGAAATCCTTTGGCATGATCCCAGGCCCATGAAAGATACTTCCCAAGATAAAAGCTGTGACAAATACGGTAGCTAATTGAATAAGACTAGTAGTTGTAAGGGTAGCAGTTTTAAATAGATAAAAATCTTTTCGCGAAAGGCCACTAGCCAATGTATTCTTGTAGAGTTTTTTGGTCAGGTCTCGCCCCAATAAAGAAGTAGTGAGGACAAGAACTGCAATCATGACAAAAGGGAGGAAATCGTGAGCGACTTGATTGAGAGCTTGAAATCCTGTCCATCCTTGACGGACTATTTCATCTTGTCCAGAAGGTGTAGAGACATATAAGCTAAAGCTAGCTTCTCCAAAAGAGCTAACGAAGATGAGGAGGAAGAGCAGACCCTCTGTTATCCAAAAAAGTTTGGAACGGATGAGCTGGAAGAGTTCCGCCTGAATGGTGTGTAACATGGAATTTCCTCCTATTGTTTAAAATACTACTAGCATCTTATAAATTTTTCGTTTTAAAAATTTTCAGTCCCCCAATGAGAAAGAGGAGGGTAACAGCTGATGTCGTAAGGATGGCCTTGATGACTGTTCCTCCATCAGCTGCCATAGCAGTGTTGAAACGTAGAGTGAGATAGGGGAGCCATTCATTATCAGGATAAAAGATAAGAGGGATAGATAGTAGGGCTCCGCCGATAAAATAGGTTAAAAAGCTAGATACGATAGAGTGACTGGCATAGAGGACCAAAGAGATGATACTAATCCAAGCGATGGTGTTGAGAAATTGAACGAAAAGAGCAGCTCCCAGCTGACTCCAAAAGTGGCTAGGTGCACTTCCAATTCCGTTGGACAGGCTGGCAGTCACAAAGGAGATAGCCAGAATAAAGAGAAGGTGTAGAAGTGCGATACTAACGCAAACAAAGAACTTAGAAAAATAATAGCTGAGTTTAGAGATGCCGTAGCTGAGGCAGTTCTTGTAGAGCTTTCGTGATAGATCCACTCCAAGGACCATACTGATGATAATAATGGTGAAAAGGAGTAGACTGTCTGTATTGCCTGCAAAATAGTCCAAAGCTTGAAGACTGGTTAGTTTTCCTAGAGATTGACTAGCAGCCGCATTTCTGGAGATATTTGCTCCAAAATGAATATTTGCTTGAAGGAAGGTTGCTGAGAAAATCACACAGAATAATAAAAACTCAGTAATCCAAAAACCTTTTGAATGTATGAGTCGATAAAAATCGGCACGAATGAAGTCTATCATAATGAGCCCCCTTTGTTATTCAACTAAATCCGTAAAGAAGTTTTCCAGGTTTTGACGTGCATAGTAGATTTCTTGCACAGGTAGACCTGCAGCTACAAGTTCTTCTACAATCTTGCTGATTTGGTGAGAATGTGTGAAAATATGAATTTCGTCAGAAGCATTGACCACCTTGATCCGATAATTGAGCTGGTCATGAATAAGCCGGCTAGCTTCTTCTAATTTAGAGGTCTTAAGAACAATGTAGTCTTCGCTTTGCTCTTCAAACTCAGACTTAGAAATTTCTCGAATCAGTCTGCCTTGTTCGATGATGCCAAACTTTGTTCCCACTAAATAGAGTTCAGATAAGATGTGGCTGGAGATGATAAAGGTCATCCTCAATTCTTCGTTGAGCCGTTGGACCATCTGACGGAATTCTTTAATACCGACTGGGTCTAAACCGTTGATCGGTTCGTCTAGAATCATCAAATCTGGCTTAGATAGCAAGGCGATAGCAATACCCAAACGTTGCTTCATACCGAGTGAAAAATCTCTGAATTTCTTCTTGCCAGTATCTGTTAAGTTTACGTATTTCAAGGTTTCTTGGATAACCTTGTCAGCATGGGGGATATGGCGGAGTTTGCAGTAGTAGTTGAGATTTTCGTAGGCTGTCAAGTGATTGTGAGCAACCGGCGTTTCGATGACAGACCCGACCCGCTTGAGGCCTTGCGTCCATTCTTTTTGATTTTGAGAACCAAAAAGAGAAACACTGCCACTATCTGCCTCTAGTAACTGAGCGATAATCTTGATGAGGGTCGTTTTTCCGGCTCCATTTTTCCCGATAAGACCGTAAATTTCACCTTTTTTGATGGTCAGACTAACGTCGGTCAGGGCATATTGTTGGCCGAATTTCTTGCTAATTTGCTGTAAAACCAAAATATTTTCCATGATGAGTTCTCCTTGTATAGATAGGGAGAGGAAGCTCTCCTTTCACTATCCAGTATAGTACCAATCTTTCAAATAATTCTCAAGCATTTCTAAATTATTTCTAAAGTTTTTTAGCAAAAAAATTCCTGCAAATAGCAGAAATTTTTCAGTTATATCTAGCTTGTGTAAGTCCTTGATTGATCATCGAAGACTTTGTGATACAAGGTTCTAATGCTTACTTTTATATTGGTGGCTTGCTGTCCAATTCCAGCTCATACAGTCCTCTAACTGCGTTGCAGGCGTAGATTTTATCGGCTTTAGCTAGGTCAGCTAGCGTTAAAACTTTCTCAGTGGCCTTACCCTCATCTAGTAGCTGCTGGCGGTAGATGCCCTTGAGAAGTCCCAGTTCAGCTGGAGGCGTGTAGAGTTTGCCATCGAGCTCCAGCAGTAGATTTCCGATAGAAGTTTCCAGCAGCTGGCCTTGTGCATTGTAGTAAATCTGCTCTTGCTGCTCCAAGGTCAGATGTGGCCGATAACTGGTCTTGAAATAGGTAAAGGGATGGGCTAGATTGGCTGTCTGCTCGACCAGTTTTGCCTTTCTGAAAGCCTCTGTTAGTGGCAGTAGAGGGGCCGTTTCTAGCTCAATGCTACCGTCTTTTTTTAGAGCTATACGCAGCCTGTAATCCTGCCCTTTATCCAGCTGAGCGCAGCTTTCTTCTAGCTCTTGCTCTAGCTTACTTTGGTCAAAAGGATAGGCAAAGTAGCTGGCTGCTTCTTCCAGTCTTTGCAGGTGTTTGTCTTGCAAGGTCAGGTTTCCATTTGTCACTTTTCCTGTAGAAATTAGATCGAATCGCGGATTTTTTCGATAGAGGACGGCAGATTTTTGCTGGGTTTCGATGTATTCAGATTTCCACGTGCTGTCCCAAGTAATGCCGCCGCCAACGCCATAGATGGCTTTCCTTCCCTCTAGCTGAATGGTGCGGATGGCGACGTTAAAAATCCGTCTCTGGTCTGGTAGACAGATACCGACTGTACCGCAGTAGACCCCGCGGGCTGCTTTTTCTGTCGCCTTGATGATAGCCATGGTCGAAATCTTAGGCGCGCCTGTAATGGAGCCGCAAGGAAAGAGCGCCTTGAAAAGCCCTGCTAGCCCGATTTCCTCCTGCAGCTGGCTTTTGATGGTAGAGGTCATCTGCCAGACTGTAGAGTATTGCTCGACACTGCAGAGACGCTCCACTCGCTCACTGCCCGTCTGAGAAATGCGGTTCATGTCATTACGCAGCAGATCGACAATCATCATATTTTCTGCTCGGTTTTTGGCATCCTGGGCCAGCCATGCAGCCTGCGCTATATCCTGCTCTAAGGTCAGTCCCCGATTGGTAGTTCCTTTCATCGGACGAGTGATTAGTTGGCCTCGGTGCTCCTCGAAAAAGAGCTCAGGGCTTATGGACAAGATGGCGGTCTCGTCATGCTCTACATAGGCATTGTAGGCAGCATTTTGCTCAACGACCAGTCTGTTATAAATAGCCAAGCTGTCCTCAGGATTGAGCTCTGCGCACAGCTGGACCGTGTAGTTGACCTGATAGGTGTCGCCCTGACGGATATGATGATGAATAGTCTCGATAGCCTTCTGGTACTCTTGCTCAGAAGTCAGCCCCTGCCAAGCTACTGGCATCTCCACTTCCTCATAGGTCAAGGGAATGGAAGCCAGCTCGGCCTTATCGTGGATAGTAAAGTAGAGGAGGTATTCTTTCTGGAGCGGAGCCGAATGAACTTGGAACTTTTCCTCAAAAGCTGGAGCTGCTTCATAGCTGACATAGCCGACAGCATAGTATCCTTTCTCCTGCCAACCCTCAATCTCTGTCAAAAGTTCCTCCACTTGGTCCAGGCGGCGAGTCTTTAGCTCCTTGATGGGATTTGTAAAAATCAGGCGTTGGCCCAACTGCTTAAAATCAATAATCGTTTTCTTGTGCATAAAGTTATTTTATCACAAGATAATTTGAATGAAAACGGTTTTATCTGGTAGATCATCAATTCTTTCAAGAAAGTTGACAGATTAGAAAGTGGTTAGGTATACTATTTTAAAAAAGAAAGAATAAGATTTATATGAAGTCGAATAAATTGTTATTGGTAAATGGAATTGCCAGTATCTTAGGAGGCCTCTTAATCCTTTACGCTTCTTCTGAGAGATGGGACTGGAAAATAGTTGATTTAGTTCCCAAACTGGTAGAAAACTCTGGCTGGGGTGGCTTGGTAGTATTAATAAGCCTACTGTTTTTGGCGCTTTCTATTGTCGGAATGGCTCATTATAGCGAAGACTCAAGAGTCAATAAGACCAGCCATAAGCTTCTCTTTTGTGCTTCTATTGTTGGATTTATCCCCTTTTTGGGTAACTTCGCTGGCCTTTTATCTATAGGGGGAGGAGCTCTATACCTTTTAGATTTGCCGAGGTTTAAGAGTGATGAAAAGGCTGAGTAAGCTGTGTCGCGTCCACTTTTTCTCAATCGAAGAGCTCAGAAAATGATGGTGAAATAAGAAAAACCAGCGAGAAAATCGCTGGCTTTTCTTATTTTAAGTTATAGTTTTTGATTATACCAAACAATAATTTCAATCAATGTCAGTTGTAAAATAGGGTTTTCTAATGATCAAAACAATCAGGATATAGTTTTAGACTATATCAAAATTAGGGAAATTCCAATTATACAGGGGGTGGATTTTCTGATAAGATAAAATCAAGAAAAATTTTGGAGGACGCATATGTCAACAACTATCATTGGTTTCCCACGTTTGGGTGAATTCCGCGAATTGAAATTTACAACTGAAAAATACTTTAGAAAAGAAATCTCAGAAGAAGAACTCTTGGCTGCGGCTAAAGAATTGCGTGCAAAACACTGGAACATTGTCAAAGAAAAAGGCATCACTGAAATCCCATCAAATGACTTTTCTCACTATGACAACTTCTTAGATGCAGCTTTCCTTTTCAACGTAGTACCTGCATCCGTTCAAAACTTGGACTTGTCTGACCTTGAGCGCTACTTTGCTTTGGGACGTGGTTACCAAGGAGAAAAAGGGGACGTGCGTGCCCTTCCGATGAAGAAATGGTTCAACACCAACTACCACTACATCGTGCCTAAATTTGAAAAAGACACCCAAGTTAAATTGGCTGGTCACAAGATCTTTGATGAGTTCCAAGAAGCCAAAGAACTTGGTCTCAATACTCGTCCTGTCCTTGTAGGTCCATTCACTTTCCTTCAATTGTCAGACTTTGAAGAAGGTGTGAAAGCAGAAGACTTCGTAGATAGCTTAGTAGCTGCTTACCAAGATGTTTTTGCGAAATTGGCTGAACTTGGTGCGACTCGTATCCAACTCGATGAAGCTGCTCTTGTCAAAGACTTGACAGAAGAAGAAAAAGCTCTCTTCTTAAACCTCTACAACAAACTCTTGGCTGACAAGAAAGGTCTTGAAGTCTTGCTTCAAACTTACTTCGGTGATGTTCGTGATGTCTACACTGATCTTGTGAACTTGCCAGTAGATGCCATTGGTTTGGACTTCGTTGAAGGTAAGAAAACTCTTGAACTCGTTAAAGGTGGTTTCCCAGCTGACAAGACTCTTTATGCAGGTATCGTCAATGGTAAAAACATCTGGCGCAACAATTACGAAAAGAGTTTGGCTGTTCTTGAGCAAATTCCAGCTGAAAACATTGTCTTGACAAGCTCATGCTCACTTCTTCATGTGCCATTTACAACAGCTAACGAAGAATTTGAGCCAGCTATCTTGAACCACTTTGCCTTTGCAGTTGAAAAATTGGAAGAACTTCGTGACTTGGATGCTATCCGCAACGGTCAAGGTGCAGAAGCTCTTGCAACCAACAAAGAACTCTTTGCGACGGAGCGTGTTGGTGAAAATGCTGAACTTCGTGCGCGTATCGCTGGATTGACTGACGCAGACTACACTCGTTTGCCAGCCTTCGCAGAACGTGAAGCTATCCAAGAAGAAGCCTTTAAACTTCCAGCCCTTCCAACAACAACGATTGGTTCATTCCCTCAAACTAAGGAAGTTCGTGCTAAACGTTTGGCCTTCCGTAAGGGTGAATTGTCACAAGAAGAATACGATGCCTTCCTTGCTGAGACTATCGACGAATGGATCAAATGGCAAGAAGAAGTTGGATTTGACGTGCTTGTTCACGGTGAATTCGAGCGTAATGACATGGTTGAGTACTTCGGTCAAAACTTGTCAGGTTACCTCTTCTCTAAGAATGGTTGGGTACAATCATACGGTATGCGTGGGGTGAAACCACCAATCATCTGGGGTGATGTGACTCGTCTCAACCCAATCACTGTCAAATGGTCTAGCTACGCACAAAGCCGTACTGACAAACCTGTTAAAGGGATGTTGACTGGACCTGTTACCATCCTTAACTGGTCATTCCCACGTGAAGACATCTCAATCAAGGACTCAACTCTTCAAATCGCTCTTGCTATCAAGGATGAAGTTCTTGACCTTGAAGCTGCTGGCGTGAAGATTATCCAAATCGACGAGGCTGCTCTCCGTGAGAAATTGCCACTCCGTCGTAGCGACTGGTACGAAGACTACCTTGACTGGGCTATTCCAGCCTTCCGCTTGGTACACTCTACAGTTGCGCCAGATACACAAATCCACACTCACATGTGTTACTCAGAATTTACAGATATCATCCCAGCTATCGACAACATGGATGCGGACGTGATTTCCTTTGAAGCAAGCCGTTCAAACCTTGAAATCTTGGACGAACTCAAAGCGAAAAACTTCCAAACAGAAGTGGGACCTGGGGTTTACGATATCCACTCACCTCGTGTGCCAAATGAAGGCGAAATCGACCACACAATCGATGCTATTCTTGCTAAAGTACCAAGCAAGAAAGTTTGGATCAACCCTGACTGTGGTTTGAAAACACGTGGTATTCCAGAAACCAAAGCTAGCTTGGTTCGTTTAGTAGAAGCAGCCAAAGCAGCTAGACAACACTTGAAATAATCCTCCTCTGACAAAATCGTTTATTTTTATGGAGGGCAAACAGAAAATTTAAACCGGAGCTGACAATCCTGCAGAAATTGTTCCTGTAGGATTGTTCTCAGCTTAGCGGTATATCACTGAAAGGAACTTTTTATTATATGGTTCGTCACCACACACCTAGTCTCTCATTTGAAGTATTTCCTCCCAATCCAGCAGTAGGCAATGAAAAAATAATCCAGGCTCTTCGGGAAATGCAGGATATTGCACCTCACTATATTAGTGTGACCGCTAGCAATAATAAATTTAATATAGAGGAGACAACGGTTCGTTTGGCTGACTTCATCTATAATGATTTGAAGATTCCTACCATCGCTCACCTTCCAGCGGTCTATCTAACCAAGGAAATGGTCTCAGATACACTCAAGGCTTTGGACAAGGTTGGGGTGCATAAGATTTTAGCTCTAAGAGGGGATATTTTCCCTGATGTAGCACCTAAGGATGATTTTAAGTATGCGACTGACTTAATTGAATACATCAAAGAAGAAGCACCGCACTTTGATATTGTTGGCGCTTGCTACCCGGAGGGACACCCTGACTCGCCAAACCAAATCTCGGATATTCAAAATCTCAAGAAGAAAGTGGATGCAGGCTGTTCTAGCCTTGTAACTCAGCTTTTCTTTGATAATGAGCGTTTCTATGATTTCCAAGACAAGTGTACCTTGGCAGGGATTGATATTCCCATTCATGCAGGGATTATGCCAATTCTTAACCGTAATCAAGCGCTTCGTCTCTTGAAAACGTGTGAAAATATCCATCTTCCACGTAAATTTAAGGCCATCTTAGACAAGTATGAGCATGACCCTGAGTCGCTCAGAGCAGCAGGACTTGCCTATGCAGTGGATCAAATCGTGGACTTGGTGACCCAGGATGTTGCTGGTGTTCATCTATATACCATGAATAATGCAACAACTGCCCATCATATTTACCAGGCAACGCATACATTTTTCTCATAATATTAACCCCCTATCCCTTATTTTTCTCAGACTGATTGATATTTAGCATGGTCTGGAAGAGAGGGGATTTTTTGGTCTCTGTGAGTCTTTATTTTTGCCTATTCTTGGTTGTTTTTGATCTCGGAGTATGAAATTGCTTACATTTCTTATAAATCAGCTGAAACAGATTATTTTATATAAAGTTAATTTAATTGTTTCATATTCCAAAAAGTATGGTAGAATGGTAACATAGGAGTTTTAAATCTTATTGGTTAACTTCTTTTATATCACACCTATACTTCTACTAGATACAACCTCCTGACCCAATAGAGTATGGAAGTGAAAGAGGGGAAATTAAACAGCTAAATGTTTTATTTTTTGCACTTTTCAGGGGAGATCTTGGGAGAGACCAGGTGTAGATTCATGTTTAGGGACTTAGCTATGGCTAATCAACCCAAATAGAAAGGCGAGGAAACATGACAACAGATTATAATTCTAAGGCTTATTTAGAAAAAGTTGATGCTTGGTGGCGTGCTGCTAACTATATTTCGGCAGCTCAAATGTACCTAAAAGACAATCCGCTTTTGAAACGCGATGTGGTAGCTAATGATCTAAAAGCTCACCCAATCGGACACTGGGGAACTGTTCCAGGGCAAAACTTCATCTACGCTCATTTGAACCGGACGATTAATAAATATGACCTAGATATGTTCTACATTGAAGGACCTGGTCACGGTGGTCAGGTAATGGTTTCAAACTCATACCTCGACGGCTCATATACAGAGTTAAATCCAAATATTCCTCAAAACGAAGAAGGCTTCAAACATTTGTGCAAGATCTTCTCATTCCCAGGGGGGATCGCTTCTCACGCGGCTCCTGAAACTCCAGGTTCTATCCATGAAGGTGGAGAACTCGGTTATGCCCTATCTCATGCAGCAGGAGCTATCTTGGATAATCCAGATGTGATTGCAGCAACTGTTATCGGTGATGGTGAAGGGGAAACTGGTCCATTGATGGCAGGTTGGTTGTCAAATACTTTTATCAACCCTGTTAATGACGGTGCTATTCTTCCAATTTTCTATCTTAACGGTGGTAAAATTCACAACCCAACTATCTTTGAACGTAAAACAGACGAAGAATTGACCTTGTTCTTTGAAGGTTTAGGTTGGAAACCTATTTTTGCTGACGTAACAGCTATTTCAGAAAATCATGAAGCTGCTCATGCTCTTTTTGCGGCTAAATTGGACGAAGCAATCGAAGAAATTAAGAAAGTCCAAGCTGAAGCTCGTAAAGGATCAGCTGAAGAAGCAACTCAAGCTATTTTCCCAGTATTGGTTGCCCGCATTCCAAAAGGATGGACTGGTCCTAAGTCATGGGAAGGTACTCCAATCGAAGGTGGTTTCCGTGCTCACCAAGTGCCAATTCCAGTAGATGCTCATCACATGGAGCATGTTGATGCCCTTCTTGATTGGTTGAAATCTTACCGTCCAGAAGAATTGTTTGATGAGTCTGGAAAAGTCTTGCCTGAAATCGCTGCGATTGCACCGAAAGGTGACCGCCGTATGGCTATGAACCCAATCACTAATGCTGGTGTTATCAAACCTATGGACACTGCTGATTGGAAGAAACACGCCCTTAAGTTTGGAACTCCAGGTGAGATCGTGGCTCAAGACATGATTGAGTTTGGTAAGTACGCTGCTGACTTGGTAGATGCTAACCCAGATAACTTCCGCATCTTTGGTCCGGACGAAACAAAATCAAACCGTCTGCAAGAAGTTTTCACTCGTACTAGCCGTCAATGGTTGGGCCGTATGAGACCTGAATACGATGAAGCTTTAAGTCCAGCAGGTCGTGTTATTGACTCACAATTGTCAGAGCACCAGGCTGAAGGTATGTTAGAAGGTTACGTCTTGACTGGTCGTCATGGCTTCTTCGCTTCTTACGAATCATTCCTTCGTGTAGTAGATTCAATGGTGACACAACACTTCAAATGGTTGCGTAAATGTAAGACTCATACTACATGGCGTAAGAACTACCCAGCCTTGAACTTGATTGCAACTTCAACAGTCTTCCAACAAGACCATAATGGTTATACTCACCAAGATCCAGGTATCTTGACACACTTGGCAGAGAAAACTCCAGAGTATATCCGCGAATACTTGCCTGCAGATACAAACAGCTTGTTGGCTGTTATGGATAAAGCCTTCAAGGCAGAAGACAAGGTTAACTTGATTGTTACTTCAAAACACCCACGTCCGCAATTCTACTCAGCTGAAGAAGCAGAAGAATTGGTACGTGAAGGTTACAAGGTTATTGACTGGGCTTCAACTGTATCTAACAATGAAGAGCCAGATGTTGTCTTTGCAGCAGCAGGAACTGAGCCAAACTTAGAAGCTCTTGCGGCAGTATCTATTCTCCACAAGGCCTTCCCAGAGCTTAAGATTCGCTTTGTTAACGTGGTTGATATTTTGAAATTACGCCATCCATCTGTAGATGCGCGTGGACTTTCAGACGAAGAATTCGACAAAGTCTTCACAACAGATAAGCCAGTCATCTTTGCTTTCCATGGCTATGAAGGAATGATTCGTGACATCTTCTTTAACCGTCACAACCACAACCTTCGTGTTCACGGTTACCGTGAAAATGGAGACATCACTACTCCGTTTGATATGCGTGTTATGTCAGAATTGGATCGCTTCCACTTGGCTCAAGATGCAGCAAATGCAGCACTTGGTGCAGCAGCAGCTGACTTCTCTGCTAAAATGGACGAGACTGTGGCTTACCACAATGATTATATCCGTGAAAACGGTGATGATATCCCAGAAGTTCAAAACTGGAAATGGGAAAACATCAACAAATAAGATTTAAAAGGCTTGGAATTTTTTCCGGCCTTTTCTTGTTGATTTGAGAAGTAAATTATTTAAATAAATCATAGAATAGTATTAGAATCTCTAATTATTTCACAAGAAAAGGCTTTCAAATAAGTATATAATAGAAGAAAACTTCACTAAAACAAGTTAATTTAGAGTGAGAAATATACAAATTTTATGTCAAAAACGATAAGGAAGGGGCTTTATGACGAGAAAAATCATCTTTCTGGATGTGGACGGTACCATCATCGACTATGATAATCATATACCGGAGTCTGCTGTGATCGCCATTCGCAAGGCACGGGAAAAGGGCCATTTGGTTTATGTGTGCACAGGTCGCAGTAAGGCTGAGATGCCACCGGAAATCTGGGATATTGGCTTTGATGGAATGATTGGTGGCAACGGCTCTTATGTGGAGCATGAGGGGCAGGTTGTTCTGCACCAGCTGATTCCGCGCGATGTCGCTAAGAGGCTAGTGGACTGGCTTCAGGAGCAGGGGCTAGAGTTTTACCTAGAGAGTAATAATGGCCTCTTTGCCAGCAGGGGCTTCCGCGAAGCAGCACGACCAGTGCTTCAGACCTACGTTCTTGGAAAAGGTGCTAAGCCAGAAGAAGTCGTAAATATGGAGGCTGAAGAAGCCCTTCACGGCCTGGTCTATGGAGGAGAGCTCTATCGAGACGACTTGAACAAAGTCAGCTTTATCCTTAAGAGCTACCAAGACCATCTGGACTCTAAGGTAGCTTTTCCTGAGCTTAAGGCGGGTACTTGGGGAGGCAAGGGGGAGCATGCACTCTTTGGCGACTTAGGAGTCAAAGATATTACCAAGGCGCATGCCATTGAGGTTCTGCTGAAGCATCTTCATGCTGATAGGTCGGATACTCTGGCTTTTGGCGATGCCAAGGTTGATATTCCTATGCTGGACTATTGTCAGGTCGGCGTTGCTATGGGAAATGGCGGAGCAGAAATCAAGGCCATGGCCGATCTGGTGACAGACTCTGTCAGTCAAGACGGTCTCTACAAGGCCTTTGAAAAGTTAGAACTCATCTAAAGGAGATATGAAT
>CAUVRI010000033.1:0-17813 GCA_963554405.1 uncultured Streptococcus sp. | reverse complement strand
TATCGTAGACTGCGAAGCCTGTAACATCAAGCGGCACAGTTGTGTCGATTGTGTAGGTGAATTCTTCATCACGAGCTCCCAAGTTAGCTGATTCAGCCTCATTGACCTTCTTCTCAATCGGAGGATTTTCCGGACTTGGAGGAGTCACTGGGACTTCATTAGAATCCTTAGTTACGCCTGGGTTGTTCGGGAAGTCCACTCGGTAGCTTGCCTTATTCGGAATTCTAGTCTTACCATCTTTAATGTAGCCAGATAGGTTGACACCTTGGCGGATCTTAGCTGTGAAGGTTAGGTTCACATCTTTACCACCATTGTTCTTGACTTGTTCTTCGGTTAGATTCACAGTAATGGTTTGACCATTAATTGAGATACGATCGGCATCAAGAGCTTGGCCATTTAGGCTAGCAGTCGCACGACCTGTTCCATCTGCAAATTCAAGAACGTCTTTCAGCTCATCATTGATAGAGAAGGCTGTTGCATCAAACGGTACTTTCGTATTGATGTGGTAAGTGAACTCATCGTTACGGTTAGCCAGTGTTTCCTCTTCCTTACCATTGACATCCTTCTTAATTTCAGGTTCTTCTGGAGTTGGAGGAGTTACTGGTACTCTGTTTGAATCCTTATGGATTTCTGGACGATTTGGGAAGCCTGCTGTGTAAGAAGCTGTATTCGGGATGCTAGTCTTACCTTTTTCAATGTAGTCAGACAAGTTTGCACCTTCACGAATCTTAGCCTTGAAGGTCAAGGTTACTTCCTTACCACCATTTGCTTTCACTTCGTCTTCTGTCAGAGCCATAGAGATTGTTTGGTCTGCAACGTTGATACGGTTGGCATCAATTTCTTGGCCATCGAGAGTCGCTGTTGCTTGACCTTTCTCACCTGAGAATTCTAATACTGGTACAAGAGTATCTGATACTGAGAAGGCTGTCGCATCTTGAGGTACAGAAGTTGTTACTTTATAAGTAAACTCTTCATAACGTTCTTTCAGCGTTGCTTCTGGCTGACCATTCACTTCTTTCTTAATACCAGGTTCTTCTGGACTTGGTGGAATCACTGGAACTGGTTCTGTGCTCTTTTCTGTCTTAGGATCATCGTTGATGATGTATTTAGCAATGTTAGGAATCCGAGTTACGCCGTCTGCTTCAATGTAGCCTGCCAGGCTGACATTCTTACGAATTTTAGCCTTGAAGCTTACATGAACAGCTTTATTGCCGTATTTCTTCACTTGATCCTTCGTCAGAGTCACTGTCAGAACTTGTTTATCTACAGTGATTTGTGAATCTTCGATCACATCTTTGTCACCATCTACTGTGACTTCTGCTTGGCCTTTCTTACCTGAGAATTCAAGAACGTCTTTCAATTCGTCGGTAATCTTGAAGCCAGTCGCATCGACAGGTACTTTCGTATCGATGGTGTAAGTGAATTCTTCATCACGGCTGTCCAGAGTTGCGGATGGCTTGTTATTAACCTTCTTCTCAACTGGTGGATTTTCTGGTGATGGAGGAGTCACTGGGACGATGTTTGAATCTTTCTCAACTTTTGGACGGTGTGGGAAGTTAGCCACATAAGACGCTTTGTTTGGTACACGCGTTACACCGTCTGCTTCGATGTAGTCTGCTAGGTTAGCACCTTCACGAATCTTAGCTTTAAAGTTGAGGACAACTTCTTTACCACCGTTTGCTTTGACTTGTTCTTCAGTCAACTCAGCACTGATGGTTTGGTCTTTCAACTTGATTTGTTTTGCACCCAGCTTTTCACCATTGAGTGTGAGAGATGCTTCTGCATCTTCGCCAGCAAATTCAAGTACTGGAACTAAACTATCGCTGATAGAGAAGGCTGTCGCATCTTGCGGTACAGTTGTCTTCACAGTGTAAGTGAAGACATCGTCACGGTTAGCTAATGTTTCAGCTTCTTTACCGTTTACTTCCTTCTTCAGTTCTGGTTCAGTTGGGGTTGGTGGAATGACTGGAACTGGTTTAGAACTTTGTTCTGTTCCTGGGTCATTGTTAAAGTTGTATTTAGCGGTGTTGTAAATCCGTGTCGTACCATCTTTTTCGATGTAGTCTGACAGGTTCGCTCCCGCTTTGATCTTAGCCTTGAAGCTGACATGAACCGCTTTGCCTCCTAGGGCTTTCGCTTCGTCTTCTGTCAGTTTGACTGTGATCTTCTGACCTTTAATTGTAATGTGGCTGGCATCTAGTGGTTGACCATCTACCGTTGCGCTTGCTTGGCCATTTTCACCTGAGAATTCTAAGACTTTCTCAATCGTATCGTAGACTGCGAAGCCTGTAACATCAAGCGGCACAGTTGTGTCGATTGTGTAAGTGAATTCTTCATCACGAGCTCCTAAGTTCGCTGACTCAGCCTCATTGACCTTCTTCTCAATCGGTGGATTTTCCGGACTTGGAGGAGTCACTGGGACAATATTTGAATCTTTATGGAAGTTAGGATCGTTAGGGAAGGCAGCGTTATAAGACGCTTGGTTATTGATGACTGTCTTACCTTTTTCAATGTAGCCTGATAGGTTGGCACCTTGGCGGATTTTAGCCTTGAAGGTCAGAACAACTTCTTTACCGCCATTGTTCTTGACTTGATCTTCTGTCAAAGTCAAGGTGATCTTTTGATCAGCGATAGAGATACGGTCTGCTTCTAAAGCTTCTCCATTAAGAGTAGCACTTCCAGCATCCGCAAACTCTAGAACATCCTTAATAGTGTCATCGATAGAGAAGGCTGTTGCATCAAACGGTACTTTTGTCTTCACTTTATAAGTAAAGATTTCGTCACGGTTAGCAAGAGTCGCTTCTTTTGCATCATTAACAGTCTTTTCAATCTCTGGTTTTTCAGGACTTGGAGGAGTCACTGGAACAATATTTGAATCTTTATGAACTCCAGGATTATCCGGTAAATCTACATTATAAGAAGCTTGGTTATTGATAACAACTTTATCACCAACGACGTAGGCAGCTAGGTTCGCATTTGGACGAATCTTAGCCTTGAAGGTTAACTTAATTTCCTTATCTGCATTGGCTTTCAGTTCTTCTTGGTTCAGTGTAACTGTGATTGTTTGGCCATTGATCGCGATATGATCATCTGACAGTTTCTTACCATCTACAGTCGCTTCTGCCTGACCTTTCTCACCTGAGAAGTCCAAAACATCTTTCAGAGTATCAGTGATGTTGAAGGCTGTTGCCTCATAAGGAATCTTGGTCTTCACATGATAAGTGAATTCTTCATCACGTGCTTCCAAGGTTGCTTCTGCCTTATCATTGACATTTTTTTCAATTGGTGGTTGTTCTGGAGATGGAGGAGTTACTGGTACTTCATTGGAATCCTTATGGAACTTAGGATTATGATCGATGTCATAAGAAGCCTTGTTCGGAATACGGATGCCTTGACCAGGAACTAGGTAATCCAGAAGGTTTGCTCCTTCACGGATTTTAGCTTTGAAGGTTACTTCGATAGACTTACCAGCATTAGCTTTCACTGCTTTTTCTGCAAAGGCCACTGTCAAGGTATTCTTATCAGTAGAAATAGTAGCTTGATCATTGGCAGCCTTGCCGTCAATTTTCACTTCAACATCGCCCTTGTTGCCAGCGAATTCAAGAACGGACTTCAGTTCATCTGTTACGGTGAATTCAGTCGCATTTGTTGGCATCGCTGTATCCAGACTATAAGTGAATTCTTCAAGACGGGTTTGCAGATTGTAACTGTCTGCACCGTTAACCTTCTTCTCAATTTCTGGAGTGTTTGGTGGTGGCGGTGTAACAGTAACTGGGTTAGAGAATTTCTCTGTTTCTGGATTGTCATTGACCACAAAGCTAGCTTTGTTTGGAATCGCTGCTTTATCTCCATTTGGATACTTAGCAACTAATTGGTCAACTGTGTAGCCAGATTTAATCTTAGCATCGAAGGCTACTTGAACAGCCTTGCCTGCATATTTCTTGACTTGATCCTTATCGAAGGTAACTGTCAGTTTTTGGCCTTTCTTCGCAACCGTCACATCTGTCACAGCTTGACCATCAATCGTTACAGTCGCATCTCCATCAAATGTCAAGACTTCTTCCAAGGTATCAGAAAGTACAAACTTATCTGCTACAGTTGGAACTTTTGAATCCACTGTATATTTGAAGGTGCTTGTTAAGCTTGCCAAGTCTTCTTGATCCTTACCATTTACTTTCTTCGTAATTGGTGGAGGAGTCACTTTAACTGGCTCTGTTTCTTTTTCCTTAGACTCGTTATTCTTATTAGTATAAGTAATCTTAGCCGTGTTTGGAATTTCTGGAAGAACAGATTCTTTCTTCACTTTAGCGTGGATGACCAACTCGATTTCTTTATTCGCAAGAGCACTTGCTTTGGCAAAGTCCTTCATCGTTGCTGTAACAGTATTTCCTGAAACAGTAATATCGAAGAATTTCTTGGCTTCTTCAGAAATGCTTGGTTCTGGGTTCACCACTCCAAGATTTTCATCTAGAGTATCGGTGATGACAAATGATTTGTATGTATCAATATCATTTGGCAAAGTAGTCTTAATATTGTAGGTGAAATCTGTTTCAGCAGCAATCGTCGCATTATCTTGATCACCGTTAATCTTCTTAGAAACATTTGGTTCTGTTGGTGGAGTCACCGTTACAGGAATTGTTTCTTTTTCACCTTTATGGTCGTTTTTATCCTTAAAGCTAAATGTCGCTTTGTTTGGAATGTTAGAACGAGTGACACCGTCATTAATTTTCGCTGGGATAACCAGTTCAATTTCTTGACCAGCTAGGGCACTTGCTCCGGCAAAGTTTTTCATTGTTGCCGTTACTTTTTGTCCACTGACAGTCACGTCAAAGAAGTCTGCAGCAGGACCGCTGATAACTGGTTTGTCTGCACCTTCATTAATAACGCTTAACTCATCTTCCAAAGTATCGGTAATCACAAATTCTTTGTAGGATGTGATATCACTTGGAAGTGTAGTCTTAACATTGTACTTGTATGGCTGACCAGTTGCAATATCCAAGTGATCCAAGTTTTCATTGATCTTCTTAGTTACTGGTGGAGGAGTCACCGTTACTGGATTTGACTCAACTTCCTTAGCCACATTGTTTTCATTAGTAAATGAAATCTTAGCCTTGTTTTCAATAGTCTTACCTGTCACACCAGCTTTAACTTTTGCTGGAATAGTCAGTTCGACGAATGAATATTTCGCGAGTTCTGCGAACTTACCTTCTTTAACTGTTGCAGTAACAGTTTGACCATTTGTTTGGATTTCAAAGACGTCTGCCAATGGACCGCTGATGCTTGCTTGTCCATCAAATTCGAGATCGGCATCCAGCTTATCACTAATGACAAATTTCTTGTAGCCTGCTACATCACTTGGCACAGCTGTTGTGATGTTGTAAGTGTATGGTTGACCATCGAAGGTTACCAGACTATCCAAGGTGTTGTTAATCTTCTTAGAAACAGTTGGTTCTTTTGGTTTAGGTGGAGTAACCGTTACTTCTTTCGAAGTTTTCTTCTTATCATTTAGAATAACATCAGCTGTATTCGGAATGTTTACCGCACCATTCTTCTTATATTTAGAAAGGTCAGCTCCCGGACGAATCTTAGCCTTGAAGATCAGTTCGATTTCCTGTACTTCGCTTCCACCACGACGAGAGATCAAACGGTTCAACGAAGTTAATTGAGTCTTATCTAGTGTAATCTCTATTGTTTGACCATTGATTGAAATCGCTTTGGTCAAAGCATTGTAAGACTTGCCTGCTACTGTTACTTTAGCTGAATTTGGTACAATTTCAAGTTCATCTACAACTGTATCTGTCAAGGTGAACTTGTCAGCAATACCTGGCCATGGGGCAGTTACCTTATATTCAAACTCTTCGCCATCTGCTTGTAGACCTTCGTGTTCTTTTTCGTTAACCTTCTTGTCTACTTCTGTATCAAGTGGTGGTTTAACATAAATTGGGTTTGAACGACGAATCGTACTTGCCTTGTCTTTTGTCTTGGCATGGGCATCTTGGTTTGGTGAATCATCTTCTCCATTCCACATGATGTTACCTTGGTTAACTAAACCGTAACCATTGTTATTTTGTAAGATTGCCAAGTAAGCCTTGCTGGCTTGGTTCTTACGGTACTCTTCTTTCAGGCGGACTGTCATTTTCAGTTTCGCCTTCTTCATGATCAGGTAATTATAATCCTTACCTTGCGATGGAACGTCTGCTACAACGACGCTTTGTGAGTTTCCTCCAGCATCTTGTTGTGTTACCACACGAGTCGGCCAGCTTTGTCCATCTGGACCTTGAGCAGAATGACTCACCACTTCCAAGCGGTAGTCAATTGGGTCTGTCAACATAACGTTCTTTTCAAATTCGTAAGGAACGTTATTGAAGTTGTAGTCGACAGTGTAAGTGAACTCTTCGTCTTTCTTGCTTAGTTGTGCAGAATAAGATGGTTTCTTAGTCAACTCTAACGGATCCGGAATGACACCAATATCGTTGCTAGCATCCGCATCTTTCACTGTCTTCGTTGCACTTGGATAACAGTATTCCAGTTTTTGAACTTCTACTGTTTGGTTCCGACCACCGATTTGACGTGTTTCGAAGTCACCTGCTTTAAATTTACCAGTCAATTCTGGAACTGTGATTTCTTCCTTCTCTGGAACATAATTCTCAGGAGGGTCTACTTCGCTATCTTCATCTGTCTCAGGTGCGCGAGCTTCCTTACTCAAGTCGTAGTCAAAGCTGTTTTTACCTGGATTGAAGACACTATCTGGAACAGAGATTTTAACCTTGTTACCAGTCTGTGTGATTGTACCACGGATTTCCTTGCTAGGGTCTGTTACTTTCGGAACAATCTTCTTACCATTGATTCGGATAGCATCTACCTTGTAGCCTTCGGTGATATCAAACTCACCAGTGATATCATCTTTAACTAAAGCAGCCGCTACTGATTCCAAAATCTTTTGCGAGAATACATCAATGTTATTTTGCTCATTAACATAGAAGGAAACATTCTTGCCGTTTACAACCTTGTCTGGTGAAGCCATGGATTGAAGTGCGTCGTGGAAGATGGCTTGCACTGAACGGTTGTCCCCAATGTTTATTGTATTACCGAAACCATTTAGATAAGCTGGACCATATTGATAGTATTTCTCCGTGAAGTTATCAACACGTTCCCAGAAACCTACAACCACCGAACCTTCTGAACCAACCGCCGCTTTCAGCTGATTACCAGCCGCTTTCAATTCATTGGCACGACCAGTAATATCTTGAGCTGCTTCTGGATAGCTATCCACTCCCCAAGCTTTTTGAATAGCATCTGTTCTCGTCCAGCTCTTATCCATAACGACTGTGTTAGTCCCTGGCAGACGATAACCATTGGCTACCCCATCCGTTACTAGGAGGAAGACCGTCTTACGACCGTTTTCCATATTCCCTTTGACACGGTTGTACTGAGCGATTGTATCATCAATCGCAGGAACAGTTGGGGTACCACCATCGACAGCGATATTATCAATAAAGTTATGAACTTTATTTTGATCGCTTGTTAAGCCACTATTTCCATAGGTATAGTTTTTACCAGTTGAATTCGCATCAGTATATACATTCGCAGGGTTACCACTAAAATCATTGTTTTCAAAGTAACGCACCTGATCCAAACCTTGGTAAGAAGCTACGAAAACGCGGTCAGTTGTCCGAGGGTCGTCAGTCTTAACTAGATGAGGATCGTTCTCATCGTATTGTTCTGGACTAACATATGTTGTCAAACGTTTAAGAGCACGTTTTACACTTGGAATAGTTGTTCGGAATGAACCACTGGCATCCTGCAGGATAACCAAGTCAATTGGTTTCCGCGGAACTGTCCAGTCCGTTGCGTCCGTTTTTTCAATCTTACGATAACACCCATTTTGTGTGATCGTTGTATGCTCATCAATCCGTCTTGTCTCAATATTCAGAGGATCATCAGCTCGAACAACTGAAGTCCCTAGATTCAAGACGCTGGATGGCATTGACATCAACAGGACGGTAAATAGTATTAAAACCTTTTTCAAAAAATCTTTCATGCTATTTTAAAGCCTATACAATAGTAGAAACTTTTATACAAGCTCTCCCTTCTCTTTCTTTTATTTAAATCTCTTCTAGCTGTTTTTCAAGCGCTGCTTCATCGTGAAAGTCTGTCATTACTTTCTTTACCTTTTGATTCTTATCGACTAGATAAATCGTGGGGATTGATTGAACATGGAGGATATCCGCCGCTCGCTCATCTGTGTCATAGTAATATGGGAAAGTATAATCTTTTTCACTGATATACTGATCCGCTCTTTCTTTCGTTTCTCTTTTGGAATCAAGCATATCCAACATAACAAAATGAATTCTACCTTTATACTTTTCATATACTTTTTGAATCTCTGGTAACTGTTTTTGACAATCTGGACACCAGCTAGCCCACTCTACTACCAGCATGGGTTTACTATAAAACTCTGTACTCTTCTTTTGATACCCTGCTTGGTCTACCATTTCAAACTCTGGCAACTGCTGTCCTGTCAGCTCATGTACTACAGCTGAACTACCATCCTTTTGTGTCGATCCTTTGTTATGCCTGTTAGGACCAGCAATGTAAAACAAAGCAAAGACCGCTACCAGAATGACTCCAACAGTCAAAAAGGGTAGCCACCACTTTTCCTTTAACATATTCCCTCCTAGTTAGATTCCGTCTCTATCAAATTTTGACATAAGAGCAAGCACTGTACAAATATCGATCTTTTCTTGCTAAAAAAACCATGAAAAAAGCCGTCATATACAATGCGCCAATTATATGGTTATTATACCAGTTTTTTTTGAGCATAACAAGCATTTTGTCTAAAATTTATGCAAAATACTTTGAAAGATGACACTATTTATTAAAAGGAAAACGATTGCCTAAAAGCTTAAAATTTTCAGAATTTTTAAGTCGTTTTTCTTTCCTTTTTTGGACCTATATTCAGACCAGTCAAAGGCTATTTTTTAGCCTTTGTCACAAAAAAACACAACTGGAATACAAAAAAAGCAGATAGTGATCTGCTTTTTGTTTCTATTGTAATTCTGCGATTTGATTCAGGTTTACTTCTGCAATGGTGTCATTTCCAAACATAGAAATAACCATCTTAACTTTATTATTGTCAATCTCAGTAATTTTACCTGTATAATCTGTAAAGGCTCCGTCAATAATCCGAACAGTATCACCAACCTTGACATGAATGTCAAATTCTTGCACAGTTTGTCCCATAGAGATCAGAATGTTACGGATTTCTTCTTCCAAGAGCGGAGTCGGTTTAGAGCGGTTTCCGTGAGATCCGACAAATCCTGTTACATTAGGAGTGTTCCGAACAACAAACCAAGCCTCATCAGTCATGACCATTTCAACCAAAACATAACCAGGGAAGCGATTTTCTTCGATTTCCTTGGTCTTGCCATTTTTCTCTACTTGCACAGTCTGAGTAGGGATTTCTACGCGCAAGATATTTTCCAGCATGTTATAAGTCTGAGCGCGTTGCAAGAGATTTTCTTTTACCTTGTTTTCATATCCAGAGTAGGTCTGCAGTACAAACCAGCCTTTATCAAAACTATCCATTTTATTTCCTTTCTTTGTTAGCAATTTTTAGTTTAGAAAATCATAAACTAAAACACTATAAAAAAGCCTAATGGCTTTTTCCGTTTTCTCTAGCTTTATTATATCATAAAAATAGGGAATGCCAAGAAGTTTACTGACAATTTTATCAAAAAAGACTGGGAAATTTCCCAGTCTCTAATCGACTTAAAAGAGATTCAACAAACGAAGCAGTCCGTGAGATACCAATAAGTCAAATAAATAGATAACCACAACAAAGAAGGCTGTATATTCCATAATAGAAATAAAGTCAATCCAGCTTTGCTTCCCTGTTGGCCATGTTGTATCTTTTAAAACTGTAAAAGTGTCCTTAAGAAATTTCACAACTCTCTCCTATCTTGTTTCTTTATGAATAGTGTATTTATTACAATGTTTACAAAACTTGTTTACTTCTAGACGTTTTGGTTTTGGCGTACTACTCAGCTTTATTGAGTAATTTCTCGATCCACAAACCGTACACGCCAGACTTGCTTTTTTTAATGCCATAACGCCTCCATCTTTCCAATTATAGCAGGATTTTTTTCTTTTGACAAGGTCTGGACGTCAATCCTTTGAAGCTTTTTTACTTCATCTAACGAACAGCTATTATTTTCGCTGGTGATTTGGTAAAATAGATGTCATAAAGGAGAAGAAAACGTGAAAACTGATCATTTAAAAGAAAGTAATAATATTGAAGACCGTCGCAATGAAGGGGGATCGGCTAGCTACGGGTCAGGCAATGCTCGACTGGGAAACGGAATATTGCGAATCCTGTTAGCACCTGGCAGTTTTAAAAGCAAGCTTGTCCTAATACTACTCTTACTTTTCTTAGGGGGTGGTGCTGGTTTGTCTGGCATTTTTGACACAGGGACTTCTCACCACTATGAGTCCACCCAAGTTTCCCAGCAAAGCCATACTCAGGTCAATGATAAAGACGCCCAATTTGTCAGCAAGGTCTTAGGGACTACAGAAGTTTTTTGGACTCAAACCTTTGAAAAAGAAGGAAGAACCTATTATAAGCCCAAATTGGTCTTCTACACTGGTCAAACCAGGACTGGTTGTGGGGTCGGCCAGGCCTCTGCTGGACCTTTTTACTGTCCTAACGACCAAAAAATTTACCTGGATATTCGCTTCTACCAAGAGCTGACTACTAAGTATCGGGCAAGTGGTGACTTTGCCATGGCTTACGTTATCGCGCACGAAGTTGGACACCATATCCAAAACCAACTAGGAACACTTCAATCCTACCAGCAAATGGTGAGAGGAAAGTCAGAAAAGGAGAAGAATGCTCTAAATGTTCGTTTGGAACTTCAGGCGGACTACTACGCTGGGGTCTGGGCTCGTTATATTGAACAAGAAAACTTACTAGATGTTGGCGATATTGAGGAAGCACTTAATGCAGCCCATGCAGTCGGAGACGACACTTTGCAAGAACAGGCCTATGGCTATTCTGTGCCTGATAGCTTTACACACGGAAGTGCGGAGCAACGTATGCGTTGGTTCAAACGTGGTTACCAATACGGCGATTTTGAACACGGTGACACCTTCAGTGTACCTGATAAAGACCTTTAGGAAAACCCTAAAGGTCTTTTTATCTGATTGATTTACTGTGACATATGCTTCTTGATTGATAAACCCAGGCTGGAGCCTCAAGAGATAGACTTCTATAAATAATCCATCTATTGAGATAAGAAACTTACCAACCAAACCAGCTCTTGACTGTATCCCAAGCATTCTTAGCTTTACCTGGAATATCTGCCTCTTCGATAGCATTTTTAGCCTGATCGACTATTTCTTTTGCCTTGTCCTGTACATCCTGTAAGAAATCATTGCCACCTTGATTCTCGGTATTTCCAGTGCCATAGGTGTCTACCGGAGCAATACCATTTTGAGCATAGGTATTCTTTTCAGAGAATTTGGTTCCTTCCGTGTATGGCAGGACGCTATTGGCTACATTTCGGAAAATCACAGAAGCCTCGTTAGCACTGGTTCCTGTCAGGTAGTGGTTTTCATCTGTCTTTGGAAATCCTAGCCACTGACTGATAACAACATCAGGTGTGTAGCCGATGACCCACTGGTCTCCAGATAAGTCAGGGTTGAAGTCTGTCTCAGTTGTCCCTGTCTTACCTGCCATCGTATAATTATATGGCGCTGCGTAGATACCCGTTCCGTTTGAGAAGGTCCCTAACATCATACTGGTCATCTTTTTCGCAGTCGATTGATTGAGGACTCGAGTGGAGCTAGACTTGTGGGTCTTAACGATTTGACCACTAGCGTTTTCAATCTTAGTGATCAAGTGGGCATCATGCATGACACCATCATTCGCAAAAGCGGAGTAGGCCTGAGCCATTTGGAGAGGATTGGTATTCACACCTGCTCCCAATGCTACACTGAGATTTTGCTCAACCTTTTTCATATTCAAACCAAACTTTTGACCATATTCAAAAGCTTTCTCTATACCCAACTCTTTAACTGTTGCTACCGCTGGGATATTCAGAGAATCCGCCAAAGCCTGATACATAGGCACTGTCGGGCTAGTTTGAATGCCACCATAGTTATTGACCGTATAAGATCCATAGGTCGTCGTAGTATTGTCTAGCTCTTTATCGGTCGACCAACCAGCAGCGATCGCAGGGCTATATACAACCAGTGGTTTAATGGTCGAACCTGGACTACGAGCTGACTGGGTTGCATAGTTAAAGGAACGGAAACCGGCCGCCTGGCTGTTGACTCGACCGACCAGGGCTCTCACCCCTCCAGTCTTGGGATCCAAGGCCACACTTCCCGATTCTGCTCGTGTTCCATCTGCTTCTGAAACAGGGAAGAGACTCTCGTTACTGTAAATAACCTGCATGCTGGCCTGGTAGTTTTGATCCAACTCAGTATAGATGCGATAGCCATTTTTGATGATATCTTCCTCTTTTAGACCATAGTCATGAATGGCTTCGTTAATAACAGCATCAAAATAGGATGGATAGCGATAATCTTCGGATTTGCCAGCATAGGCATCCACCAACTGGCTACCAAGACCGTTGGCTGCTGCTTGATCAGCTGTTGCTTTGTCAATATAGCCGGCTGCAACCATATTATTCAGAACTGTATCTCGGCGATTGGTCGCATTTTCAACTGAATACAAGGGATTGTAAATCTCAGGCCCCTTGAGCATTCCGGCCAGTGTAGCTGCTTGATCGAGAGACAGTTGGCTAGCTGATACTCCAAAGTATTTCTTGCTGGCATCCTCTACTCCCCAGACACCATTACCAAAGTAAGAATTGTTCAGATACATGGTCAGAATCTGATCCTTACTGTATTTTTTAGTTAATTCTAGAGCTAGGAAAAACTCCTTGGCCTTCCGCTCAATGGTCTGGTCCTGAGAAAGATATGCATTTTTGGCCAACTGCTGAGTGATGGTCGAACCACCGCCCGATCGGCCCGCTGTCAAAATTGCTAAGAAGAAACGACCATAATTGATTCCGCTATTTTTGTAGAAGGAGCGGTCTTCGGTCGCAATGACAGCGTTCTGCAAGTCCTTACTGATCTGATCCAATTCGACATAGGTCCCTTTTTGACCTGTCAAACTACCCGCTTCTTGACCATCTTTATCATAGATCATCGTAGTTGCCTTCAAGGCATTTTGCAAGTCGTTGACATTGGTGGTCTTGGCCACATAAAAGAGATAACCTCCCGTCACCAGCCCAAATCCCAGACCTAAAATCAAGATAATCTTGGTCAGATGGTATCTACGCCAAAAACGTCGGAAGGGGCCTTGGCCTTTTGAAGATGTTCGCTTAGCCGAGCGACCGGATCGAGACAGACGTGGTTCAGCACTTGTATCTGTCTCCTCCGCAGACTCAGCCGGTGAATCTTCTTTCTTAAAATGTTGAATTAAGGTTTCAAAAATATCATTTAGCTTTTTCATAACCCTTATTTTATCACCTTCCCAGAGAGTATACAAGAAAGTGCTGTTCCATAGGGCCTTCCTTTTAGAATTTTTTAAGGAATAGCAGAGCTTCTACCCTTTTTTTGATGCTAGCTTTCAAAGTTCTGCTCTTTTTGTTAAAATAAAGGCATGCAATTTAACTTTCGAATCCCTGAAAAAATGCCCACTATGAGCATAAAAGAACTACTGGAAGACTATTTCCTCATTCCCAGAAAAATCCGCCATTTCCTTCGCACAAAAAAGCATGTCTTGGTCAATGATCAAACTATCAATTGGCAAAGCAAGATTCAGGCAGGCGATCTCTTGTCGCTGACCTTTGATGAAGAAGATTACCCTGCAAAAGCCATCCTTATGGGGAAGCCGGAACTTGTCCAGGAACTCTACCAAGACCAGCATCTCATCATCGTCAACAAACCAGAGGGTATGAAAACTCACGCCAATGAGCCGACCGAACTAGCTCTGCTCAATCATGTATCTGCCTATGTCGGAGAGACCTGCTATGTGGTTCACAGACTTGACAAGGAGACCAGTGGCGCTGTTCTCTTTGCCAAAAACCCCTTTGTCTTGCCTATACTCAACCGCCTGCTGGAAAACAAGGATATCCAGCGCGAATACTGGGCTTTAGTAGATGGTAAATTTATCGAAAAAAGCAGAATATATAAGGACAAAATCGGTCGCGATCGCCATAATCGGAGAAAACGGCTGGTTGACAACAAACATGGCCAATACGCTGAAACGCACGTGACTCGCTTAAAAAGCTTTGGTCAAAAAACTCTTGTCAAATGCCAACTCAAAACTGGTCGTACCCATCAGATCCGTGTCCACTTATCCCACCACGGATTTCCCTTGGTCGGTGATCCTCTGTATCATCCGCAGCCCCAAGGTCGTCTCATGCTTCACGCCTACCGACTGAGCTTCGTCCATCCCTTTACTTTAGAAAAGATCAGCCTTGAAGCTCCATCTAAAAGTTTTGAAGAAGGGCTAGAAAAGCTGAAAGCATAAGAAGATACTACTAGTGAACTCAAATCTAATCGAACTAAGCCTCCAGGCATCATAACCAAGCACACAGAGGCCTCCACTTCTTCCGCCTTAGTAGACGCAAGAAAAAGCAACAGAAAAATCTGTTGCTTTTTCTTTGGTGTCAGAAATCGATTCTATCTCCTATCTTGCTTTACTAAGCTGGAAGCAGGCTGATAATTCTGGGTCTGATAACTTTCTGAAAGGCCATGCTCAGTAGATATGACAGCAAGAGAATGATAAAGAACCCAAAACTGTATATATCATTCCGAGGCATTAATTGCCTAAAAATAAAGATGATAAACGGATGAATAATATAAATCATAGTGGCATATCGCTTGGCGATATTGTTCAAAATCGGAACATCAATATTGGTCCCGTTTCTGATCGCATAGAGGAAAATCGCACTAGATGATAAAAGAGTGCTGGGGTAAAGGTCGTGCTCTGTTCCCATAAAACAGTATTCAAGCAGAATCAAACCTATTATTCCCAAGCTAATAGCCCATTTCCTGACAGACGATAAGTCGTAAGCTAAAATCCGTTCCCGATACTTGGCGAACTGCATCCCCATAATGAAAAAGGGAAGACCCATAAACAGGAAATTTCGATAGTAAAGGGTACTGTTGGTATTGAACTCGATACAAAAAGCCAGAGCCAACAAAATCAGAGACACGCCAAAGGTGGTCAGGCGGTGGAAATACTTATAAAAAAGGAGATAAAGCCCATAAATATAGGAAATAGCCAACAAATACCAAGTCGGAGTAGCAGCTGGACCAATCAAATCCCTAGGACTGTTAAAAAAGAAGAAATTGGCAAAATCTGACTGGTCTATAGTTGCCATCTTTTCCGCCAGCTCTCCCGACAGTACTAAGTCAATAAAATGCACAATCGAGTAAAATATCAGACTAGCGATTGTCAAAAGCAACATTTGCTTGAGGCGATACTTGACCTTTTCCCTAGAAATATTAAAGGAAAAATAGCCTGACAACATCATGAAAAAGGGCACTGCAAAACGGGCCACAATCTGATAAAAAACACCAAATTCCCCTGGCAGCAAAAAGTGCAAAGAAACGATACTAAAACAGGCTAAAGCCTTAACAGCATGTAAAGTTGTATTTTCTGTCTTCATGCAGACATTATAGCATGTTCATTGTTACAATCTGTCAAGACCATATGACACAAACATTAAGAATCATATCATTTGATGACAGCCACTTTTCTTATTATCCTATAAACTATCATTTTCTATAGCCATTACACAACAAACCTACAAGTAATGAAATCAAGTAAAAATCTGTCCTATCAAGCCCCAAAATAGCGCTTCTAGAGATTTTCAGACCTATAAAAAGGCCGAGGAAAGTGTACCCTAGAGCAACTTTCTTCAACCCTTTGTTTATTGATAATGTGGTCTTGCAAATCCTCGAATATTACCATGACCAACCCGATAGGTATTTCTTCTCACAACTCCGTTGCTTGAATTTCCTTCGATTGTATGAATCCATCCATTCTCTACTCTCTCAACAATACCTATATGATCCGCCCAGCCATCATTTTGTTGGGTATCTTTATCCCAGTTGAAAGTAATAATATCACCTGATTGAGGAGTCGTAGTCCCATCTTCATTCCAAATCCCTAATTTTTTAAAGATCTGAATATGGCGTTCAACTCCACACTCTCGTCCTACTAAATGACTAAGACCTTCTCGTTGGAAAACTACTGTAACAAATATATCGCACCAGTCATCTGTATTCTTTACAGCGTAACCGACCGGTAGAGGTTTCACACTGTTATAGTCCTCAACCATGCGCTGATGAGCCGCACTACCCGTTGACGTACCTACAAGATTTGAAGCTGCACGAATAACTCTATTTTTTTGATCTGTCACTTGGTGGGGCATCAATCTGGTTTGCCCCAGGTTAAATCCTTCCACACTACCATCCGTATAATCAACATATACGTGAGTCGTGTAATCACCTTGTTTGTTGCCGTGGTTTACAGCCGCAATCCCAATCTCGGTATGACCACCAGCAGGAGTCTGGGTATACCAAGATAAATTTTCTTGATGTGCTTGAGACCATACAGCTGCGCGAATATTTTTAATTCGTTTCCCTTGGGCAGATTGATCAACCGCAACGGTAAATGTGCCCGTCTGAGAATTCACATCTTTAATATAAGCTTTCGTCTTATGTGTTAGATTGTGGTACTCTACCTGAGTTGTAGTCGAATGAACTCCTATACGACTGCCATCATTCTGGATGTAGTATAGATGAACATGATAAGTACCAGTAGAATTCTTGTGATTTTCTGCCTTAATGCTGGCCTTATAGCTACCATCTGATTGACGAGTCGCATTGTACCAGATCAAGTCGTCTTGTCCGCCTTGGTCAGACCAAACGGGAACTTGAACCGATTGAACTCCTTTAGGACTGAAGACATCGGTCACAACAACATCAAAAGTGCCAGTCTCTTTGTTATTGTTTTGAATGTTGACCTTACCTGTTGGTTGAGACAGCTTTAATTGGGTAGACGTCTCAGTCACATACCTACGTTGGCCGGAGCCATCAACATAATGGACATGAACTTGGTACTTGCCTTGACTATTCTTATGCTCACTCGACTTGATGGTAGCTCGGTAGCTACCGTCTGCCTGCTTCACTGCCTTGTGCCAAACCAGATCATCCTGACCGTTGACTTCTGACCAGGTTGGAATCAATACTTCCTTGAGGCCATTTGGAGCGATTACATTACGAACGACCGCATCAAAGGTACCAGAAATTTGGTTTTGATTTTCAATACTGAGCACACCGCTTGGACGAGACTGATGAACCTCCGTCACCGTCTCAGTCACATATCTACGCTGGCCCGAGCCATCAATATAATGGACATGCACTTGGTACTTGCCTTGACTATTCTTGTGCTCGCTCGACTTGATGGTGGCTCGGTAGCTACCGTCTGCCTGCTTCACTGCCTTGTGCCAAACCAGATCATCCTGACCGTTGACTTCTGACCAGGTTGGAATCAATACTTCCTTGAGGCCATTTGGAGCGATTACATTACGAACGACCGCATCAAAGGTACCAGAAATTTGGTTTTGATTTTCAATACTGAGCACACCGCTTGGACGAGACTGATGAACCTCCGTCACCGTCTCAGTCACATATCTACGCTGGCCCGAGCCATCAATATAATGGACATGCACTTGGTACTTGCCTTGACTATTCTTGTGCTCGCTCGACTTGATGGTGGCTCGGTA
>CAUVRI010000032.1:0-18180 GCA_963554405.1 uncultured Streptococcus sp. | reverse complement strand
TCTTTTTGACTAGCTTTGGAATCCTGGCTACTTGAGTTGGCCGTAGCCTTTTCCTTTGTGGATGATGTTGCTGATTTTTCGCTGGATTTGGTAGTCTGAGTAACCTTGCTTGAGCTACTGGTTGCACTTTCTTGCTTATTCCCACAAGCATTGAGAATGAAGCAAGTCGCTAAAGACATAACAACTAAAAGAGTAAATTTTATAGTTTTCATCACTAATTCTCCTTTTTGTAACAAAAGAAATATTTTGTAATTTAATTGTAATCTTTTGTAATATTTATGTCAATAGTTTTTTGATTATATTTTAAATTTAAATAGGAGGCTACAAAAAAAGTGACACTTAAACTGAAATGTCACTTTTAAAATTGGGTAAAGATTAAAATCCGTCTAAATCTTGACAAATTCGCTGAAAAGCTGTCTCAAGCGAATCCTCATCTGTGAAAAAGACTTCCTCTTCCCAGCCTAAGAAATCCCGTTCTTTCCACCAGCGCTTCATGTCGGCTGGGGTAAATTCTTCTTGTTTAGCTCTGGTCTGATGACGGCGGACCGTTTCTTCAAAAGTCAAATCATAGTAATACGCTAGAGTCTGAGAACCAAATAAATTCCGCAGTAGCTCTAGCATCTGTCCGTATATGTCTGTCTCATAAAACCCTTCTACCAGAACCAGCAGATCATGTTCATAACCGAAGCGAGCCAGCGTTTCCGTCAGGTCAATAGACAAATTTCCCGGCTCAACCTTTTCCTTGAGCATGTCCCGTCTAACCGTATCCTGCGATATTAAGAGAGTTCCTCGACCGTAGTGAGCCTGTAGTTTCTTGGTTAGGCTACACTTGCCAGAGCCCGAATTGCCACGAATGATAACTAACTTGGCCATCTTATTCGCCCAGAATCAAGCGGGTATGCTCGCGTTTAATACAGCGGTCCATGACAATATCGTCTCGACCAGCTGCCCGCAAAATCTGCTCGGCTTCCTCACTCTCCAAGCCCAACTGAGCCCAGAAAACCTTGGCATCAGCCTGCAGAAAATCATGCGCCACATCCGGCAAAAATTCACTGCGGCGGTATACATCGACAATATTCACTGGGAAAGGAATGTCTTTGAGACTGGCATAAACAGTTTCACCAAAAATCCGATTGCCTGCTGCCCGAGGATTGACTGGGATAATGCGATAACCTCGCTCCTGCATCTCCTTGGACACGCGGTTGCTGGTCGTTTCCTCACGGTCTGACAGACCAACAACAGCAATCACCTTGCTGTTTTCCAGATAATGCTTGACAATGGCATCACTGGGATTTTGAAAATGATAAGTCATAGACTTCCTCCTCATTCATAATAAAGTTGGATATTTTTGTAGTATTCATGTTTTAACAGAATCTAGGCTAAACACTGTGTGAAAAAGACAAGCTTCCTTACATTCATCGAATGTTGTGTCAGCTTTCTATTTTCACTTTGTGTTTTACGCCCTTGATATCTTATTTCGCCTCGTACCAAGTTTGGCCGGCATTTTCATCAGCTACTAGTGGAACGGCTAGCTCAATCGCGGCTTCCATGGTTTCTTTGACTAGCTGGCGGACGGCTGTTAGCTCGTCATTTGGCACTTCCAGTACGATTTCATCGTGAACCTGCAGGAGCATGCGAGACTTGAAATTCTTCTCTGTCAGAGCTCGGTCCAGATTAATCATAGCGACTTTGAGAATATCTGCAGCGGAGCCTTGGATCGGGCTGTTAATAGCTGTGCGCTCCGCAAAATTTCGGATGTTAAAGTTGCGGGAATTGATGTCCGGTAAGGAGCGACGGCGATGATAAATGGTCTCTACATAGCCCTTATCACGCGCTTCGCGAACAATCGTTTCCATATAATTTTTGATTCCTGGGAAACGCTCAAAATAGGTCTCAATGTAGTCCTTAGCAGCCTTGCGGGAAATTCCCAAATTATTGGCCAGCCCGAAGTCGGAAATGCCATAGACCACTCCGAAGTTCACAGCCTTGGCATTGCGACGGTCATTTGGTGTCACATCCTCTGCCTTTTCAATACCAAAGACCCGCATGGCGGTAGCCGTGTGAATGTCTTCTCCATGCTGAAAGGCAGCAATCAGATGCTCGTCCTGCGAAATGTGAGCCAGCACCCGCAGCTCAATCTGGGAATAATCCGAGCTGAGAAGCACACTGTCTGCCCACTCCGGTACAAAGGCCTTGCGAATAAGACGCCCCTGCTCCAAACGAACGGGGATATTCTGCAAGTTCGGGTCAACCGAGGACAGGCGGCCCGTCTGAGTCAAATCCTGAACATAGCGAGTGTGAATCTTGCCGTCAGCCGCAATCGCCTCCTGCAGCCCGATGATATAAGTGGACTGGAGCTTGCTGATTTGACGATATTCTAGAATCTTAGACACAATCGGTGCAATGGGGGCTAAACGCTCCAGCACGTCAACCGCTGTCGAGTAGCCCGTCTTGGTCTTTTTGGTGTACTCCAGCGGCAACCCCATATCCTCAAAGAGAATGGTTCCCAGCTGTTTCGGTGAGTTAATATTGAACTCCTGACCAGCC
Source organism: uncultured Streptococcus sp. (assembly GCA_963554405.1). Lineage (GTDB taxonomy): Bacteria > Bacillota > Bacilli > Lactobacillales > Streptococcaceae > Streptococcus. The sequence goes on along the minus strand of CAUVRI010000032.1, from coordinate 15,633 downwards.
AGATCATAAATCTCCTGAGTCAGACTTTCCAGCGTCTTTTCATTTTCCGCCTGCATGCCCTGCAGGGTTTCCCGCTCAACCTTGATCCCCACAATCTCCATCTTGGCTAGGACAAAGGCCAGCGGCTGCTCCATTTCAAGCAACAAATCCAGCTGATCATGGGCGCGGAGCTGTTCTTGCATAGGTTCTTCTGTTTCCAGCAGTACTTGAACCTTACGAGCCAGATGCTCAAAGAGCTGCTCTTGCTCTGGCAGAGCGCGCTTGGCTCCCTTGCCATACACCTCATCATCAGTCGGCAGGATTGTTTGGCCGTAAAGCCGAGCAATAGTCGCCAGCTCATTGTCCTCGACCGTCGAAAGCAGATACTTGGCTAAGCGCGCATCAAAGGCTGCGGCTGGCAGTTCAATGCCGTAATGACTGAGAAGTACCTTGGCCCGCTTGAGGTCGTAGGTTTTCAGAGCTGTTTTTGCCAAAAACTCCTGAAAGAAAGGCTGCTGTAGTAAATCGCTGGTGCCGACATAAATCTGACGGCTATCGCCCCAGGCAAGACCAACAATCTCTTCCTTGTGGTAGTTGTCACCCAAGATTTCAAAATAGAAGAATTGCTCTGGTGCCAGCATATCTGCTGTCACCTCAGTCACTTTGGTAAATTCAATTGGTTTGACTTCTACTGGCTCCTGAGTAGTTTCTAGCTGAGCTTTGAGTTGCTTGAAGCCCATCTCGTCGTAGAACTTGCTCAGGGCCTCTATCTGTGGCCCCTTATAAACCAAATCATCCAGCTCGATTTCAATCGGAGCCTGAGTATTGATGGTAGCTAGAGTTTTAGATAAAAAGGCCTTGTCCTTGTCATTGATCAGATTTTCCTTCATCTTGGAAGCCTTGAGCTGGTCAATATTTTTATAGAGATTTTCCAAAGAACCATACTCCAAGAGGAGCTTGAGGCCAGTCTTCTCACCAATCTTGGTCACGCCGGGGATATTGTCCGACTGATCGCCCATCAGCGCCTTGAGGTCAATGAACTGCTCTGGTGTAATGCCCATCTTTTCCATGAGGTAGGCTGGGGTAAATTCCTCAAACTCGGCCACACCTTTCTTGGAAATCTCTACCACAGTATTTTCATCCGTCAGCTGAATCAAGTCTTTATCACCGCTGACAATGGTCACATCGTAAGGCACAGCTGTCTTTTCAGCCATCTTGTCCAAGGTCCCGATAATGTCATCTGCCTCGTACTGAGCCAAGTCATAGTAGTGAATGCCTAGGTGCTGCAGCATTTCACGGATAAAAGGCAGCTGCTCACGAAATTCATCCGGTGTCTTGGCCCGACCAGCCTTATAGTCGGCGTACATCTCAGTCCGGAAGGTCGTCTTACCAGCATCAAAAGCTACCAGGACATGAGTCGGCTGCACGCGCTCCAAGAGATGATTGAGCATAAGGTGGAAGCCATAAATAGCATTGGTATGCAGACCAGATGGACTCTTGAAACGGTCGATTTGATTATAAAGCGCAAAAAAAGCACGAAAAGCAACGGACGAACCGTCGATTAATAATAACTTATTCTTATTTTCCATAGGTTTATTATAACACGAAAGGCGGACAAAGACAGAAAAGGCGGCGTGGAAAATAGGTAGAAAGTGAATTGAGATTTAAATTTTGCTATAATCATCCTATGAAAAACACTTACTATTTTATCCGTCATGCACATTCTAACTATACACCTGATGAAGTCAATCGACCATTATCAGACAAAGGACGAAAATCCTTGGCGCAGCTTGACTTTTTAGCAGATAAACCCATTACCGCCATTTATTCCAGCCCCTACCGAAGAGCCATCCAAACGGTTGAGCCTTTAGCTCAGAGTCTGAAACTCGCTATTCAAACCGACAAACGGCTAATAGAGCGAAAGCTAAGCAGTCAAGCGATTGCCGACCAAGATTTTGAAGAAGGCCTCATGCAACTTTGGTCACAGCCAACATTTTCACTTGTTGGTGGCGAGTCTAATCAACAAGCTCAACAGCGAGCCTTAGCTCTTCTTCATAAACTGGAAAGCAAGCATCAAAACGAAGAGATTATCATTAGCTCCCATGGTAACCTTATCTGCATTTTACTAAGCGCATTTGACCCCAGCATTGATTATAACTTCTGGTGTGGCCTAAGCATGCCAGATGTGCTAGTTTTAGATAAAAACGAAAAAATCACTCGCCTCCTCTAAGAGAAACCTATCTTGCCTCGTATCGCCTAGCAAGAGCCGGCTATATCTTATCTCTCTTCTATGTTATAATAATAAAAACTGGAGGTAAAAGATGTTTCCAATCCATATTACAACTCTTATGACTGAAGAAGTTTATAAAAGATTTTCATGGGCTATTCTCGTGCGACGAAAAGGATTTGTATTATACATAATCATACTGATAATCGGGCTGTTCACCTACGTAATGTTCAGTCCGTTAGAGAAAAAGATAATATCTATCATATTGGCTCCCCCTATTTGCGCCTCTATGTACTATTTTGGCATGAATTATCAGATAAAGAGGGCCTATCAAAAAAATCCTTTATTTCAGAACATGGAGGTCACTCTGATATTTGACAGAGAAGCTTTTATAGCAAGAAACATACGTGGAGAATCTCACTATACCTATGATGATATTGTCAAAGTCATTATGACAAAGCAAGATTTTTATATCTTGATAGGGGAAAACACTGGTTTTGCAATTGAAAAAAAGAACTGCACTCCCGAGGCTCTTGAGTTCTTGTTAGAACTTCACATTGAAAATATGTAAAAGAAAAAGCAGACTAGACTGACAGTAGATCAGTTTTAGTCTGCTTTTTATCTTGTAAATAATTGCTTGATATCCACCAACTTCTCGATTTTTTGATTGATTTCTGGTCGGTAGTCACAGAAGTTAATGCTCTGGATGCCACTGTTGACTGCGACATCCACATCCAGTGTCCGATCGCCGATATAGTAGGTTTTCTGCTTATCCAGGCCATATTTCGCGAGCAGATAATCGACACCTTCTGGGTGGGGCTTGCGTTCAAAACCGTTGGCTGTTGTGATGATTTCTGTAAAATAGTCATGAATACCCAAGTCCTGTAAAATTTGATGAGCATTGAGTCCCTTGTGGGTATAGACAAACTGGGCAATGCCCTGCTCTTCAGCCCAAGCCAGTATCTCCTCAGCTCCTTCCATCAGATGAACCTGAGCATTTTTCTCCTTTAGACTTGCTCCACGGAAGACATTCATCTCGGCAGCGTCCAGACCTTTCTCAGACGCTACTTTTTCCAAGAGCTTCTGGACAGAGTGCTTTAGGATATAGCTGTGGATGCCTTCTCTGTCAAAGTCCAGACCATAGTGAGCATAGGTTTCCTCAATCCCTGCCAAAATAGCATCATAGGAGTCCAGCAAGGTGCCGTCCAAATCCCAAATAAAAGCTGTTGTCATGTGATTTTCCTCATTTTTCTGTCAAATAAAACCTTTAAAAATAGCCAGCGGAAGCCATTGTCCAAGAGCGTCCCAGCCCAGACCCCCGGAAGGCCCAAGCCAAAGGTCACACCCAACAAATAGCCTGAGATGATGCGAATCAGCCACATACCAATTGTCGTAGCATAAAAGGGCAGTCTAGCGTTGCCCAGCCCCTGCCAGAGAGCTGTGTGAATCACGGTCCCCACTGCCATGGGAGTCCCCAGTAGGGAGAAGAGGATGACTAACAGACTGGCTGTGATAGCTCCGCTATTGTCCGTATAGAGCGAGGTCAACGGCCGACCAAAAGCAAAAATCCCTAGAGCCACGGGTAGCATACAAGCAAAAGATAGCCAGAAGGTCCGCTTGCGAATCAGACTGACCGCTTGCATATCTCCCTCACCAACCGCATGGGCGACCAGCATGACTGTTGCTGTTGCGACCCCAAAGGCAGGCATATAGTTAAACTGAGTCAGAACTTCACCAATGGCATTTCCCGCTACTGCTTCCGTGCCAAAGGCGACCACAATAGCGATAATCACCACGTCACCCGCCCGCATCATGAGACGCTCTCCTGCAGCTGGCAAAGACAGGCGCAAGAGCTCTCGATCTAAACCCCAGCTCCAGTGGATCGCAGACAAATCCAGCTCTCGCCAGAGAATGACCACACCGATCAAACGAGCCAGCACCGTTCCCAGCGCTACACCGACTATACCAAGCTGAAAAACGTAGATCCCTAGGCCGGATAAGAGGGCATTGAGCACATTTGTCAGAAGACTGACATACATGGGAAATCTAGGATTGCGCGTGACCCGCACCAGAGCTCCAAAGCTAGTCATCAAGCCCAGCAGGACAATAGTCCCACCAACCAAGGCTAGATAAAGCCCCCCAGCCTCAGCCACCGCCTTTTCCGTCCCCAGAAGATTCAGCATCTGCCTGCCAAAGAGCAGAGATATCAGCCCCAACAGAAGGCTCAAAAGCAAGGTCAGCTTGATAGCTTCAGCTGTATGATAAGCTAGATTTTCCTTGTCTCCCTGAGCCAGAGTCTTGGAAATGAGACTAGAAATAGCAGCCCCTAGTGCGATAAAAATTGCCTGGTAAATGGTAATGATGTTGCTGGCCACTGAGACACCAGAGATCGCAATTAGTCCAAGGCTAGCTACCAGATAGTTGTCTACCATACCCATGAGCATTTGCAAAAAGTTCTCCGCCATTGCTGGCAGGGCGATATTCATGATTTTTTTATAAGTCGTCATAAAGAAAATTCTTCCTTTTAAGCATAAGCTACTTCACCTTTCCATAGGACATCTCAAGAAAAAATCAGCCAGATATCTAGCTGATTTTAGGCTTTCTAAGCAATATTTATAATCCTAAGTAATCCTCAACCGCTGCCTGCATTTGGTCTGCAGCAACCGTCGTTTTGTGGCGAACCGGTGCTGTTTCTAAGCCATCCACTGCTGGTGGAAGGGCTACGCCAGAAAGTTCGTGCAGTTGGCCCAAAGCCTCGAAGTCACTAAGTCCTGTTTGATCAGTCACAGCTTCAACGGCTACAACTGGGAACTTGTAAGGACTAGCGGTAGACGCGATAACAGTCTTGCGCTGATCACCTGTCTCTGCCAAGTATTTTTGATAGACAGCGGATGCAACGGCAGTATGTGGGTCTTCGATGTAATCAGATGCTTGATAGACCCGCTTGATTTCAGCAGCTGTTTCTTGCTCTGTCGCATAATCAGCCGCAAAGAGCTCTAAAATCTCAGCGTCAAAGTCTGTCAGTTCATACTGTCCATGCTCATTTAGGGCAGCCATCAGGGCAGCTGTTTTCTCAGCGCTATTACCAGACAGATGGAAAATCAAACGCTCCAAGTTAGAGGAAACCAGAATATCCATGGACGGACTAGACGTCACCTTGAAGCTCCGTTTCTTGTCATAAACCTGAGTCTTGAAGAAGTCCGTCAGGACATTGTTCTCATTCGAAGCACAGATTAGCTTGCCAACTGGCAGACCGATTTGCTTGGCATAGTAGGCCGCCAAGATATTACCAAAGTTCCCTGTCGGAACTGTAAAGTTAACCTGGTCGCCCGATGTGATTTCTCCCGTCTTCACTAGCTGAGCATAAGCATAGACATAGTAAACAATCTGAGGCACCAAACGGCCGATATTCATAGAGTTAGCTGATGAAAACTGGAGTTTGTGCTCCAAGAGACGAGCTCGTAGGTCTGTGTCATTGAACATATGCTTGACATTGGTCTGGGCATCGTCAAAGTTGCCGTCAATGGCCACCACATGCGTATTGGCACCTGTCTGCGTTGTCATTTGCAGCTCTTGAACCTTGCTGACACCGTCTTTGGGATAAAAGACAATAATTTCAGTCCCTGGAACGTCCGCAAAGCCTGCCATAGCCGCCTTGCCTGTGTCACCAGAAGTTGCCGTCAAAATGACAATTTTGTTTTCCAAGCCGTGCTTTTTGGCTGCGGTTGTCATCAGGTGAGGCAGGATAGATAAAGCCATGTCCTTAAAGGCAATAGTCGCTCCGTGGAAAAGCTCTAGATTGTACTGACCATCCAGCTTGACCAAGGGAGCAATCGCCGCGTCATCAAACTTGCTGTCGTAGGCATGGTTGATACAGTGGTCCAGCTCCGCTTCAGAAAAATCATCTAAAAAAGCAGATAAAATCAACTTGGCTACTTCCTGATAAGAAGCGTCTTTGAGCTTGGCAAAGTCCAAATCGACCTGCGGATAGGTAATGGGGGTAAAAAGGCCTCCGTCTGTTGCCAAACCTTGCAGAATCGCCTGGCTAGCTGTTACTCTATTCTTTTCGTCACGTGTTGATTGATAAACTAAAGTCATTCTTTCTTTTCCTTTATCTGTAATTCGTTTTATTATACCAAAATTTATCAGAAAATTCTCGCTTTTTCACAAAGAATATAAGAAAAAGCCCATTTCTGGGCTTTTAATTGTCTTATTTATTCATTCATAGATACGTGCACGTGGTCGTAATGGTTTTCAGTCACACTACCACGGTCTGGCATTTGGTTCCAAGTATTGGCTGGACCGTAAATGCTATCAAATGGTGCATAGAATTTCTGTTGCCAGATAACATAAGAGATTCCTCTTCCGGTCATGTTAGAAGTAACATCAGCTGCAACCTGATTTCCTAACTCAGTATTGTTGCCAACGATAAAGTCAGCTGCCAAGCCCTTACCATGATCTCCGCTATCACCTGGACGATAAAGACTGAATTCTGTAATTCCATATTTAGCTGCTATTTCTTCTTTCAAAGCAGCAGTCTGTGGTCTCAAACCTTCATTAGCAGCGTTATTGCTTGTTTGAGTTGCTACAGCTGGGGCAGTGTAGGTTGGAGATTCAATATTAGTTACATCTTGGTTAACCTGCTCTTGGTCTAATTGAGGGGCCGCTTGCGTTACAGCTTCTGCTTGAGTTGCCTCTGGCTGAGCTGGGGTCGCTGGAGCAGCTGGTTCAGTGATAGGCTCAGCAGACTGTGGTTCACTCACTTCCGCAGCAGCTGCCACTTGACTTGAAGCAGCTTCTGGAGCTGATTGAGCTTCTGCAGGAACTGCTGGTGCATCAGATGACGCTTGTTCTTCTACAGGGGCTGGAGCCACTGGAGCATCAGTTACTGGGGCTGCTGGAACTTCAGCATTTGCTTCAGTTGAAGGAGCCGTAGTTTCGGCAGGAGCTGCCTCAGGCTGAACTGGAGTTGCTGGAGCTGGCTCAGAAACAGGTCCTGTTACAGCTCTTGTTGCTTGTGGACTTGTAATTTCTACACCAGTTATTTCGTTTTTATCATTTGTCGTAATATTTAAAACCGTATTTGGATAGATTAGATCAATATTAGCAATCGCGTTAATATGAGCCAGAACATTTACATCCAAGTCAAATGCTTCCGCAATTGTTCCAAGAGTATCGCCATATTGGACTGTATAAGTCTGTTGATTTTCACTACTAGTAATGTCAGCTTTGATTTGATCAACTGTCCTAGCTGTCCAATTTTGTGATTCCTCTTCAGCATTGGCTGTTATCAATGGGAACACCGACAAAGCTACTGTTGAAGCGAATAGCATTTTTTTATTGATTTTCATATGTAAAGTACACCTTTCTTCATTCATACTACAAATCTCATCTTAACATAATTTCCCCAAGAATAAACCCTTTTTCATCCGATTTAATCGAACTGTCTGACCTTTGTAATATAGAGACGCACTTGTAACATATCCTCAATAGTTAGTAATAAATATACAAAAAATAGGACAGCTTTACTTCTTAATAAAAGGCGATTATACATTGGTATATCAAAGCATTAAAAATGATTAATAGCTTTTTATTTCAGATTTTCACATAGTCAAAGAAAGGCTAAAATAAGCCTAAAAACTCGGAAAAAAGAGAACTGGGCTTGAATTCATCGAATCCATCGTCCAGTTCCTATTTTTTTATTCAGTTTTCTTTATTTTTTTGTATCCTGCGAAACTGACCCCGACCTAAGCTCTTGGCAAAAAAGATAAAATCTCCTAGAAGCTATCGCTTCTCCGTCTATTTTCCTATTTTTGCTGTGAGCTCTTAACGGTCTTGGTATCTTACTTCACCTTCATCATTCGGACGAGGCTAGCCCGTTCGGCTTCTTCTAGCTTCATCTCGATGTAGTAGATGGTTTCTTTGAGATCAGGGATGGTAGCATACTCTAGTCCGTTGACTCGGCGGCGGGTTTTCTCGATTTCATCCGCCATAAGCTGGCAGCTTTTCTCAATTTCAGCCAGTCGCAGCAGGTCCGGAAGCAGATCGCTCATACTTTCAATGGTTTCATCCATCTGGCTGTTAGACGCCACATAGCTATAAACCACGTCTCCCTCGTCATCACCATAGGGATTGTCAATATGGGCGTGCATCTTGGGCACGCGCACACTCATGATATTCTCTGTCTCCACATGTAGATTGACTTCCCGCATGGGCACAGCGAAAATCTCCTCGACCATGAGATCGCTCTCCAGCGCCTTGGCCATGACAAAATCCTGCAGATGACCGACCAGAGCGGATTCGACCTTTTGGCGAAGCTGATTGTTCTCACGGACAGACTCAATGAAGCGCCGCATCAGCTCATCCCGCTTATCCTTGAGCAGTTTATGCCCACGGACAGCCGTTTTGAGACGGGCTTTTAAGTTATTCAGCTCCATCCGAGTCGGCTTGACATTGAGTCGCGTCATCTTTCTTCCTCCTTGGTCTGCGGCAGGTATTGGTCAATCATGTCATCCTTAATCCGCTTAAGCTCCGTTCTTGGCAAGATGGATAGGAGTTCCCAGCCCAGATCCAAGCTTTCCTCGATGGTTCGGTTGGTCTGGAAGCCTTGATTGATGTATTCCTGCTCGAAGCGGTCAGTAAAGCGCACATAGAGCTTATCCGTTTCGGACAGGGCGGATTCCCCCAGAACGACAGCCAACTCCTTAGCCTGCTTGCCTTGCGCATAGGCGGCAAATAATTGGTTCATAGTTGCGGCATGGTCTCCCCTGGTCTTGCCCTCACCTGAACCCTTGTCCTTGAGACGAGACAGAGATGGCAGGACATTGATGGGCGGACGATAGCCACTGTTGTAAAGGTCGCGCGAAAGGATAATCTGTCCCTCCGTAATATAACCTGTCAAGTCTGGAATCGGATGGGTAATGTCATCCTCTGGCATGGACAGGATCGGAATCTGTGTCACCGAGCCTTTCTTACCGACCAAACGTCCAGCCCGCTCATAGAGAGTGGACAGATTAGTATAGAGATAGCCCGGATACCCACGACGGCCCGGCACCTCACGACGAGCTGCGGAAACTTCCCGCAGGGCTTCACAGTAGTTGGTCATGTCGGTCATGATGACCAGAACGTGCATGTCCTTTTCATAAGCTAGGTACTCGGCTGCTGTCAGGGCAATCCGCGGCGTTGCAATCCGCTCAATAGCTGGGTCATTGGCTAGATTGATAAAGAGCACCGAGCGATCAATGGCTCCTGTCTCCCGGAGGTCATTCATGAAGAACTCGGCTTCTTCAAAGGTAATCCCCATGGCCGCAAAGACCACGGCGAAGTTTTCGTCAGAGTTAAGCACGGTAGCCTGACGGGCGATTTGAGCAGCTAATTCCTTGTGGGGCAGACCAGAGCCAGAAAATACTGGCAGTTTTTGTCCCCGAACCAAGGTATTAAGGTGGTCGATGGCTGAAATACCGGTCTGTATAAACTCATCCGGATAGTCACGAGCTACTGGATTGATAGCTTGACCATCAATATCCAGATATTTTTCTGGCAAGATAGCTGGACCGCCATCAATTGGCTTGCCCATGCCATTGAAAATCCGGCCTACCATGTCTTCTGACACTGGCAGCTCTAGCGGACGACCGGTAAAGCGGACCTTGGCTTTTTCCAGATTGATACCGCTAGATCCCTCAAAAAGCTGGACCATAGCCTTGTCTTCCTGGACTTCCAGGACCTGGCCCTGACGCTTGCTTCCGTCATGTAGCTGGATTTCTACCAATTCATTGAAATGCACGCCAGCGACTTGGTCGACAATCATCAGAGGGCCGACAACTTCACTGACGGTGCGGTATTCTTTAATGACGCTCATTGTCTAGTCCTCCTTGGGCAAGAATCTGGTGTAGGGTTTCCTCGATAGTCTGACTGAGAGCCTGAATTTTTTTCAGCTGGTCTTCATGGATAAACTTGCTGCGGGCAATTCGGTCACGCAGCTCCACCGTTCCTTCCATGATTTCCCGGAAATAAGCCCCCAGCTCCAAGGCACGATTGGCCTCCGCATCGAAGGTCAGGATATTGCTCAATAAAGCCACCTGTTTTTTGAAAGAAGTATAGGTGTCCACATCATCAAAGGCATTCTGCTGCAGGTAGTCCTCGCGGATCATCTTGGCCACATTCATGGTCAGCCGGTCCTTCTCAGACAAGGAATCCAAGCCCACCAAACGAACGATTTCCTGCAACTCACTTTCCTTTTGCAAGATATTCATGGCCTTGGTGACTTTCTCAGCCCAAGCAATCTTCTCATGCTGGTCGATATATGCTCCCACTTCGTCTAGGTAGAGTGAGTAAGAGCTCAACCAGTTGATAGCTGGGAAATGCCGGCGTTGAGCCAGCTGAGCATCCAAGCCCCAGAAGACCTTGACAATCCGCAGGGTATTTTGCGTTACTGGCTCAGAAATATCTCCACCTGGAGGTGATACGGCCCCGATAGCGGTTATAGAGCCTTCGCGCGCAGTCGAACCGAGTGTTTTGACTCGGCCTGCCCGCTCGTAATACTCAGCAATCCGGCTGCCAAGATAGGCTGGATAGCCTTCGTCACCCGGCATTTCTTCCAGACGGCCGGACATTTCCCGCAGGGCTTCTGCCCAGCGAGAAGTGGAGTCCGCCATGATGGCCACTGAATAGCCCATGTCACGGAAGTATTCTGCAATAGTAATCCCTGTGTAAATCGACGCTTCCCGAGCCGCCACCGGCATATTGGAGGTGTTGGCAATCAGCACCGTCCTCTGCATGATGGACTGGTCAGTTGCTGGGTCAATCAGTTCTGGAAATTCATTGAGTACGTCGGTCATCTCATTGCCACGCTCGCCGCAGCCGACATAAATAACGATGTCAACATTGGCAAACTTGGCCACCTGGTGCTGAACCACAGTCTTACCAGCCCCGAATGGTCCTGGTACAGCAGCTGCCCCACCCTTGGTTACTGGGAAGAAGGTATCAATGACCCGCTGACCTGTCACCAAGGGCTCAACCGGAATCAACTTCTGAGCAAAAGGACGCCCACGACGGACCGGCCATTTTTGCATGAGAGTCCCTTTAAAAATAGACCCATCCGCCTGCTCAATCTCATAAATAGTCTCTTCAACAGTGAAACTGCCAGCCGAGATATTAGCCAAACGTCCACTAACGCCGACCGGCACCATGATGCGGTGCTCCACCAGATTGGTCTCCTGCACCGTTCCCAGAATATCGCCAGCCTCAACACTATCACCGACAGATAGACTTGGAACAAAATCCCATTTAGTCTCTCGGTCTAGATTTGGCAATTGGACACCACGGACGAGGAAGTCACTCTTCGTGATGGTCTGGAAACGCTCCAAAGGCCGCTGAATCCCGTCAAACATCTGAGAAATCAGACCTGGCCCTAGCTCAACGGACAGAGGGCTTCCAGTCGTGATGACCGGCTCTCCCGGCCCCAAGCCAGAAGTTTCTTCATAAACCTGAATAGAGGCTTGGTCCCGCCGCATTTCAATAATTTCACCGATCAGCCCCAAATCGCCAACCCGGCAGATATCCTGAATATTCGCTTCCTGCATCCCTGATGCCAGCACCAGAGGACCAGAAACTTTGATAATCTTTCCTTGACTCACAATCTTCCTCCATTCTTGGGAGATTTTTCTTGCTTCTCAATAAAAATCGAAGCTTAAACTAAGTTAGATACGGACCTAGTTTGAATTTCATTTTCAAAGAGTATTATTTGATTCTTGCCGCGAATTTAAAATCTTTCTTAGCTAACTCTAGGGCAAGTATTGTTTCTTTTTATTTTAAAAATCAGATAAGGCTTTTATTTGCTGACCGTTTACGTCAAAATTGTCTGGGCTAAGCCATTTTTCTAGACGACTCTTGACGGCCGGCCAATCCGTGTCAATCATAGACAGCCAGTCCGTATCTCGGTTGCGCCCCTTATAGACAATAGCCTGACGAAACCTACCTTCATAAGTGAAACCAAGCCGCTCTGCTGCTCGCCTTGAAGGCTGATTGAGGGAGTCGCATTTCCATTCATAGCGACGATACTCCAGCTCTTCAAAGACATAGCGTGCCAGTAAGTACTGGGCTTCTGTAGCCAGCCTAGTGCGCTTCAGCTTAGGCGAATAGGTCACAGCTCCCACTTCGATAACGCGGTTGCCCCGGTCAATCCTCATCAAGGCAAAAGTTCCTAGAGCCTTACCGCTCTCCTTGTCCACAATCGCATAGTGGAAACGATCCTGTGCTGCCAGCATCTGATCTAGCTTCTGTGACCATTCTGCCTGACTTTGGGCAGGATTTTGAAAGAGATAGGTCCACATATCCGCAGGAGAATCTGGACCATACACTTCATACAAATCCGTCCCATGCTTATCCTTGGACAAACGCTCGATAATAACATACTGGCCTTCGATTCGCTCCAGATTGGGCAAGTCCCCCGGCTGAAAATCCAGTAGAGCATCCCCAATGGGTTGGCCTAGTTCATTCATTCGCATAAAAACCTCACAATATATCTTGTCCGACAGCCTTTTCGACATTTTCATGAATCCGCGAAAGAGCCAGTCCCGTGCTCCCCTTATGGGTAGGAATAAGCACAAGAGCAGGAATCTCCAGCTGGTCATAGTAGGCCAGGGTTTCTGGAATATCCGCAGCCATATCCTCCGTCAGATAGATAATACCGAAATCTTCGCGAGCGAGCCGACGCAGGGTATTGACCGTCTCCTGAGCTTCTTTTACTGGAAAGGTCTGAAAACCAATCAGCTTAAATGGGAGAATAGTATCGCGATTTCCCACGACAGCAATCTTGTAGCTAGTCTTGTCCATAAATCGGTCGCATCCTTTCTCTGATAAGCTCTACTGGCAGCTGATTATCCATTCCGGTCAAAATCAACCGCAGATTCTTGACTTCCAGCTCCTTACCCAGCAAATAGCGGGCCAAAGGGAGCGGACCATCTGTCTCAAACTGACCAGCCGCCAGCAACTTAGCCTGCAAGAGGTCCGTTAGATATTCTAACTCTACTGTCGTCAAGGTCTGGTTCCGCATTTTTTCCTCATAGGCGCGAAGTTCCAGATCGTAACCGCAGGGATTGACCTGGCTAAACCAAGTCAAGAAATCCCCCTGCTCTGCCATGGCAATCCAGTTGGCATCAGAGAGGCTCCCTTCATCAGACAGGAGCTGCCTCATAAAGCTGTGCGGTTTCTCCAAGCCAACAGCCCGCTTGACCGTGATAGCATTGTAAAAATCAATAGTCAGATTTACTAGCTGCAGCAGGCTCTCATCTTCCAACTCCTGTGTCAGGCGCTTGAGATGCTGGAAATAAGCCATATCCATGCCAATCTCCAGCACGCGCACATCCTGATAATCCTGGTATTCCTGCCAGGTCGCAAGCACCTCATCCAGCATGAAATCTGGACAATACTCAGCCGAAAAGGCCATAACTAGGTGCTCTAAAACCTCCAGCGAATAGGTCCCCACCGGCATCAGCAAATGCTCCAAGGACTGACCTGTCGCCCGACCTTTAAGAAAAACTTTGAGATTGTGGTAGGTGTAGCGGAGCGTGAAAATCTCCACTAACTCCTTACTTGGACTAATCTCAAGCGCCCAATTATAAACGGAATACAAATGCTTCATCAGTACTTGCTCAATTGAATTGAGATCCTTGATAGCTTCAGCATCCATGGCATAGACCGTTCCCTGCAGAAGAGCCGAACGGCTGGCAGCATCGTCAGTCTGCAGCAACTGATCATATTGCTGGGGCGTCAAAAAGGAAGCCTCCTGCACACTAATGGCTGTATTGACTTGAGAGAAGCTTGTTTCACTCATGGTCCGCCTCCTATTCTGCCTGGTCTTTGAAAATATCCTGAGCCAGTCGGTAGCTTTCCTCCTGCCAGACAGAGTCCAGCAAGTCGCGATAGAGATAACTATCATCCACCCGTCCTTGGCTCAGCACAAAGCCTGCCTGACCGGCTATAAACTGGTCTGAAAAATGCACTTTCGGAAAGGCTTTTTTCAAATCTTCTAACTGGCTGGAACTGAATTTCTCAGCAGACAGAGCACCGAAAACCAGTGTCAACTCTTCCTCGGGATATTTAGCCAGGACACTCTTCAGAAAATGCTCCTCTTCAGCTGGTGACCAAGCCGCCATCTGAGCATAGGCCTCCTCAAAAAGCTCTCTGAGAACCCGCTGCTTGATGACCAGAGTAGACTGGCGCTTTTGATTTTCCAGCTGCTGAATTTCACGCTGACTACGCCGGCTGATTTCTTTCAGATGTTGCTCCCGCTGTCCAAGCTTTTGCCGAACCAGCTGGGCCTCACGTTCTTTGGCTTCCTGTTCTATTTTTTCAGTAGCCTCGGCCAAGAGCAAACGCCCCTTCTCATGAGCCTGCTCCAAGACAGAAGCTTTGAGATCTGATATGTCAGACATAAAAGCCTCCTTACTTCACATTCAGAACCATGATGAAGGAAACAACGAAGGCCAAGATGGCGTAGGTTTCTACCATGGCCGCGAGTATTACCCCTTTCATGACTTCTTCCGGACGCTTGGCCAAAATCTGAATACCAGCTGTCGCCACTCGTCCTTGATGCTTGGCTGAAAAGTAACCAACGATAGCAACTGGCAAAGCAGCTAGGAAATAAGCCACACCTGATTGCAGAGCCAATTCTGGCTTGATATTAAAGAAGACGGTAATCCCGATAACAAAGCCATAGAGACCTTGGGTCCCTGGCAAAAGCTGCAGAATCAGAGCTTGAGCAAACTTTTCCGGTTGCTCTTTCAAGAGGGCTGCCGCTGCCTGACCAGTGCTTCCAACACCCAGAGCTGAGCCCATCCCGCTGAGAAAGACCGCCAAAGCTACTCCCAGACCTGCAAAAAAGGCGCCACCGTAAGTTCCAAAATATGATGCTAAATGTTCCATGATTTACTCCTATGAAAATGCTGTAACCGTCGTAAAATCAACAGCTAGTTGAATGAATAATACTTGTTTTGATGTTGTAGAAAGTGTATTTCAAAAGATAAGTTTCTCATCTTTTATCATAGTTCCTAATCTTTATTTCTTGCTTTGCTGAACGTATTTCTCACTAGGCTTGAGCGGAGTGAAAGGCTTGCCGCCACCATCGTAAAATTTCCCGAAAAATTCCACGAAAATCAAACGTGCTCCGTGCACATAACCGGACAGAAAAGATAGAAACATATTGACCAAATGAAGGGCAATAAAGAGCAGAATACCAATGCTAAAGCGAGCGACAGGTGGAAAGAGGCTGACAATCAAGTTAAAAGCCGAGCCAATGCTGGCCCCCGAAAGCCCCAGAGCCATCAGCCGCGTAAAGCTGACAAGATCTCCTACATAACCACTGACATTGTAAAGATTAAAGAGACCTGACCCCAATCCTGCCAAGCTCTTAGCACTGACAATGGATA
>CAUVRI010000031.1:0-18934 GCA_963554405.1 uncultured Streptococcus sp. | reverse complement strand
TACTATATTTAATCATATTAGTACCTACTTTCTAAACATTATGTTTTTATTTATATGTATATTATAACGCTTTCATAAACTTTTTGCAAATCTTTTTTTATCTCGCAATTGAAAATGTCTTTATTTCTTTCACACCTTTTTCAATTAACAGGCGCTTCATTAATTCGATTGTTTTGCCAGTTGTGTATATATCATCGAAGATAAGATACTTTTGCTTTATTGGAACTTCTTCTTTTAATTGAAAATGTTGAGAGGTTTTTAATCTTTCTTCTCTTGTTTTTTTTGATTGTGCCAAACTGTCTTCTTTTTGAAATAGAGTGCTGTACTTTATTTCTGCAAAATCTAGTATAGTCGAGACTTGATTGAATCCTCTCTCCTGCTTTTTTTCATGGCTAATTGGAGTTGGTATTATTGTATAGTTTTTATAATTTTTCAACGCTTTTTTGATGTCACTTGCAAATACCATTCCTAACAAACGATCTCCTTCAAATTTATATCGTTTGAAATAGTCTTTCATTGCTCCATTATATCTATATAAAGCTTCATGTTGGACAGTATTTCCTTTGTCTTCCCAGAACTCACAATCTTTACATATTTTCTCCTCCTTATCTTTAAAGCACCTAGGACAATGAATTTTGTCAATTTGTTCGAAGTTTTCTTTGCATTCTTTACAAATCCATTTTTCTTGTTGATTTATAAAAATAAGATCTGTGAAATGTTCACTAGTTTTTAACTCTTTATTACAAAGCAGACATTCTTTCAAAACCCAGCCTCCTGATTCATTTGTTTTATTTCCTTTATTGCTTTTTTCATTTCTTTTGTTATTCCATCTGATAGAAAGAGCAATTGGCCTGTTGGTCTTTCTTTGCTACGTCCAACTCTTCCTGAGATTTGTACAAGGGCACTTTTCGTAAACAAGCGATGGTTACTTTCTAAAACAAAAACATCTACAAGCGGAAAGGTCACTCCTCTTTCTAGAATGGTAGTCGAGACTAGTATTGTTTTTTCTTTATTTCTAAATTCTTCTACAATTCTCAAGCGATCCTGTGTCTGAGAGGATACAAAACCTACTTTTTCTTTCGGAAAGTATTTTTTTATATTCTCTTTAAATTGTAGTCCTAATTCAATTTCAGATACAAAGATTAACAATGGGTAGTGAGTCTGTCTTTGCTTCTTGATTAGTTCCAATAGTTCGTAGGGGATTCTTCCTTTTTCTATTTTTTCTCTCATTTTCGATACCCATTTTATTTCTGGAACCACTAGTGGGTTCCCATGGAACCGTCTTGGAAGACTATAACGGATGATTTCTTTTTTCTTAACCTTTTTATCTAACTCATCTGTAGAGGTTGCTGTTAAATAAAGGGTGTTCCCTTCTTTTTTTATCGCATTCTGAGCTGCTTTGTATAAGATTGGATTGTCCACATAGGGAAAAGCGTCGACCTCATCTATAATAAGGAGATCAAAGGCCTGATAAAACTTTAACAATTGGTGAGTGGTTGCGATTACCAAAGGTGTTCTAAAATAGGGGTCCGATTCCCCATGAAGCAACGATATCGAACAGGAAAAATCTTCCTTCATCCTTCCGTACAGTTCGATACAGACATCGATTCTTGGGGTAGCAATACAAACTGCTTGTCCACTCTTGATCGCTGTTGCTACAACCTGGTACATCATTTCCGTTTTCCCAGCTCCTGTCACAGCATGTACCAAGGCATTTTTTCCTTCTTTAACTGCTTTGATAAGACCATCTGATACCTCTTGTTGATAGGAAGTCAAGGTTCCTTTCCAGTTTAACACCTCTTGTCCCTCAAAGTCTTGCTGTGCAATAGCATAAAGTTTTTGATCACTCTGGATCCTTCCCAATTGGATACAAGCTCTACAATACAGGACCTCTTCACTCAACTTCCAAAGTTTTTGATCAATCATACTGCCACATCGAAAACATTGGTACCTTCCATTTTGTTTTTCTATGGTTGGGAGTTCTTGGGCCATTTCTTTTAAATCGTCTGTCATCTGGCTCTCTGTTAAGAGCCTTCCATAAGCATCTTCTATCTTCATACTTATCAATTCGTAAAAATTGGAGAAAATCATTCTTTTTTTGTAAAATAAGAATATGGAATATATTACATTTAAAGAGAACGGCACTGTTCAAGAAGAAATCAAAAAATCGAAATTCATTTGTCATGTTAAACGCGTCTCTTCTGAAGAGGAAGCTAGAGATTTTATCAACGCGATCAAGAAGGAACACTACAAGGCCACACATAACTGTTCTGCTTTCATCATTGGAGAACATAGCGATATTAAACGGACCAGTGACGATGGCGAACCTAGTGGAACAGCGGGTGTACCGATGTTGGGAGTTTTAGAGAATCATCACATCACTAATAGTTGTGTTGTGGTTACCCGCTATTTTGGTGGCATTAAATTAGGTGCTGGCGGTCTGATTCGTGCATACGCTGGAAGTGTGGCTCAAGCAGTTCGAGAGATTGGACTTGTAGAAATCAAGGAGCAAGTTGTTCTTGGGATCACACTTTCTTATTCCCAATACCAAGAATTTGCTAATTTCTTAAAAGACAACAAATTGGTAGAACAAGATCCGATGTTTACAGATCAAGTTACGACAACTATTTTTGTAGACAAAGAAGACACCAATTCTATCACAGCAGCGTTAGTCGAATTTTATAATGGAAAAGTCATTATTGAGGACCAAGGAATTCGTGAGGTTGAAGTACCACTACTTTCTGTAGAAAAATAATCAAAAAAAACTACCGGCAACGATAGTTTTTTTTTATCACACCCATAAAATTTCTATATTTTACATTCTCCCCACAAGGGACTATACTTGTTAGTATCAAGAAAACCTAGAACTGAGGTATATTATGGCTATTTATGAAAATATTACAGAATTGATTGGGAACACTCCGATTGTCAAATTGAACCGTCTTGTTCCTGAAGGAGCTGCAGATGTCTATGTCAAACTCGAAGCCTTCAACCCTGGATCATCGGTTAAAGACCGGATTGCTTTGAGCATGATTGAAAAAGCTGAAGCAGATGGCTTGATCAAACCAGGTGATACAATTGTCGAAGCAACTAGTGGGAACACAGGGATTGGTTTGTCATGGGTTGGCGCAGCTAAAGGCTACAAAGTTGTGATTGTCATGCCTGAAACCATGAGTGTGGAACGTCGTAAAATCATCCAAGCCTATGGAGCTGAACTCGTTTTGACTCCTGGAAGTGAAGGAATGAAAGGCGCTATCGCTAAAGCTGAAGCAATCGCTGCAGAAAGAAATGGCTTCCTTCCTCTTCAATTTGAAAACCCTGCTAACCCAGAGGTACATGAAAGAACAACAGGACAAGAAATCGTTGATGCCTTTGGAAAAGATGGTTTAGATGCTTTTGTCGCAGGTGTTGGTACTGGTGGTACTGTTTCTGGTATTTCTCATACTTTGAAAAAGAATAATCCTGCTGTCAAAGTCTATGCCGTTGAGGCCAATGAATCTGCAGTCCTTTCTGGTGAAAAACCTGGACCACATAAAATCCAAGGGATTTCAGCTGGTTTTATCCCAAATACTTTAGACACTAATGCATATGATGGTGTTCGTCGCGTATCTTCAGAAGAAGCTTTCGAACTTGCACGCGCTATCGGTGGAGCTGAAGGATTCTTAGTCGGAATCTCAAGCGCAGCTGCTATCTATGCTGCTATTGAAGTCGCAAAAGAATTGGGTAGCGGTAAAAAAGTTCTTGCTCTTGCACCAGATAATGGAGAACGTTACCTTTCTACTACCCTTTACGAATTTGAATAATTCTCTATATTAAAAAAACTTCGGTAGGTTTCATCAACCTATCGAAGTTTTTATTTTTTTTCTTGTTTGCTAAAGAATACCTTTCCTTCTTTGACCCAGGTCGGCATCTGTTGAGCTAAGGGTGCAAAACCACTCTTGTGGCGGTCATTTGAAAAACGATGGTGTCGAATACTTCGTTGTGGTGTTTCTTCTAGTGTTCTCAGAGAGAGGCTAGCTTTCTTAGAATATTCATCAACATCGATGACTTGGACAAAGACTTTTTCTCCAATTGAAAGAATATCATGAATATTACTTACATAACCACTTCTAATCTCTGAGATATGAATCAAGCCTGTGACACCCGACTCTAGTTCGACAAAGGCACCATAAGGTTGAATGCCTGTAATGGTCCCTTCTAACTTATCTCCAATTTTCATATTAGTCCTCAATCTCGATGGTTTCAATCACGACATCTTCTACTGGCTTATCCATCATCCCGGTCTCAACAGCCGCGATCTCATCCAACACAGCAAAAGAAGCTTCATCCATCAATTGTCCAAATACGGTATGGCGTTGATCTAGGTGAGGAGTTCCCCCTTCTGTCGTATAGATTTCAGCAATTTTTTCAGGCCAGCCACCGCGGACCAATTCCTTTTTCGAATATGGAAGATGTTGATTTTGTACAATAAAGAATTGGCTGCCATTTGTGTTTGGTCCAGCATTTGCCATTGAAAGGGCTCCGCGAATATTGTACAATTCTTTTGAAAATTCGTCTTCGAAGCTCTCCCCATAGATGGATTCGCCACCCATACCTGTACCTGTTGGATCTCCCCCTTGGATCATAAAATCTTTAATAATCCGATGGAAAATGACACCATCATAATAGCCGGACTTAGCAAGAGCTACAAAGTTTGCAACTGTTTTTGGTGCTTGATCCGGGAACAATTGAATGTTCATCTCACCGTGATTGGTTTTGATCACAGCGACAGGACCGTCAACCGTAGCAAGTTCTAACTGTGGTAATGTCAATTCTTTTTCAACCATATTTAACTCCTCTAAGGCATAGAATATGCCATCTTCTTCTAAATTCTTAGTGATATAATCAGCTTTTTCTTGTAACTCTGGAGCAGATTTTCCCATTGCGATACTAATTCCAGCATAATCAAACAGTTCTAGATCATTTAATCCATCCCCAAATACTAAAACATTCTCTGGCTTCAAGCCCAAATGATTTACAAGATGAGAAACTCCTGAAGCTTTTGAAGCTTCAAAGCGAACAACATCTGACGAATGGGGATGCCACGAAACTAGGCGCAAATCCTCTTGCAAAGAAGGGGGCAACTCTAGCTCACTATCCTGTTCATCAAAGGTCCACATTTGGAAAATAGGTTCTTTCAGATGCAGATCTGGATCTACAGGTAAGTTGGGATAAATGATGTCAATAGCATCACTGATCAAGGGTGTCCGATTAGACAGGGCAGCTTGATGACTAGCCACTAACCCATAATCAATCTCAGATTTTTTGGCCCAATCTACAAAAGAAGAAACGATTGCTTCATTGATTGGTGATTGGTAGATCACAGTTCCTTTTGTATCTTCTATATAGGCACCGTTTAAGGTTACCAGAAAATCCGGCTTTAAGTCCATGATTTCAGGAACAACCCCAAAAATCCCTCTGCCGGTTGCAATCCCTGTTCGGATTCCTTTTTCTTTCAACTGATGAAAGACTTCTTTGACAGATTCTGGGATCAATCCAGTTTCTTTTGCACGTAATGTATCATCAATATCAAAAAAGACGATTTTAACTTTTTTGGCTTTATAACGTAATTTTGCGTCCACTTGTCTCCCCCTTATGATCATGCTCTATTATAGCATGTTTCCCTTTAAAAATCTTCTTGATTCACCAGATGGTGTCGGAAGGCATAGACGACTGCTTGCGTCCGATCACTGACTTCTAATTTGGATAAGATGTTGGAGACATGGGTCTTCACTGTTTTTAAAGAAATGAAGAGTTCATCTGCTATTCGTTGATTTTCATATCCTTTCGTCAATAAAGCCAGAATATCTCGTTCTCTAGCTGTCAAATCATCATGCAATTCAGCATGGTTCTTTCGTGACTCAACTTTTTGACTAACTTCTGTCTCAATTGCAAATTCTCCCTTTGCAACCTTTCTGACAGCCTGTAAGATCTCAGTTGCTGACGAGGTCTTTAAAATATATCCTTTTGCACCGGCATCTAAGACAGGGTAAATCTTTTCGTTATCTAAATAAGACGTCAAAATGACAATTTTAGCTTCCGGCCACTCTTTTAGGATGGCTAGAGTCGCATCGATTCCATTTAGCTCTGGCATCACAATATCCATGATGATGACGTCTGGTCTTTCTTTCAGCGCCAACTCCACCCCTTCTTGCCCATTTTTCGCCTCTAAGACTTTCTCAATATCGGTTTGCATGGACAAAAAGCTTTTCAATCCCAATCGGACCATTTCATGATCATCTACTAATAATACTTTCATACAGTTTCCTTTTCATTTTTATCTTTTACAAGGAGGGGAACACGAATATCTACAGCCACTCCCTTTTGAGGACTCGTTCTTATTTTAATGGTTCCCGCCATGTCTTCTACACGTTCTTGAATATTTTTCAACCCATAACTCAATCGTTCCAATTTTTCCTGCTCAAAGCCGATTCCATCATCTACCATCCGTAAATGAAGTTGTTTTCCTTCCTGATGCAAAAAGACATCCATTTGTTGAGCTCTAGCGTGTTTCAAGGTATTGCTGACAATTTCTTGGACGATTCGAAATAGATGTTCTTCCATATCTTTTGGAATGCTCACGTCATTATGATGGAAGACAACTGTTAGGTTACTCTTTTCCTTCAATTCTCTAAAAATCATCTCCATCCCTTCTACCAAACTTTTTCCTTCCAATTCTGTAGGACGAAGATGTAGGAGCAAGACGCGTAAATCATTTTGGGCTGTACCTAGAATATCCGATACACCATTGAGTTGCTGCTGGATCTGACTTTTCTCTAACTCAAGGGCCTGTGCTGCCACGCCAGATAAAATCATATTGGCTGCAAACAATTCTTGACTAACCGTGTCATGTAGATCACGCGCAATTCTCTTACGCTCGATTTCCACAATTTCTTCCTCATTTCGCATCACACGATTTTCACTTTTTTGTAAATTTTCTTCTAGTCGAAGCAATTTGCTGTCCAATAAATCTAACTGTTGATTCAATTCTTTGGGGGCAATTTCTTTTCGCTGTGAAGCAGTCAGGATCGCTTCTACCTTTTGTTGTACTGCATGAACCGTTACAAATTGCGTGATTTTAATAATTAAGACAACCAAAGCCGTCAATGCAAGCGTCAGACTAAAAACCAAAAATAGGAATGACTGAAGCAAGGAAAGATCTGAAAGAAGTTTGCCCCACTGAAAACCAACAAAATGGAAAATGGTATGACAAATGACCGCAACCACCATTAGGGAATAGAAATACAATAGGAGATAGTCTAATTTCTTCATGCGCGAATCACCTCAACATCCCCAACAATACCAACTAACACAATTTTTATAGAACGGTGCGATCTCCGATAATGTGCCGTTTCAATGTCTATGGTTTCATTCCTCATTTTACGGACAGGAAGATCCAAAAACTTCAGATCTCCATACAGGGTGTTAATTTGTAAATGCAATTCCAAATCAATCGGTAAGATAATTTTTGTATTTCCAAACCCTTTCCGAATGATCACTACATTGTCCCAATTGCAAATGGCTACCTCCTCTAAATGGAGGGTGTCATTCCCAAAAACTCGGATCACATTCAGATCTCGATACCCTCGACTTTGCTTTGAAAAATGTTGTAAATCACCAATCCATCGAGTTTTTTCCTGACGAATTTTCGTATCCTCTTCAACATCAAACACAACGGCTTCATTTTCCTTATACATATAAGGGTAGGCAATCAATAAACCATAAACCACCGCAAATAAAATGGCTGCAATCACAAAAGGATTCAGCATCACGATAAAAAACAATAGCACACTCAGCGCGATTAATAGAAAATTCGCTTTTTGTTTGCCAAAATAGTAATACAAAAGGAGCAAAAAGAGAACCATCAAGACAACAAATCTGGAAAAATCGATTGATAAAATGGTGATCGCTGCTAATGTTAACAAAACGGCTTCAACGAAAATAAAAATTTGTATTTTCCACATAGTCTACCTCATCTTTTCCTATTTTATCAAATTTTTCCTCATTTGACTTCCGTCTGTGGTTGGATAATAGCAGACAATCAAAAAGACCCAGAAATCCATCTGAGTCTTAGACTGATTTATTAATCTCCACTAGTTGCACTACTGCTTGAACTTTCTGTATCTGATCGTTCACCAGAGGATGAACTAGATGTATCAGAACTTGATGAGGCTTTCGTACTTGAAGAAGCTGTCACTTTAGGCTCATATACAGTCAAAACAATTCGTGTTCGGTTAATATCCACCGTACTCGAAACTTCTGGAGTTTGACTGACAATTTGACCTGCAGAAACAGATACCCCATCAGGGAGATGTTCTGTTTTTCTTAATTCGATATTGGCTTCTTTAATACCATAGATCTCAATCAAATTACTTCTAGCAAAATCATAAGTTGATCCAACATAGTTTGGCATTTCAATTGAAGTCGTTTCTTTCGCTACTTTCAAAACAATCTTAGTTTTTGAATTCAGAGAATATTGCTCTCCTGGAGCTGGAGTTTGTTCAAGAACTGTCCCTGCAGCATAATCGAAGGTCTCAACTTCTTCAATCGTGATCATTTTGCTTGATACTTTATAAGTATTTTTCAAATCTTCTTCTGCTTTTGCCCGTGTTTCACCCACGTAATTTGGCATTTCAAAGCTGTTTGGTCCTTTTGAAACAATCAAATCAATTCGACTTTGTTCTTTCTTTTGGGCCCCTGCATTTGGATTGGTTCGAATGACATAGCCTTCTGCAACCGAATCACTGTACTCTTCTTTCTCTTCACCGACTTGAAGGTCTTGTCCCTCAATAACCGCTCTAGCTTCGGCAATGGTTTTGCCGGAAACATCTGGAACGGTTTTATTGGCTGGGCTCATATACAACAAGAAAGTAAAGGCAGCAAGAACTAGGGCAATAGCAACAAACAAGACCTTGTAGCGCGCCCGCAAGCGTCTTCTTGGCTTTTTACTTGGTGCCATGGTCTGCTGGTCAGATAATGGTCGATTAGGATCTACCGAACTGATTTCACTGCGTACCTCAGAGATTGGAACAGGAGCCGTCTTTGGAGTTGGACTCACTTTTGGAAGAGTCTTTGTATCAGCTTTCGATTGATCTTCAAAAATCAGTTTTTTCTCATTTCTTCTCTCGTAGGACAAGCAACTTGAAAGGTCCACATACATCTCTGCCACTGATTTATAGCGATCCGTCAGTTTTTTAGCTGTCGCTTTGATCACCACATTTTCTAAAGCTTGTGGAACATTCTTATTTTCTTCACGAATAGATGGGAGTGGCTTTTGAAAATGCTGCAAAGCAATTGTGACTGCACTATCTCCATCATAAGGAATGTGTCCTGTCAACATCTCATAGAAAATGATCCCCATAGCGTAGATGTCACTTTGCACTGTAGCTTTTGAACCACGCGCCTGCTCAGGGGACAAATAATGAACCGACCCCAACATCGAGTTGGTCTGGGTCAAGCTAGTCTCTGCAAAGGCCACTGCAATCCCAAAGTCTGAAACTTTTGCTGTTCCATCTGGTGTCAAGAGGACATTCTGTGGTTTTAAATCTCTATGGATAATGCCACGCGTATGGGCAAGACGCATAGCTAGAAGGATCTGCCCCATCAAACGAACAGCTTCTTCATTTGATAAAGGAGCATTTTCTTTGATATAGCGTTTCAAGTCTAAACCTGCAACATATTCCATTGCAAGGTATTGTTGTCCTTCTTCTTCGCCAATATCTGTAATCCGAACGATATTTGGATGGTCCAGCTCTGCCATCGCCTTTGCTTCACGCTGAAAACGCGCAACTGCAATGGGATCCGTCTGGTAATTCGTACGCAGTACCTTGACTGCAACTTCTTCCCCATCTAAAATCAAATCACGCGCAAGATAAACATCTGCCATCCCGCCGCGTCCAATTTGTTGGATGATTTTATATCGCCCGGCAAAAATTTTGCCGATTTGAATCATGCTGCGTCCTCCTCAGTAAAGTGGAGCAGTACAACAGTGATATTATCCAAGCCTCCAGCATTATTGGCAAAACGAATCAATGCTTGAGCCTTCTCTTCAAGCGTAACATCACTCAAGACAATGTCTCTGATTTCATCTGGGCCAATCATATTCGTTAAACCATCACTATTGATCAAAATGTAATCATCTGCTTCAACCGTCACCAAACCATAATCAGGCGCCAACTCATCTTTTTGACCAATGGACTGAGTGATGATGTTCCGCTGAGGATGATGGGCTGCTTCTTCTTCTGTAATTTGACCTGCTCGTAAAAGAGCATTTACAAGAGAATGATCACTGGTCAACTGCTGGTATTCACCGTGGCGAATGAGACCAATACGCGAATCCCCAACATGGGCATAAATCACTTGTCCTTCTACAAAAGCCAAAGCTTCCAGTGTCGTTCCCATTCCTTTGTGCTCATCATCTTGCCCAGCTAAATGAATCCGACGGTTCACAGCTTCTAAATGTTCTGCAAACCATTCACGTACTTGATTAACCGTCTCGATCTCAGAAGAAACCCAGGCTGCACCTAGGTCTGTGACTGCCATTTCACTAGCAATATTTCCGGCACGGTGCCCCCCCATACCATCAGCAAGAAATACCATAGATTTTCCTGCCTTGTTTTTATATTGATTTGCATAGTCTTGGTTATTTGTCCGTCTTTGACCTACATCGGTTAAGATCGTAATATCCATACTGTCAGTTTCCTCCTGATATTATGACATTCTCTTAAAACGACTGATAAAGAAGCCGTCGCTTCCGTATAATTCGGGTGTAATAAGGATACAATCATTCTTGAGAATATCTTTTCTTTCGTGATCCAATGGGACTTGTTTGAAATTTGGATGGTGTTTCAAAAATTGGTCCACCACTTCAAAATTTTCTTTCCCCATAATTGTACACGTACTGTACATTATTATACCACCTTTACGCACACTTTGACAAACACTATCCAGAATCGCCAATTGAATAGCTTGTAAAGATATAAAATCTGCACCCTCTTTATTGTACTTGATATCAGGCTTTCTCCGTATCAGACCAATCCCCGAACAAGGTGCATCCACCAAAATTTTATCGAAAGCATCTGGTCCAAATGTTTCATAGACTTTTGTCGCATCTAACTTCTTTGTCAAAATTTTGTCCGCAACATGGAGCCGATTAGCATTTTCTTGAATCAATTTGAGTTTGTGGTCATAGAGATCCAGGGCTGTGACTTTCCCAGTCGTGAGATAAGAAGCGATGTGAGTCGTCTTTCCACCTGGCGCTGCACAGGCATCTAAAACCCACTCATCCCCTTGCAAATCCAAAGCTGGCGCCACCAATTGACTGGACTCGTCTTGAATGGTAATGCGTCCTTCTTTAAACAAAGTGTGCGCTGCAAAATGTCCCTGATCTTTCACGAGGGCAGACGGGGCAAGTAGAGAAGATTTTGCTTCTAGTGTCTGAGCCAACTCTTCTTTTTCGTCAAGATCAATCACACGAATACTTGATTTATTACGCTGATAGAGACTCTTAAAAATAGCGCAAGAACGTTCTTCACCATATTCTTCGATCAATGCTTTGACCAACCATACAGGTAGAGAATACTCTACTGAATAACGTTTGTTCTTTCGCTTAATCGTATCAATAGCTGGTAGCCCCTCGCGAAGGAGCTTCCTAAGAATAGCATTGACAAACTTCTCACTGCCTTCTTTTCGACCTTTTGCTATCCGGACAGCTTCATTGACGATGGCATGGTCAGGAATGCGATCCAAGTAGACCAACTGATACAAACTCATCATCAAAAGATAATAGAGCCAAGGATCTAATTTCGTCCGGTCCTCAATCACGTGGGCGAGATACCACTCGAGTGTTATCTTCCGCGCTACGGTACCATATACAACTTCCGTAACAAAACTTCTATCTTTATCTGAAAGTTGAGAATGTTCTAGTGCTTGATTTAAGGCAATATTAGAATAGGCTCCATGTTCAAAAACCTCTTCTAAAACTCCAAGGATCTGTTCACGCGCATTCATTTGTTTACCTTCCAAAGCGATCTCCTACTTTCAATTGACGGCCCGCACCATTCAAAAAGTCTGTAATGGACATTTTTGGTTTTCCTGCCGGCTGCACAACTTTGAGGGATAGCGCGCCTTCACCTGCAGCTACTACCAACTCTTTTTTGCTCAAACCAATCACTTCTCCTGGATTTCCATTGCCCTCGCATAGCTCTGCTTCATAAACTTTA
Organism: uncultured Streptococcus sp.; assembly: GCA_963554405.1. Taxonomy (GTDB): domain Bacteria; phylum Bacillota; class Bacilli; order Lactobacillales; family Streptococcaceae; genus Streptococcus. The sequence continues at coordinate 6,674 of CAUVRI010000031.1, read as the reverse complement.
AAGCGTTGCCCATTTAATAACGTATGAGCGACCGGCCAAGGATTCATCCCTCGGATCTGATTAAAGACTTGGCGATTGGTTTTGGTCCAGTCCAAAACCTCTTCTTCCGGTAAAATATTCGGTGAAAATGTGACCAAACTTGGATCTTGTGGACTTGGCTTGATCTCCCCTGCCAGGTAAGCTGGCAAAGTATCTAGGAGTAAGTCACGTCCAAGGACTGCCAATTTTTCAAACAAAGTTCCCACATTGTCCTCATCTAAAATTGGGAGAGAACGAGCTGCAATCATGTCTCCGGCATCCATTTCCTTGACCATTTCCATAATTGTAACCCCAGCTTCTTCGTCACCATTGATCAGGGCATAGTGAATGGGAGCTCCACCTCTATATTTAGGTAATAAAGACGCGTGGACATTCACCGCAAACTGAAAGTTCTCCAACAATTTTGTCGGTAAAAATTGTCCAAAAGCAGCGGTCACAATTCCATCTGCATCTAGTGATAAGAGAGTTTCCATTTCTGGACTACCCGATAATTTCTCCGGCTGAAGAACCGGTAGTTGATGTTCCAAAGCTACCTGCTTCACCGGGGTCATTCGAATCTCTTTTTTGCGACCTACTTTGCGGTCTGGTTGAGTCACAACTGCCAAAATTTCATAGCGCGAATCTGCTAACAATCCCTTTAAAACCGTCGCTGAAAAATCAGGCGTTCCCATAAAAATTAATTTTGTCATTTCTTTCTTCCTTACATAAAACTTTGAGGTTCATTATCAATACTGACACGTAGATCTTGGTTGCCTCTTTCTTGTGTAAATTCTAAGATTTGATTCAAGACCTGAGTCATGCCTTCTTCGAAACGATATTTCACAATGATTTGATAATGATACAAATTATGTGTGCGTGCAATTGGTTTAGGTGTTGGTCCTAAGATTTGGACCTGATCAGATAAGCCAGATCGGAGAATTTCCATGACCTGATGTGACTTCTCCTTCACCATTTCCTCACTCTTATGAGATAGGGTTAGCCCAACTGTGAAGTAATAAGGCGTATAGCCTAACTGCCGGCGAATCTGCATTTCATAGGCAAAAAAACCTTCATAATCTTGGTCTTTGGCAAATCGAATCGCATAATGATTGGGGTTGTAGCTTTGAATGATAACCTCTCCTTCTTTCTCTGCTCGTCCGGCCCTTCCTGCCACCTGAGTCAAGAGTTGAAAGGTTCTCTCAGAGGATCGATAATCCGGTAAATTTAAAGAAGTATCCGCATTCAAGACACCCACTAACGTCACATTTGGAAAATCCAATCCCTTCGCAATCATTTGCGTCCCTAACAAAATATCCGCTTCTCCATTCCCAAAAGCATCTAATATCGCTGCGTGGCTCCCCTTTTTTCGAGTGGTATCCACATCCATTCGCAGAATTTTAGCTTCAGGAAAGATCTCTTGTAATTCATCATAAGCTTTTTGTGTTCCTGTCCCGTAATAACGAATGGAAGGACTTTGGCAATTTGGACAGTGTCGAGGAATCGCTTTACTATAGCCACAATAATGACAGTTCATGGTTTTAGTATCCATGTGGAGGGTCAAAGAGATGTCACAATTGGGACAAGTATCTACAGTTCCACACTCGCGACACATGACAAAACTGGAATAACCACGGCGGTTCAACATCAAGACAACCTGCTCTTTTTTCTGCAAGCGATCAGCAATAGCTTCCACTAGAACCGGAGTGAAGTTACCAGCTTCATTTTGGCCAATATAATCACGAAAATCAACGACTTTAACTTCTGGAATTTTGGCTGCCGGATTGGCCCGTTGGGTCAGACGAATTAATTCATAAACCCCTTTTGTTGCACGAGCCCGCGATTCTAAACTTGGTGTAGCAGATCCAAGAAGCAAAACTGCTTGATTGTACTGAGCTCTTAAGACTGCGACTTCCCTTGCGTGGTAGCGTGGATTACTATCTTGTTTGTAGGAAGCCTCGTGCTCCTCATCAATGATGATAGCTCCGATGTTTTTTAAAGGAGCAAAGATGGCTGAGCGCGCTCCAACGACTACCTTGGCCTCCCCACGTTCAACTTTTCGCCATTGATCATACTTCTCACCATTTGATAAGCCCGAGTGCAGAATGGCTACTTCCTGACCAAAACGAGAGATAAAACGATCCGTCATCTGTGGCGTCAGGGAAATCTCAGGAACCAACATAATAGCCGTTTTCCCCTTATTTAGAACTTCCTGAATAATCTGCAGATAAACTTCTGTTTTCCCACTTCCAGTCACACCTTCTAATAAAAAAGGCTTTGATGTTTTCCCAATTTGAAAAACTACTCTTTCTACAGCTTTTGCTTGCTCTGAATTTAAAAGCAGAGCCTGGGTCTGTTCTTTGCCTTCATAATATGCAGCCGCCCGATTCACTTCTCGTTCTGTTATTTCTAAAACACCCTGATCAATAAAATAAGCCACTACTTCTCGTGAAAAATCCTGATACAATCCTGCTAAGAGTTGCTCCCCTTGCTCTAGTAACAGGCGCTCTTTCAATGCTAGCCTTTTTTTAGCTCTCGCTGATAGTTGAAGTTCTTTTAATCTTTCCTGGTTAACGCGATACCATTTTTCTGTTTTAATTTGTTTCTTATCCTTGGCCTTGTATTCAAGTACCAAATCTCCTTTTCTGACCAACCGCATCACTTGGGCTTGATCGGCTGCATCTAGAGAAGAAAAAGAAACTTCATTTTTTGCACCAAAAAGTTTTATTTTGAGAGTGGGATCTAAAGAAGGTTGAGGATACAAAATCTTATCATAACTCGAATTGAGGAGAGAAGGAAGCATGGTTTTTAAAATCGTGATCTTATAAGAAAAAACACTTTTTCGTAATTGATCCGCCAACCAAAACTGCTCTTGATTTAAGACCGGAGTGTAATCCAAGACCTCCACAATCGCTTTTAATTCCTCGCTTGTGTCTGCCTCTTCTAAAACATCTACCACAATCCCTTGAATGAGGCGATTCCCTTTACCAAAGGGGACATGAACTCGCATACCTGCCTCCACCATATCCTCAAATTCTGATGGGATCTGATAAGAATAGGGTTTATCTGTCTGCATCAATGGGACATCTACGATGACTTTTGCTATCACTTTTTCACCTCCAGCCTCTATCATATGAGCTTTACTTTATCACGGAACCCTTTAAATAGCAAAAAATAAGATTGAGAAGCCCCAACCTTAAATTTTTTCACCATCTTCTTTTTCTTTGGCAATTTGTTCCTTAATTTTGCGCTCTTCTTCTTCTTTGCGAATCCGCTCTGCTTCAATCCGACGACGAAGCGCTTCACGTTTTGCTTCTGGATCCGGGTGAACAACTACGTTTCCGGACTCAATTTCTTCAAGCGCTTGTAATGTTGATTTAACTGATTGGAATTCTTGAGTGGGTACTGCACCACTTTCCAATTCGTGGGCCCGTTTTGCCTCAAGAATGACCAATGAATATTTTGATGGTACTTTGTCAAGCAATGTATCAATAGAAGGTTTTAACATCATATTCCTATACCTAATTTCTAATTATTTATCTCTTCACAATAGTTTGTGTTTTTGGTAACATATCCAGATAATGGCCAATGACACGGTCTACACGGAAATGCTCTGCTTCGATCACACGTTTGACACGCTCAGCAGCAAGAGGAACCTCGTCGTTCACAATGGCGTAGTCATATTCACGCATCATGGCGATTTCTTCTTTTGCTTTTTCAATCCGTTGCGCAATAACTTCTGCACTATCTGTCCCGCGACCCACTAATCGATCTTGCAATTCATCCAAATCAGGCGGAGTTAAGAAAATAAAAACTGCATCTGGAACTTTCTTCTTTACTTGAAGGGCACCCTGAACTTCAATTTCAAGGAATACATCGATTCCCTTGTCCAAGGTTTCATTCACATAGGTTAAAGGAGTCCCATAGTAATTTCCAACGTACTCAGCGTACTCCAACATTTGCCCTTGACGGATCAAATCTTCAAATTCTTCACGTGTACGGAAAAAATAGTCGACACCATCCACTTCACCTGGACGTTGTGCACGCGTCGTCATCGATACAGAATACTGAAACTGATTGTCCGAGTTTTCAAAAATTTCTCGTCTGACCGTTCCTTTTCCAACCCCCGAAGGGCCAGAAAATACGATTAATAAGCCACGATCCGCCATGATTTCTCCTTCAATGTCTTTCTATCTAGTGTAACAAAAATCGGCCTAATTTTCAACTGATTTTTTCATTCAAAAAGCTTGAGATGCTAGATCTCAAGCTTTTCATTTATTTTGCGTAATCGACTGCACGCAATTCTCGAATAACGGTAACCTTAATGTTTCCAGGATATTCAAGATTGGACTCGATCTTCTCACGAATATCATGAGCTAAGATCGTCACTTTATCATCCTTGATCGCCTCAGGGCTAACCATAATACGGATTTCACGACCCGCTTGAAGGGCGAAACTTGTCTTAACTCCTTCAAAACTATTTGCAATTTCTTCAAGATCTTGCAAGCGTTTGATGTAGCTTTCAAGTGACTCACTTCGTGCTCCAGGTCGAGCTGCACTCAAGGCATCCGCTGCAGCGACAATGACTGCGATGACACTTTCTGGTTCCACGTCTCCATGGTGACTGGCAATGGTATTGACAACCACTGGGTGTTCCTTGTACTTCCGTGCCAATTCAGTTCCAATCTCGACGTGACTTCCTTCCACTTCACGGTCAATCGCTTTACCGATATCATGTAAGAATCCTGCACGTCGTGCCAAGGTAGCATTTTCACCCAACTCGCTAGCAATAATACCAGAAAGTTTGGCAACTTCAATGGAGTGACGCAAAACGTTTTGACCATAAGAAGTACGGAATTGCAACCGTCCCATGATTTTCATCAAATCTGGATGGAGGTTTGGCGCACCAATTTCATAGGCAGCCGCTTCACCGTATTCACGAATCCGGTTGTCAATTTCCTGACGGTTCTTCTCAACCAGCTCTTCGATACGAGCTGGATGGATCCGACCATCTTTGAGAAGGCTCTCCATTGTCATACGGGCGATTTCACGACGAATCGGATCAAACCCTGACAAGGTCACCACTTCAGGCGTATCATCAATAATCACATCGACACCTGTCAAGCTCTCAAAGGTACGAATATTGCGCCCTTCACGACCGATAATCCGACCTTTCATACTATCGTCCGGCAAATGAACGGTTGAGTTTGTTTGCTCAGCAACAAAATCACCCGCCATTCGCTGCATAGCTTGCACGAGAATGTCTTTTGCGATTTTATCAGAACGTTCTTTCACTTCCAATTCAGCATCACGAATCCGTGAGGCAATTTCTTTTGAAAGTTGCTCTTCCGTCTGATTCAAAATAATGTCACGCGCTTCTCCTTGACTTAGAGCAGCGACACGTTCCAGTTCTTCTACTTTCTTGTGTTCAAGCTCTTCCAGCTGTTGTTCACGCGCATCAATGTGTTTAGTTCTATCTGTAAGACTTTGCTCTTTGTGTTCAAGAGACTGTTCTTTGCTTGTTAAAATGTCGTCTTTGCGATCAAGATTGCTAGCACGTTCTGCCAAACGGCTTTCTAATTGCTTCAATTCTTGTCGTTCTGACTTAAACTCAGCATCGACCTCTTCACGATATTTTCTGGCTTCTTCCTTTGCCTCCAAAAGTGCTTCTTTTTTAAGTGAACTTGACTCATGCTTCGCCTCTTTTAAAATCAAATCGGCTTCGCGTTCAGCCTGTCCACGTAAATTCGTTGCTTCTTGTTCAGCATTCAAAAGGGTGAGTTCCGCAGCTTCTTTTGAAGCTTTCATTTTAAGAGCAGTTCCCACATATCCAATGACTAAACCAATGACCGCGGCAAAAACACCTGTAATAACAAAATTCATGCTTTTACCCCAAATCTATTTAATTAGTTGAATTAAAAATTCTTTTACATTTTACCATAAATTAGTAAAATTAACAATCTAAAAAAACAGGAAAAACCTTTTATATTTTTGCTTAATGCTTGTCCTTTTATCGTCTTTTCTTTCATGGAACATCTGTGAGATATTCATTTATTTCGACTTTGTTGAATCTGCTTTTTTATGCTATAATCAAGAAAAACAAAGAAGGATTTGAGTATGACAAAAGAAGTAATTGTTGAAAGTTTTGAATTGGACCACACAGCTGTGAAGGCTCCCTATGTACGCTTGATTGGGGAAGAAACTGGACCCAAAGGAGACATCATCTCTAACTTTGATATTCGCCTAGTGCAGCCCAATGAAAATGCGATTCCAACGGCAGGGCTCCACACGATCGAGCACCTTCTTGCGATGCTCATTCGCAAACGAATCGATGGTATGATTGATTGTTCCCCTTTTGGATGTCGCACCGGTTTTCATATGATCATGTGGGGACAACATTCGAGTACGGAAATTGCTAAAGTAATCAAAGATTCTTTAGAAGAAATTGCATCTGTCAGCACTTGGGAGGATGTCCCAGGTACAACTATTGAGTCTTGTGGAAATTACAAGGACCACAGCCTCTTTTCAGCAAAAGAATGGTGTCGCCTGATTCTAGATCAAGGAATCTCAGATAATCCCTTTGAACGTCATATTGTTTAATACGAAAAAGAGGCTGGGACAAAAGTCCTAGCCTCTCAATTATTTTTGGATTGTCGAGC
>CAUVRI010000030.1:0-19057 GCA_963554405.1 uncultured Streptococcus sp. | reverse complement strand
AAATCAGCGTAGTAGAGCCCACTCAACCACTGCGTCTTACTCGACAATCCAAAAACAATTGAGAGGCTAGGACTTTTGTTCCAGCCTCTTTTTTAGACAAAAAAAGCATTTTCAAACCTGAAAATGCTTTTCATTTTAACTAATCTGTTGCTGAGCTGTCTGCATCTTGTAGTAAACACCTTGTGCTTCCATTAGTTCTTCATGGGTGCCATGCTCAACAATATCGCCATCGACCATGACAAGGATCATATCGGCATTTTGAATGGTCGACAAGCGGTGAGCAATGATAAAGCTGGTCCGTCCTTTCATGAGTTGATTAAAGGCATCTTGAATCAAGACCTCAGTCCGAGTATCGATGGAGGATGTCGCCTCATCTAAGATCAAAATCTTAGGAACTGAAAGGAAAACCCGCGCAATCGTTAAGAGTTGGCGTTGTCCTTGAGATAAAGACTCTCCAGCATCTGAAAGATACGTATCGTACCCTTGTGGCAACTGCCGAATGAAGAAATCTGCATTGGCCGCTTTGGCTGCTTCTATAACTTCTTCTCTAGTTGCATCTGGACGAGAAAAGGCGATATTTTCATGAATGGTCCCAACCTTGAGCCAGGTTTCTTGTAGAACCATACCAAACTGTTGGCGGTAAGAAGCACGGGTGTAGTCCGTAATTGGCACCCCATCAATCGTGATCTCTCCAGAATTAACAGGGTAGAAACGCATGAGCAGATTAATCAAGGTTGATTTTCCTGCTCCTGTAGGCCCTACAATGGCCACTTTACTGGCAGCTGGAACCTGAATGGTTAAATCTTTGATCAAAGTCCGCCCCAAATCATAGCCAAATGTGACGTGTTCAAAACCAATCGCACCTTTAACATCCTGACTTTCCAGGACCCTTTGACCCGTCTCTTCGACCTCAGCTTGATCCAAGACGCTATACAAGCGCTCTGCGCAGGCAAGGGCACTTTGGAGTTCTGACAAGACAGAGGAGATGTCATTAAAGGGCTTGGTGTATTGATTGACATAATTGAGGAAGGTCACCAATTGACCAACGGTAAAGTGAGATCCCGAAATAATGCGTACAGCACCAAATCCAGCCACTACCGCATAAATCAAGGCATTCACAAAGCGAGTGGCAGGGTTGACAGTTGAGGAATAAAAGACAGCGGATTGGGAATAATTGGCATAGCTTTCATTCGTCCCTTTAAAAGCCTTACGGAATTGATCCTGAGCATTAAAGGACTGGATCAAACTTTCCTGGGTCAAAGACTCTTCGATCAACTGGGTTTGAAGACCACGCGCCTTGGTCTGCTTTTGGAAAAGCGTATAAGAACGCTTGGCAATAAAACGAGCAATCAACAGGGATAAAGGGGTCAAGACCAGAACCGCCACCATCATAAAGAAATCCAATTCCGCCATCGTCACGATAGTGACAAGAATGGTTAAGAGGCCAACAAAGAACTGGTTAAAGACCATCAGAAGACCACTATTGAGTTGCTCTACATCGGTCGTGAGGCGACTGACGAAGTCCCCGCTCCCTTGTTTATCTAGATAAGACAAGGGCAATCGGTGTACTTTTTCCATCACTTCTGCTCTTAGGCTTTGGCTAAAACGATAGACCAATTGATTGTATAACAAGGGATTGATCCATTGGATCAAGGTATTGGCCACAATGACCAGAACCATTTGGATCAAAACAGGACATAAGACTTTCATCCCTTGAGGATTAATGACCAAGTCAACCGCATGTCCAATCAGGATCGGTAACCAGACTGTTAAGGCCACTTGAGCGATGGTTCCGAGACTAGCTAGAATCAGGAGCCCGGGATGGTGAGCAAAATCTCTAAACAGATGTTTTACATAACTAGAACGTTTTTGACTCATGCTTCCTCCCTCCCGTGTTGTGAATAATGAATTTCTTGATAAATCTCATTGGTAGACAAAAGGAAATCGTGATTTCCCAGTCCTACTTGATGACCCTTGTTCAAGACCAAAATCTGATCAGCAGACTTGAGACTATTGGTTCGTTGTGATACTAAGATCAAACTCGTATCACTCAATTCTTCTTTAATCGATTTTAAGAGACGAGCTTCCGTCAAATAATCCAAGGCAGAAGTTGAATCATCCAAAATCAAGAAAGGAGCCTTCTTCAAAAGGGCACGCGCAATTGTCAACCGCTGGCGTTGGCCGCCTGAAAAATTTCGACCAAAGGCTTCCACTGGCTCATCGAGTTGTCCTTCTTTTTCACGGACAAAATCAGCCGCCTGAGCTGTTTCTAGCGCCCACCACAAATCTTCATCCGATAGATTTTCTTCCATTCCAAGTAAGAGATTCGAGCGGATGGTTCCTCTAAAGAGCTCTGCCTTCTGTGGGACAACAGCTACCCACTCCCGCCACTCCTTGAGAGTTTTAGGAGAGTGACCTTGATGATAGAGGGATAATTTCCCTTGACTCACGGCATACAAATGACTCAATAACTGAACCAGGGTAGACTTCCCAGATCCTGTACCACCGATAATTCCCAACATCTGTCCATGATCCAGATCAAAGGAAATATCTTCTAGAGCTGGGCTTGAAGCCGTTGGATAAGTGAAAGTAACTTTCTGGGCGCTAATCGCTTCTTGCTCTCTTGCAGTTTCTTCTGGCAGAGCTTCTAAGAGGTCTTCTTCCTTCAAATCAAAAATCTCTTGAACACGCTTAGCTGAAATATAGCTGACATTTAAAGACGTGACCAGCATCGCCAGTTTGATCAATTCTGTTAAAATTTGTAATAAATAATTGACCAAAGCGACCAACATCCCTTGGGTTAAAAGACCAGCAGAGATATTCAATTGTCCTTGCCAAATGACACAAACCAAGGTCGTATTGACCACAAGGAAGGTCAAGGGACTGACCAAACTAGACCAGATACCAGCGCGAATTTGCCAGATCTTGTAGTCCTGATTGACCTCTCTAAAGTCCTCTAATTCACTAGACTGTTGTCCAAAGGCCCGAATCACCCGCATCCCTTGAAATTGCTGACGCGTCACTGTGACCATTCGGTCTGTGATTTTCCGGATCTTGGCAAAAAGAGGATTGACAATCCGAGACATGATCACAATAATCAAGGTTAAAATCGCCACCATCCCCAAGAACCAAAGGGTTAGTTTAGGACTGATGGTGAAAGCCATGATGATAGAACCAAAGACAATAATCGGTGCTCTCAAAAAGAGGCGCAAGAATTGGTTGATCCCAACCTGAATTTGATAGGTATCAGAAGTGAGACGGGTTACCAAACTAGAAGTCCCGATCCTATCTCGCTTGTCCTTTGGAAGTGATAAGATCTTATCATACAAATCCTTGGTCATCTCGCGGGTAAAGCCGACAGCTGCTTTAGAAGAAAAATACTGGGCCGTAATAGCTACGACAACACCAAAGCTCGCAAATAAAAACAAAACACCAACCGTCATCATCACTGCGCTCGTTTCCTTTTTCGGAATGACCTGATCGACTAAGTGGGCGATGATTAAGGGGACACACAATTCAAAAATAGCTTCTAAAAGCTTAAACACGGGCCCTAGAAAAGTTTCCCATAGATAGCCCTTAAAATACTTCAATAATGATTTCATACGACTCGATTCTTTTTTTAATGGATATACATATTTTACCACAAATTCTTAAGATGAAAAAACTCTCCCTGCAGAGCAGAGAGAGTTGAATACTGACCAGATGAAGGTCAGAAATCTTATTCCTTCTTTGTTACCTTGCTTAAGGTCTTGCCCATTCTCCCTAAACCAATCAGTAAGAGAGGGAAAGATAGGAATGTTATAAGGCCTAGCACAAGAAAGACTGCTACAAATCCACAAGTATCGATCAACCAACCAGTCAGTGGGAAAATCACGATCATAGATAAACTAAACATCATCGAATTGATACTCAGCATAGTTGCTCGTACACTGGATGGCAGATAAGCTTGTAAATCATTGTAGTAGATAGGTTGATAAACGGCATAAAGGGCATTGGTCAAGAGATAGACACTCAGATAGGCAAATGGAGTCTTTAAACCTACCAAAAGCAAGGTCAACCCTGTCAGTGCAACCAGAATCGGAAAGACTTGATTACTATTCCATTTTTTCCCGATTTGACTAGCCAAATAAACCGCTAGGAGATTGAATCCACTACCAATTAACATGATGAGCGAAACTTGCCAACTAGCTAAGTCACTAATTTTCTGTTGGTAGTAAAAATAAAACATACACATGATGGTCCCTACCAACTGATAGGTGAGCATCCAGTAAAACAAGACTGTTTTTTCCTGCCATTCTTGTTTCACTACCTCCAATATCCGCTTTAAGGTCAAATGATTTCTTTCATCACTCTTGCTCTCTGGCTCTTTCATCAGAAAGATCAAAAGAATGGAAAGCAAGGAAAGCCCAATAGCAATATAATAGGTCCAAGCCAATGCTCCGTGAATAAAGAAGCCTGCCACAACTGTACCTAACGTTCGGGTGACTTCGGCCACACCAGACAAGAAGCTAGAAATCTGAAGATAACGGTCTTTTTGACCTGCTTCCACCGCTGAATCAAATAAGAAAGCGGTACTGGTCCCCGAGTCAAAATTATAAGACCAAGCATTGACCATCATGGCAATGGCATAGATCCAAAAATTCCCCTGACCAAATAAAATCAAGATAGAAGATCCAATACTGGACAAGCGAGCCAAGTAGAGATTGGTCTTGTAGCTAAATCGATCGGCTAGCATTCCCGATGGGATCTCACACAAGAGACTCGTCCCATGAAAGATACTCTCTAATAAACCAATCTGAAGCAAAGAAAGACCATTTTGAATAAAAAAGAGAATCCAAAAACTGGTGATTCCAAAATAAGATGTCAATTCCAGACCTGCTAGGAGTGAAATATTGCGTTTGTAAGTTCTTTTAAACATTGTTTTTCCTCTTTCAATAGATTATTTGAGTGTTTCTAAAAGACTTACTTAGAGTTGCCTACATTTTCTCCACCTCTTTCATTCTTTCTTGATTCAGTTCTTGACGCAATTGGCTCACTTGATTAGACAAGGATACCAACAATTCGGTTTGCAACTTTTGAATTTCCAGCAAATCCGTCTGGTCTTGCTGCACCATATGATCAATCTTCGTATGCAGTAAGCGAATTTCTCTTTCCGACTCCATATTGACGTTAAAGTCATTTCGCGCTTGCAAGCGATCGTAATCTGCCGCCCGGTTTTGGCTCATCATGATCAAAGGAGCTTGAATCGCCGCAATAGTGGAAAGCGCAAGATTGAGCAAGATGAAAGGGTAAGGATCAAAATTCCAGCCAAAGGGATGCAAGACATTAATCAACATCCAAATAGCCATCATCAGGATAAAACTAATGATAAAAGTCCATGAACCACCAAAGCGTGCGACAGAATCCGCCACCCGCTGGCCGAAGGTATAGCTGGCTGTCAAGCGGTCTTCAACGTTAAAGGGACGCTCGCTTTCAGGCATGACAGCTGTCACCTGCTGTTTAATCGCTTCGTTTTTATCATTGGCACGATCAATAATCTGACCTAGATAATCCATACAATATTGGCTCAAATTTTTATACGTGATAAAATCATCTATTTGACTTTCAGGATAGGAAGTCTTGAGCATCTGTTGAATGGAATGGTCCAGATCCGCAATCAAAGATCCTTGGCCTTCTTCGTATTCTTTCCCATCAATGATGTCTATTTTCAGCATTGAGTTTCCTTTCATAGTTTTTTGAAGCAGATAAAAGTGAAAAACGCCTAATGGCGTTTTTACGTCTATTAAGGTTTGATACGGTGCAACATACGTGGGAACGGAATGGCTTCACGGATGTGTTTAGTACCAGCTGCGAAGGTTACCATACGCTCGATACCAATACCAAATCCACCGTGTGGGACTGTACCGTATTTACGAAGGTCAAGGTAGAATTCATACTCAGTAAGATCCATGCCAAGAGATTCCATCTTCGCTACAAGGGCGTCGTAGTCTTCCTCACGCATAGATCCACCGATGATTTCTCCGTAGCCTTCTGGTGCGAGCAAGTCTGCACAAAGCACGCGGTCTGGGTTACCAGGAACTGGTTTCATATAGAAGGCCTTGATGTCAGCTGGATAGTTGATCACGAAGGTTGGCACACCAAAGTGGTTTGAAATCCATGTTTCATGTGGTGAACCGAAGTCGTCTCCATGTTCCAAATGCTCGTAGTCAGCATCTTCATCATTTTCATGCTCTTGCAAGAGATCAATCGCTTCATCGTAAGTGATCCGTTTGAATGGCTCCGCAATATAGCGTTTCAAGAGCTCTGTATCACGTTCCAAGGTTTCCAAGGCTTGAGGTGCACGGTCCAAAACACCTTGTAGAAGAGCTTTGACATAAGCTTCTTGCAAGTCAAGTGATTCATCGTGTGTCAAGTAAGAGTACTCAGCGTCCATCATCCAGAACTCAGTCAAGTGACGACGAGTTTTTGATTTTTCAGCACGGAATACTGGTCCAAAGTCAAAGACGCGACCAAGGGCCATAGCACCAGCTTCCAGATAAAGCTGACCTGATTGGCTCAAGTAAGCTGGTGTTCCAAAGTAGTCTGTTTCAAAAAGTTCTGTAGAATCTTCTGCAGCATTTCCTGAAAGAATTGGGCTATCAAACTTCATGAAGCCATTCTTATCAAAGAACTCATAAGTTGCATAGATAATGGCATTACGGATTTGCATAACGGCAACTTGTTTGCGTGAACGCAACCACAAGTGGCGGTTGTCCATCAAGAAGTCTGTCCCGTGTTCTTTAGGAGTGATTGGGTAATCTTGAGATTCACCGATCACTTCGATGTCTGTAATATCCAATTCGTAACCAAATTTAGAACGCTCGTCTTCTTTGACAATACCAGTCACAAACACTGATGTTTCTTGGCTCAAGCGTTTGATGGTATCAAATTTTTCAAGCCCCACTTCTTCGCCGAATTTTTCGATAAAGTTTGGTTTAAAAGCCACACCTTGGAAAAAGGCAGTCCCGTCACGCAATTGCAAGAAAGCAATTTTTCCTTTACCTGATTTGTTGGCCACCCAAGCACCGATGGTCACTTCTTGACCAACATAGTCTTTTACTTCGATGATAGTAATCCGTTTTGTCATCATTCATCTTCCTTTTCTCGTTAAATTTGTCCGAAGACATTATCTTCTTAATTGTATCATAAAAAGGCTTTCAGTGCTAGGCTCTACCTGTGAAAACCAGATTTTTTTTAAAGAAAAAGATCCTCAGCTCATTACTAAGGATCTTGCTATTTTATTTTTCCATAAAGGCCTTGAGTCGGCGAACAGCCTCTTTCAGGGTGTCCAAATCTGTCGCATAAGACAAGCGAATATTTTCAGGGGCACCAAAGCCAGCTCCCGTTACTAAAGCAACCTCTGCTTCTTCTAAAATTGCAGTGGTAAATTCCGTCACATCCGTATAGCCCTTCATCTCCATGGCCTTCTTGACATTTGGGAAGAGATAGAAGGCTCCTTGAGGTTTGATGGCTTCAAAACCAGGTACTTCATTCAACAAAGGATAAATAGTATTCAAGCGTTCCTCAAAAGCTTGACGCATGATCTCAATAGAAGATTGGTCTCCTGTGAGGGCTTCGATTGCGGCATATTGGGAAACGGTTGTTAAGTTGGAAGTTGTTTGGCTGATCACCTTGGCCATAGCTCCGATAATCTCAGAATCTCCTACAGCAAAACCAACCCGCCAACCAGTCATAGCATAGGTTTTAGAAACTCCGTTAATCACGATGGTTTGCTTGCGAATCGCTTCTGATAAGCTAGAAATGGGCGTAAAGGTATTGCCATTGTATACTAATCGCCCATAGATATCGTCTGCCAAAATCAAGATATCATGCTCGACAGCCCAGTTTCCGATTGCTTCGAGTTCTTCTTTACTGTAGATCATTCCTGTTGGATTGGATGGCGAATTCAGCAAGACAACCTTGGTCTTGTCTGTCCGTGCTGCTTCCAATTGCTCTACCGTTGCCTTGAAGTGATTTTCTTCTGTTGTTTGGAAAGTAACAGGTGTGCCTTCTACCATCTTCACCTGGTCTACATAAGAAACCCAGCAAGGGGTTGGAATGATGACTTCATCACCTGGATTGATGACAGAAGTAAAGAAGGCATAGAGGATAAACTTAGCACCAGTACCGACCACTACTTCATTCCGGTTCACAGCATAGCCATAAAACTCTTTCATGTAGTCGCTAATGGCATCCTTCAATTCTGGAAGTCCAGATGCTACCGTATAAAAGCTAGCGCGACCATCCTCGATCGATGCGACTGCTGCTTCTTGAATATTTTTTGGAGTCGCAAAGTCAGGTTGACCCAGGGTCAAACTTAAGATATCACGACCTTCTGCTGCCAAAGCTTTGGCACGCGCATTTGCAGCCAAGGTCACACTTTCTTCCATTTCCAATACACGATTTGATAATTTCATATTTCCTCCTCAAATCTTAAAAAACACCGGTGACTTTCCCAGTCTTGAAATCCACCACATAATAAGAGCTCCCAGCCTTGACTTCCCAGATCGGTTTGCCTTTAAAGCGTCCAAAAGTTACCCGATCAATCGCGTCCTGACTCTTCTCTTTGACGACAGAAGCTGCCTCTTTGGAACTAACTCCTTCTTTCAAAGGGTAGGTGTAGACTGCATCATCCGCCTGCGCCACCAAAACCGCTAGATCTTGCCCCTCTTGGTCCTTGCCAATGAAGGAAAGATACGCTTCTTTGCCATGAAAGAAACTCTCCGTCTCAATGGTCGCAATCGAAGAGTGAGACAGAGCTATTTTTCTTGCTTGCGCCATTTGA
Source organism: uncultured Streptococcus sp. (assembly GCA_963554405.1). Taxonomy (GTDB): domain Bacteria; phylum Bacillota; class Bacilli; order Lactobacillales; family Streptococcaceae; genus Streptococcus. Next base: position 10,233 of record CAUVRI010000030.1, on the reverse strand, counting down.
TCCTGCAAGCGATCAGAAGTTTTTTCAGCAAGAAATAGCCAAGAAAAAAGGACCGTCAACACTAAGATACAGACTCCTATTATATGTTGCCATATTATAAAAAGATTATTTTTCTGTTTCACTCCCTCATTATACACCAAAGCCACCTAGAATTCTATAGATTTTCAAGAAAGAATTGTTACTAATATTTCATACCTGTTACAATGTTTTAGTATAAAATTGTTTGATAAACAAAGTAAAATTAACACCTTTGCTATCATTTGTTCATAGTTTAATAAATTTGTCACAATTTTGTAACTAATTTGAAAATAAAATTAAACGACAGAAATACTATTTATTGATAAAATATAGATATGGAAAATTTAAAGAGATTATTCAAAGAAGCAAACGTAGATTTAAAAACCATGATCGTCTTCCACAAGGCAGAACGATTGATCCGTGCCTCTGAGGCTCATATCTTTAAAAAGCACCAGTTGACACCAACTCAATTCTCTGTACTTGAGACCTTGTACAGCAAAGGCGATCTCCGCATTCAAGATCTGATTGATAGCATTCTTGCGACCTCTGGAAATATGACTGTGGTTATTCGCAATATGGTCCGCGATGGTTGGATTACACGCGAAACCGATCCAGAAGACCGCCGTGCTTATCTTGTATCTATTACAGATGCCGGTCGTAAAAAGATCGAAGAAGCTCTTCCAGATCATATCAAAAATATTCAACGCTTGATGCAAGTCTTTAATAGTGGCGAGCAAGCTGAGTTGACAGAACTCTTGAAGAAATTCAAACATATCGCCTAAGCCTACTGCTCAAGACGATTCTGACTCCAAAATCCTCTATTTTGGAGTTTTCATCGTGCATTCTCTTTATCTAACAGATCAAAAAAATATTCCTGACGCTTCTCAGGAATATTTTTATTTATTCTTTCACAAAGACCCATTCCTTCTCTTGCGATAAATCCTCACGATAAGAGAAACCTGCTACTTCTAATGATTTCAGATCTTCTAGATGGATGATTTCTTCCTTCATCATAGCTGTCACCATGGCCCCACGTGCTTTTTTTGAAATCGTCGAGTGAATCTTCAGGGTCCCACCACGATTCTCCATGAATTTGATCCGAATCATTCGCTCACGAATGGCTTTTGAAAAGACTTGTTCAAACTCAGAAGATAAAAGAGATAAGATCTGTTCTTCATCTTCTACTGCCTGATCATAGTCCTCTTTCCAGAGTACCTTTAGAGATTTTCCAGCTGGTTTTAGCTTCATCATAAAATCCAAGCGATGGGGAGCAATCCCTTCATAGGCAGGTAGCACACCATATAAAGCAGTCGTGATTAACAAATGCTCCTGCAGATAAGCCTGCTCTTTTTCGGATAAGTCTTGACGCTCGATACTACGATACATAAGGCCATCAAACAGTTCCAAAGCAGGATAGGTTTTAGCACTCCCAGCTAACAGAGCCCCAATTCTTTCCTTTTCTACTAGAGCTCTTTCCTCTGAGATCCCGTAAAAGGTCGCTAATTCTGTTAGCGAGAATTGATTCATAGCTTGAAGGATGGTTTTTGTCTTCTCTGACAAGGGTTGGGGCTCGACGATACGAGCCTGTTCGTTCAGTTCTTTGGCGGATGGAATTAATAGTTTCATAGGTCTATTGTACCATATTTTTCAAATTTTCTTGACAGGAGTTTTTATTAATGTTATTATCTAGTTATGAAAACTAGATTAAAGAAAGGTGAAGATTTCGTGGCCACTTTTTCCTATCCAACGTGGGAGCAACTGCCTGAGCTAGACCTCTATCTTGATCAGGTCCTACTTTATGTCAATAAAACCTGTGCACCTGTTCTCTCTTCTTCGGACAAGGGCTTGACGGCTGCCATGATCAACAATTACGTAAAACATGGCTATGTCGAAAAACCAGATAAGAAGAAATACCAGCGTAGACAGGTGGCTCGCTTGATTGCTATTACAACCTTAAAAACGGTCTTTTCTATTCAGGAGATCGCTTCTACCTTAAACTTCTTGCAGGACCAGGCAAGCTCAGATCTTCTCTATAATAGCTTTGTCGCTTATCTCAATGAGCAAAAAGAACCAATCGCTCCCATCATTCGTTCTGCCTGTCAGACAGTTCAACTTTATCTTGAAACCCTGACTTATATTCAACCAGTAAAAACGGAGGAAGAAACTGATGAATTACACCATGAAACTAAGTAAAAAATTATCCTTTGGAGAAGAGATTGCCAATAGCGTAACCCACGCTGTTGGGGCCCTCCTCATGTTGATCTTACTTCCGATCTCAGCAGTCTATAGCTTTGAGCAACACGGTCTGCTCAGTGCTTTTGGGACTTCTATCTTTGTGATCAGTCTCTTTTTGATGTTTCTGTCTTCGACCGTCTACCATGCCATGTCTTACGATTCACCTCAAAAGTATGTGCTTCGTATTATCGACCATTCCATGATCTACATTGCGATCGCAGGTAGTTACACACCAGTTGTCCTCACCTTGATGAACAACTGGATGGGCTACAGCATTATCTTGATCCAATGGGGGACCACCATCTTTGGTATTCTCTACAAAATCTTTGCCAAAAAAGTCAATGAAAAGTTCAGTCTCGCTCTTTACTTGATCATGGGCTGGTTGGTCATCTTTATTATTCCCCAAATCGTTAGCCAAACCAATCCGATCTTCTGGGGTCTCATGCTCATGGGCGGCCTGTGCTACACGGTTGGAGCTGGCTTTTATGCTAAGAAAAAACCATACTTCCACATGATTTGGCACCTCTTCATCCTGGCGGCTTCTGCTCTTCAGTATTTAGCGATTGTATATTTTATGTAATATGCTCACCACTCTTATGAGTGGTTTTTTTTTGATTTTTTCTGTACAATAGAAAAAAACTGTATGGGGACAGTCAGGATGAAGATGAGCAAATATCAACAAATTATTCATGTTCTAAAAGCAGCCATTCAAGATGGAGAACTGGAAACTGGACAAAAAATTCCCTCCGTTCGCCAGTTAGCTAGTCAATTTTCTTGTAGTAAGGACACAGTGCAACGAGCCTTGCTGGACTTGACTTACCAGCACTTCCTCTATGCTAAGCCTCAAAGTGGCTACTATGTTTTGGAGCAAGAACCTAATCGACATGAGGATCTTCCTCTAAAATTAGAGAAAGACCGCAACCAGGCTTTTGAGGACTTCCGGACCTGTATCAATGAAACCTTGATTGGACGGGAGAATTATCTCTTCAATAACTTTTCGGACCAAGCAGGATTAGTTGAAGTACGCCAATCCATTCAAGGCTTATTAAAGGAAGAAGGGATTTATACGACTGCAGATCAGATTGTTTTGACTGCTGGTACCCAGCAGGCGCTTAATATCCTCAGCCAGATTGACTTTCCCAATAAAAAATCGCAGATTTTGATCGAGCAACCGACTTATCATCGGATGAACCAACTCTTAGATTCGCAGCAACTTGCCTATCGTACCATTCAACGTAATTTAACGGGGATTGATCTCGAGGAACTTGAAGAGATTTTCAAAAGTGGTCATATCAAATTCTTCTACACGATCCCTCGTTTTCACTATCCGCTTGGTCATAGCTATTCGTCCAAGCAGAAAGAAGCGATCTTGCAACTAGCTGACCAATATGATGTCTACCTTGTTGAGGATGACTATTTGGGAGATCTTGATAGCAGCAATGCTCCATCTTTTCATTATTTGGATCAAAAGAACCGGGTCATCTATATCAAATCTTTTTCGACCAATCTCTTTTCTGCTCTTCGCATCACTTCCATGATCCTTCCCCAAGCCCTTTTAAAGCCGGTCTTGACCTATAAGACGATTCTGGACTATGATAGCAATCTGATCATGCAAAAGGCCTTGAGTCTCTACATTGATAACGGTATGTATCTGACCAATAAAAAGCGACTCCTAGCCAGAAAAAAAGAGGAAGAAGAAAGATTGAAGACCTTGATGGATCAGTCTTCTCTTCTCCCTCATCTGACCCTGACCCACGATGGGATCCTACTAGATCTTCATCAGGTCAAATCTCTTGCTGCCTTAAAACACAGTGGACTCCCGCTTGATTTCTTTGAAGCAGCCTACATCACTTCTTGTCCTTATCAACTCGCTAAGATTAAATCAGCAGATGTGGCCAATGTTTTACCAAAGCTGACGACTTTTTTTGAAAGAGAAACCCTCGTATAAACTATACGAGGGTCTTTCTTATTTCTTCAATTGCTCATAGATCAGTTTGGCATTTTGAAGACCGATCCGATAATCGAGACGAATTAGGCGAATCGCTTCCATCTCTGGTTCTTTGAGGTACTTCTCTCTTTGTTCCTTGGAAATACTACCTGGTTTTAGAAGATAGTGGGTGAATTGATTTCTGACTTTATTGAGCTCAACTTGAAGGGTGAAATAAAGTCCAAATAAGACAATGACAACTCCCATCAGGATCAGATCGTTTGACATGGTGTATGCTCCCTTTTTCTGTTCTTTTCTATATTTTACAGCTTTCAAGAAAGAAAAACAAGGTTAAATTTGCATTTAGATCTTGTTTTCCTTATTTCATCATACCGGCCTGGAGGTCATACATTTTCTTATACGTTCCTCCTAGAGCAATGAGTTGGTCGTGGTTGCCTGATTCGATGATTTTTCCTTTATCGAGAACATAGATGCAATCGGCATCTTGGATGGTAGAAAGGCGATGAGCAATGGCAATGGTTGTCCGCCCTTGGCGCATTTTCTTCAGAGAGTTTTGGATCATCTCTTCCGTCTCTTGGTCGATATTGGCAGTGGCCTCATCCAAAATGAGGATCTTAGGCTGAGCAGCAATGGTCCGGGCAAAAGCCAGAAGCTGACGCTGACCTGTCGATAAGGTAGAACCCCGCTCTGTTACCGGATGGTCATAGCCACCAGGTAAACTCTCAATAAAGTCTGCCACATCCACAAATGCAGCTGCTTGTCGGATTTCCTGATCAGTCAGTTCATCATGGTACATCCGGATATTAGAAGCAATGGTTCCATGATAGAGGAAGGGTTCCTGCAACACTAGACCAATGGACCTGCGCAAGGCTTCCTGGCTGTAGTCCTTGATATCCTGTCCATCAATCAAGATCTGGCCACGATCAAATTCATAAAAGCGCATGAAGAGATTGATAATAGAGGATTTACCAGACCCAGTATGACCAACAAAAGCGATGGTTTGCCCATTTTTGACCTCAAAGGAGATATCTTTTAGGACATCCCGTTTGCCATCATAAGAAAAATATACATGGTCAAAACGAATATCTCCCCGCTCGATCTCTTTCAGGCTACCAGCTTGCTTGGGCTCATAGTCGTCTCGATCCATCATTTCAAACACACGACCTGCAGAAATGGTTGAGGTCTGCAAGGTTGCAAAATTTTGGGTGACATCAATCAAGGGCTGGAAAAGCTGGTTAACATATTGGATAAAGGCATAGATAAGACCTGCTGTAAAGCCTGAGGACTGCCAATTTAGGCCAAAAAAGGTTAGAATGACCGCATAAGCCAGGACCTGTAACAGGGTCATAGCTGGCCTCAAAAAGAGGGAATTGACATCCACAGATCGGTTGGCATAATCCAAATGTTCCCCATTAATCTGTTCGAATTCATCCGTCAAGCGCTTTTCTTGACGAAAGGCCTGCACGATCCGCATTCCTTCAATGGATTCCGATAATTTTACATTGATATCTGATAATTTTTGTCGGGTCATCTTGACCAAGCGGTTGGATAACTTGCGATAGAGACAGATGGAAAACCAAATAATGGGAAGAAAAGGCAGGATCCAAATGGTCAAATGCCAGTCCAAGCTAAACATGGTTACTAGGGTGACTAGAAAGAGTAAAAAGGATGAAACCAGGCTTGAAAAGACAGTAGAAAACATATCTGCGACTGCCTGGGTATCATTGGTCACACGCGAAACAATCGAACCTGCTGCTGTCTGGTCATAAAAGGACATGCCCAGCCTTTGAAGATTTTTGAAAATATCTAGACGAATGTCTCTTACGATAGAATTGGATACACGCGCAAAGGTTAATTGACTCAGATAAGTTGCTAGCACGCGCCCAATGAATAACCCATAGTAGAGAATCAAAAACTGAAAAGCTGTCATAACTGGTGAGCCTGCTTCTGTTGGATCCACTAGGTGGTCAATGTACCAGCGTGCTGCAAGAGGGATCGCCGTCAATAACAGACTAGTCAGGAAGGTAAAGGCTAAGGCTAGGGCTGTTAACCATTTATAACGCCACATATAAGTCAAGAGCCGCTTCATCACATGAACTTCAGATGTTTTCATTCAGCTCTCCCTCCATTTCTTCTGATAATTGTTGGGCTTGGTAGGTTTCATAATACCAACCTTTTTGAGCCATTAATTCCTCGTGATTTCCTCGCTCCTTGATCTGTCCATTCTCCATTACCAGAATCAAATCCGCATGAACGATCGCTGATAGGCGGTGGGCTGTGATGATGGTTGTTTTCCCTTTGCGTTCCTGCTTCATATTTTCAATGATTTGGTGTTCTGTCTTAGCATCTACTGCAGATAAGGAATCATCCAAGACCAAGATCTCAGGATTCATGACCAAAGCACGACTCATGGCAATCCGTTGCTTTTGTCCGCCAGAAAGAGAGACCCCTCTCTCTCCCAGCACTGTCTCCATCTGGTCTGGCATGGCCAGAATATCTTCATAGACTCCACAAGTTCTCAGAGCCTTCATCGCCTCTTCTTCCTTGATCTGTGGATCTGAAAAAGCGACATTCTCGCGAATGGTCATGGCAAAGAGGATCTGATCTTGAGGGACGTAGCCGATCAAGCTTCGAAGATCTTCTAAGCGATAATGTTTGATGGAGATCCCATTTAGCAAGATAGCTCCCTGCTCCAAGTCGTGCTCTCTAAGCAAGAGACGTAACAAGGTAGTCTTTCCAGATCCAGTTGGTCCTACAATTCCAAGGGTTTGCCCTTTTTCTAAATGAAAGGCAACCTTCTCAAGGACAGGCTCTTTCTCATAGGCGAATTCTTCAATGTCATATTCCAAATCGCCGTTTTGGATTTCTCTGACTGGTTGACTCGGATCTTGGATATCCGGTGTTTCTGCTAAAAGTGTCTCAATCCGATCATAGGAGACGCTAGCCCGCTGACTAATATTAAACAAGAAGCCCATGGCTTGAAGGGGCCAGACGAGCATATTGAGATAGGTAATAAAGGTTACAATTTGTCCAACCGTCAGGCTCCCTTCCTGAACAAATAGCCCCCCGAAGTAGAGCGTCAAAACATAGGAAAGACCGACAAAAAGAAGAGTGGTCGGATCAAACAAAGCATTGTAACCGGCTGAAGTCATATTCTTTGAAAAGACCATTTGATTGGTCTTTTCAAAAGCCTGAATCTCATCTGCCTGAAAGCCAAAGGATTTGGTCACCTTAACCCCTGATACTGATTCCTGAACAAAGTTGTTCAGCTCTGAGAAGCCTTCTTGGGCCTCTTTGAAGGCTTTGTGGTTTTTGCGTCCAATGGCGGAAGTCACTACCACCATAACCGGTAGAGGCAAAATAGCTAAGAGGGTTAAGCGCCAATCAATCATGAAAAACATGCTGACTAGGGTCACCAAGGCGGTCACAGAAGCATCCACTGCAGACATAACCCCGCCACCAGCAAACATGGTTACCGCATTAATATCATTAGTAGCATGGGCCATGAGATCACCTGTCCGATAACGCTGATAAAAAGACGGAGACATGAGCGTAAATTGCTGAAACAAACGGTAACGCAAGATCCGAGCCAACTTATTGGCCGTCCCAAAAATATAGCGTCTCCAAACAAAACGAAGGCCATACATGGCAAGAGCTGCGAGGACCAAAAGGGCAATATCCATAACTAACTGCCCCAGCGTCAGCCTTCTTTTATCGATCAAATCGATCACAAGTCCCATGATTCTTGGAGGAATGAGGTTTAAAAAACTAACCAAGACCAAGGACCCTATCCCGATCAAGTATCGCTTCTTCTCTAAATTAAAAAACCAAGATAATTTCCTCAACAGATTCATCTTATTTCCCCTTTTTGGTGAGTTGCCAGCTACTATCCACCAGAACAAACAAGTCCTCATCAGCAATTGTTCCATCTAAGGGGATACTCACCCAATATTTTTTATTCATATGAAAAGCTGGATAAATCCCTTTCTGCTGGATGAAATGGGCTACTTGGTCAGACTTGACATTTAAGACTTCTATTTTCCCAGACTTGCCAGCATCCAGTTTTTTCCAATCAATGGTCATAAAGACACCATACCACTTGAGGGTGTCTCGGTGTCGAATGGCACCCGATTCCGGAGATCTCTCCCACAAATACTCAATCGTCCCCTGATAGTGCAGGGAGATATAGGTCATGAGACGCTTAGCTTGAGGATAGAGAAATTCTTCTACCTCAAAACAAGCTTGCCGGATTCTTGCGAGACATTCCTGACAGGCTTCCCTGACTTGGCCAACGAAATTTCCTTGTAGCTGTTCCTGATGGATCTGGATGTACTCGTCTCCTGTATCCTGATCATAGACCTGAAAAGAAATCTTCTGGTCGCAGACTCTGACTTTTAAGAGAAAAGTGTCCGATAAGACGGGACACTGGTACTCATAACCTGCTTCTCTCTTTTCAAATCCATAAGCCAATCCCTTTTCTGGCTGAAAGGTGTACCGGTCAAAATAATGCTCTAAAAACATTTTCTCTCCCTTATTCATTTTTGCACTAGAAGAGGCTGGAAACAACGTCCCCAACCTTGATAACAGATCCTCAAAACTACCTAAAGCAGCAATCGATTCTTCTTTAAAACACGATGCGCGTGCCATGCAGTTGACAAACGCCCAATTGCTCCAAAAAGAGCTGACGATTGTCAAGGGTCACACCTCCACCTGGCAGGATCTGAATCTTTCCCTTAGCCGCATCTAATAAACGATGATAGTGTACAAAACGTTGCTCTAGTGGGTCACCTGGACTTCCGGCTCGTGTTAAAATGCGGGCCACACCCTGATCAGAAAGCCACTCAATCGCTTCTAGCTGATCTGTATGAGCTAACTCATCAAAGGCCATATGAAAGACTACCTCTGCCTCTCCACAGGCTGCTAGTAAAAGCTGCATGACCCTCTGGTCCAACTTTCGATCGCTCGTCAACGCTCCCAGCACAAAACAAGTAACCCCTATTTCTTTCGCAGCACGAATATCCGTCAGCATAGTTTCGACTTCCAGATCAGTGTAGACAAAATCGCCACCACGGGGCCGGATAATGACACATAGATCCACGGACTTCTCTCTTGTCAGTTTGATTGCTTCATTGATCACACCTATACTCGGTGTGGTCCCTCCTACTGCCAAGTTGTCGCACAGTTCAATGCGACCTGCCCCAGCAGCAATCGCCTTGTCAATATAAGTTAAATTCTCTGCACAAAATTCAAAGACAAGCATGACAACTCCATTTACAAAGACTTAAAACAAGGATATACTAACGGTTACCTTAGCATTGCCATTTTCCACTCTCGCTTTTGAGATACTATAGCCTGCTTGAGGAATTTCAAGGGTGATTTGATCACCATTCACTGTGAAGCCGCCTCCATTTTGATTGGATTGATCCTTCAAATAGTTGAGAACCAAGAATTTTGGAATGGGCATTTTCCCTAATTTAGCACCGGTAACGGTCAAATTCATGACATTGTTTTCAACTTGGCCGGTCATAGTTAAATCTAAATAGCTATCAACTGGTCCTAAGGAAACAGGAACTTTGACGTGAAGGTCATTGCCATCCATTCCTAGTGCCATCTTTTGATAGTCAGAATTGTCAAGGGCGGATCCAGCACTTGTTTTTACGACCTGACTCAATTGCACTGAATTGAGACTTAGCTCAGTTGAGAGCCCTTCAGTGCTCACAGAGGCATTTGAAACAGCATTTTGAGCCAACTCAATCAAAGAACTCCCTGCCTGCACATTTCTCAGTTGCTCCCCTTCAGGGATAGATCCAGGAACCAACAAGATCACTAATAAAATAAATAAAACGATCACCATGACAATCAGGCGTTTCATCCACTTAAACATCTGCTCCTCCAATACGTGAAAAGTTGTATTCCTATTGTACCCTAAATCTAAAGAAATTGCGACTAAGAGGGGCCTTTAGAAAGCAAAAGAGAGCGTGGGACAGAAATCGGTAATTCGTTAGAATTCGATTTCGTCGTCCCACCTCCGC
>CAUVRI010000029.1:0-19711 GCA_963554405.1 uncultured Streptococcus sp. | reverse complement strand
GGACGACGAAATCGAATTCTAACGAATTACCGATTTCTGTCCCACTCTCTTTTTGCTTTATTCACTTTCTTTTCAGTGTCTGATTTCTGGTTTGACAAAGAGTCGCTCGTCACCCAGATTAATAAGGGATACTGGTGCTTCATAAAATTGGCTTAGGACATGGGGAGTTAGGATCTTTTCCTTTGGCCCTTGCTCGACCACTTGGCCATGTTTGAGTAAGAGGACATGGGTCATGTCTTTTGTAATTTCCTCGGCATGGTGGGTGACGTAGATCATGGTAGGCGCGTGATCCAGTTGTTTGATATGATGGATCTGACGGAGGAGTTTTTCTCTGGCAAAGAGATCCAATCCACTAGAAGCTTCGTCAAAAATGATCAGATCTGGCTGGTCCATGAGGCTTCGTGCAATGAGAACGGTCTGCTTTTCTCCCTGGGAGAGCTCCCGGTATTTGCGGCCGATCAAAGAGCTAGCTCCAATTGAAGTTAGCATATCCCGTGCCCAGTTCAGTTCTTCCTCCCCGTATGCAGTATATAAAATACTGCTCTTGTATTGACCAGTTAGGACAATTTGCTCTGTCAAAAGATGTTCTGGCAGTCTTTCTGAAATAAAGGAGCTAACGATCCCAATACGCTTACGTAACTCAGGAATACCCCCTTCTCCAAAGCGGGTTCCAAGGACCGTTACCTGGCCAGAACTAGCCCAGTATTCAGACATGAGCAGTTTGAGGAGGGTCGATTTTCCTGCTCCATTTAAGCCTAAAATCGCCCAACATTCATTTTCTTTTACTTGCCAGTTAATCTCTTTTAAAAGGGCTTTTCCATTGCGGATCAAATTGACGTCTTGTAGTTCAATCAAATTATTCATAACTTCATCCTTTTGATTAAAATCTCCTTTATTCTATCATAAAATATGGTAGAATAGAAAACAGGAGGTAAGGAATGTTTCGAAATAGTAAATTGTTATTCTGGACATGTGAGATCTTATTATTGACGGTGATTTTCTATATTTGGAAATCGATGGGCACCTTGATTTCTCCATTTGTATCTGTTCTGAATACCATCCTCTTACCATTTTTAATTGCAGGTTTTTTATATTACATTACCAATCCGATTGTTGAATTGTTGGAAAAACACTTAAAAATCAAGCGTGTGTTTGGGATTTTGATCACCTTAGTCCTCTTGTTTGGGATCATTGGCTTAGGGATTGTTTATCTGCTCCCTATCTTGATCAATCAGTTAACCAGCTTGATCAACTCGACCCAAGGCCTGTATTGGGAAGTTCAAAGTTTGGTTCGAAAACTCTCGACCAATCCTTTGTTCCAAAATGTGAATATCCAGTCGACGATTCAGCAGTTGAATCTCTCTTATATGGATATCCTACAAAATCTCTTGAATAGTGTGACCAACAGTTTAGGAAGTGTGGTTAACACCATTGTCAATACGGTCTTTATCTTGATCATGACCCCTGTCTTCTTGGTTTATTTCTTGGTCGATGGGAAGAAGTTATTACCGATGTTGGAGCGGACCATTTTACGCAATGACAAACTCCACATTTCAAGCCTCTTGATTAGTTTGAATGAAACGGTCTCTCGCTATATTAGTGGGATTTCGATCGATGCCTTGATCATTGGAACCCTAGCCTACATTGGCTATAGTTTTATTGGATTGAAGTACGCTTTGGTCTTTGCCATTTTTTCTGGGCTGGCCAACTTGATTCCCTATGTGGGACCAACTATCGGTTTGATTCCGATGATCATCACTTATGCTTTTACCGATATGGATATGATGATCAAAGCAGTCATTTACATGTTGATTATCCAGCAGATCGATGGGAATATTCTTTATCCGCGTATCGTTGGAGGCGTGATGAAGGTTCACCCGATTACCATTATGGTTCTCTTATTGCTCTCAAGTAATATTTACGGCATTATCGGGATGGTCGTTGCGATTCCAGTCTATTCGATTGGAAAAGAAATTGTAAAATTCTTGGTAAATCTTTATGATAACCACCGTGCTGCTAAGGAGCAGAAGAAAAAAGAAGAATTTGGTATCATTAATAAATCATAGACTCTAGCGCCTATATGGGCCTTGGAGTCTTTTTTGTACAGTTTTTTGAAAAAATGCTGGAAAAAAGTCAACAAGTGCTATGAAATGTGTTAAAATATAAGTGATTTTGAAAGAAAATATGAAAAGGTAGGAAAAGATGAGACTGCTCTTATCGAAAAAACAAAGACGCCAATTGCAATTATTGGAAATCTTGATTAAGGAAAAAAGATGGTTCCACTTGAAAGAGTTGGCCAAGCGTTTGGATTGTACAGAACGTTCGTTAAAAGAAGATTTGTCTAATCTTCGTAGTACATTTGATGACTTTTTAATTGAATCATCTACCAATGGGATCAAGATCAGTTATGAGGATTCGGTTGGGCTTGAGGTGATTTACCATCACTTTTTTAAAGAATCACAAGCCTTTGCTTTGATTGAATATCTCTTTTTCAACAAGGATGTTTCCAATGAATATATTTGCAGAAAGTTTGATTTGAGTTACCAATCTTTCTACCGCTTGATTCGGACGATTAATCAGAAGCTTCAAACCAAATACAATGTAAAGATTGATTTGAAACCCTTGAACCTTGTCGGAGATGAGATTGACGTTCGTTTCTTTTATGCCCAATATTTTGCAGAGCGTTATTACTATATGGAGTGGCCTTTCCCAGAATTTAAGGAAGAGGCTGTGACCGATTTGATCACCTTCTTCTTCAAGCTCTATGGCTATCCATTGACCTTCTCTGTACTCAGGTCTTATAAAGTTCTCTTGACAGTCTACTTGTCACGGATTAAGCAAGGCTATTTTATTGACATGCCAACGAACTATGATGTGTATAAGGACCAGTATCAAGGGGTGACCAATGTCGAGGAGATGTTGCGCTACTTTAGCTTGCAGTTGGGTGTCGAGTTGAATGAAAGAGTGCTGGAGCAATTCTTTATCATCTTCATTCAAGAGAATTTCTATTTCAGTCCAGAAAGCTTGATCGAAGCTGCAGAAACAGATCCTTATGCCAAAGAATCAACGACGCTCATCAGAGATATGTTCAAGGATCTATGCTATACCTATGATTTAGACATTGAAAATCTTGATGAGATGTTGATGCATGTCCATAACACGTCTCATCTCGATCGGAAGGAATTATTCTCTGAGTTTCTCTTATTTGATACCAAGACCAATACCAACGAAGATTTCATGAGCATCTTCCCAGCCTTCTATGATGATTTGAAGGAGCATATCATCACTTATATGAAGACCATGAAGCATGATCTAAATGATGAGATCATCAAGCACATGATCTACACGGTTTACACTCACTGGGAACGTCTCTTGCCGCAGTTATTGCGCCGTCGGAAGTCCATCAAGGTCTTGATTATCAGTCGTTTTGACGATCACCATGCCAAATCCATGATCGATTTTCTAGATTTCTACTGTACGGATAACTTTGAATTTACGCAGATGATCAAGTACAATCTGACAGTGGATGATATCGAAGCTTCTGATGCCGACGTAGTGGTGGCCAACTTTATGATGCCTGAATTAAAGAAAAAACCATTTATTTGTACAAGTAGTCTCTCATCGCTTGAGCTGGTTGAAAAACTCAATGCCTTCTTTTATGATTTTACCAGTGCAGAACACTAAAATCAGGACCTGGTCCTGATTTTTTGATGGTAAAAAAAGAAAATTTTATAGAAGAATGCAGGCTCTCCTATTTTGTGGTATAATATACGATATTATATACTGGAGGAATTTATCCATGGAAGACCCTGGCAGTCAGGAAATTTTACTGGAATTTATTTTATTGATTGTTTTGACATTATTGAACGCCTTTTTCTCGGCGGCTGAAATGTCAATGGTATCGTTGAATCGCTCTCGTGTAGAGCAAAAGGCTGAAGAAGGAGATAAAAAATACATTCGTCTTCTTAGCGTATTGGAACAACCGAACCATTTCTTATCCACTATTCAGGTGGGGATCACCTTGATTAACATCTTATCTGGGGCGAGTCTTGCAGAAAGTCTCGGTCATGTCATTGCTGGATGGATGGGCAATACCAAAACAGCTCTTGCAGCTGGAAGCTTTTTATCTCTAGCATTTTTGACTTATATTTCGATCGTATTTGGTGAACTCTATCCGAAACGAATCGCCATGAACTTGAAAGATGAGTTGGCTGTTCGAACAGCTCCGATTGTGATTCTATTAGGAAAAATTGTCAGCCCCTTTGTTTGGTTGCTTTCAGCGTCGACCAACCTTTTGAGCCGTATCACGCCAATGGAATTCGATGATCCGGATGAAAAGATGACGCGGGATGAAATCGAGTATATGCTGACCAATAGTGAAGCAACACTAGATGCGGACGAGATTGAGATGCTCCAAGGGATCTTTTCATTAGATGAAATGGTAGCGCGTGAAGTCATGGTGCCACGGACGGATGCCTTCATGGTTGATATCAATGATGATACCAAAGAAATCATTGAAAGTATCCTTAAGCAAAACTTTTCACGGATTCCTGTCTATGATGATGACAAGGACAATGTCATCGGTCTCATCCATACCAAACGTCTCTTGAACGAAGGATTTATCAATGGCTTTGATAATATTGTCTTAAGAAAGATTTTACAAGAACCTTTGTTTGTTCCAGAGACTATTTTTGTGGATGATCTTTTGAAGGAATTGCGCAATACCCAAAATCAAATGGCTATTCTGCTTGATGAATATGGTGGGATGTCTGGTTTGGTTACTCTTGAAGACCTCTTGGAAGAAATCGTCGGTGAAATTGACGATGAGACTGACAAAGCAGAAATTGATGTCTTTGAAATTGCGGACAATACCTATGTCGTACAAGGAGCCATGTCACTAAATGACTTTAACGAATATTTTGATGTTGAGTTGCAAAGTGATGATGTGGATACCATTGCAGGGTATTATCTGACAGAGGTTGGGCGAATTCCAACCTTGAAAGAGCGACTCAGCTGTGAAGTCGATAGTCAAAAGAAACACCTCATTTTGACAAATGACAAAGTAAAAAATGGTCGTGTGACCAAGGTGAAAGTTGAAATTTCTGAAATCGTCGAGGAAGATGAAGAAACAAAATCAAAAGAAGATTAAAAAATAGAGGCTTGGACGTGTTCCAGCCTCTGTTTTTTTCTTGTCAGGAACAGTTGAATTTTCAAAAAATTTCAAAAATTTCTGAAATAGTCTTGACAGCCAAAAAAAATTAAGGTAAGATAATACCCATAAAAAAAGAAAGCAGAAAATAAACATGAAGCAACAAGCCATTTCAACTCAAAAATTTTACTTTAGCTACTTTAGATAGTGTTTGTAGACATGATCTCATGGATGCAAACAACCCAAGCAATTTGTTTGTATCTATGTGGCTAAGATTTTTGATGATGGTCCATAGAGCTAGTATCTAAATGGACCGAGGTTTTGTAACTTGTTGGAGAATTTCAAGCATCCGTTTAGAGTATCATCTAAGCGGATTTTTTGTTTATTTTGCAGAAAAGGAGTCAATAAATGAAAGTAGTGAAAAAATTGCTAGCACCTGTCCTGGTTGTAGGACTTCTGTTAACATCATTGGTGACCTTACACAATCTAAAGGATACTAAAAAAGACAATGTCTTTCGAATTGGGATTTCCCAGTACATCACCCATAAGTCGCTCGATGCGACACGAAAAGGCTTTATCGAGGAGTTGAAAAAAGAAGGCTATGTAGATGGGAAAAATATTCAGATCGATTTCCAAAATGCTCAAGGGGAGCAACGAAATCTGAAAAATATTTCTAAACAATTGGCAGAAGAAAGTGATCTAGTTTTTGCGATTGCAACCCCTTCTGCACAAAGTTTGGCTAATACCACTAAATCAACACCTATTGTTTTCTCAGCTGTCACAGATCCTTTGGCAGCGAAATTGGTGAAAAACCTGAAAGAACCAGGTGGCAATATCACAGGGACAAGTGACCAGTCAGAAGATGCGATCGCTACACAGGTAGACATGATTAAGCAAGTGCTTCCAACGGCGAAAACAGTTGGGATTCTCTATACGCAAAGTGAGCCTAACTCCGTCGTCCAAAAAGACAATGCGAAGAAGATCTTAGAAGCTAAAGGCTATCAAGTGGTTGAAAAAACAATTCTTGATAGTAACAATGTGAAAGCTGCAACAGATAGTATCATGTCAGAGGCAGATATCGTCTTTGTTCCGACGGACAATATTATCTCTTCTACAATGGACACTGTCAAACAGGTTTCTATCAGCCATAAGGTGCCAGTTTTTGGTGGGTCTGCTGAGATGGTGGCTACTGGCGGTTTGTACAACTTTGGTACCGATTATGAGGAATTGGGAAGACAAGCTGCTCGGATGGCTATTCGCATCATGAAGGGTGAGAAACCTGGAAAAGTCGCAGTTGAAACACCTGAAAAATTAGAATTGCATACCAATAAAGAGATGGCTAAAGAGCTTGGAATTGATATTAGCTCGTTGAAGGTAGAAAAATAGGAGGTTTGAGATGAATTTCGTTTTATCAAGTTTATCAGAAGGTTTATTGTGGTCGATCATGGCGATCGGTGTTTACTTAACATTTCGAATTTTAGATATTGCCGATATGACGGCAGAAGGAGCCTTTCCACTTGGGGCAGCAGTTGTATCCTCCCAAATTCAAGCAGGAAGAAACCCTTGGCTTGCAACTTTGATGGGCTTCCTAGCAGGAATGATCGCAGGATTGGTTTCTGGGGTTCTCCATACAAAAATGAAAATTCCAGCCCTCTTGACAGGGATTGTCACTTTGACCGGTCTCTACTCTATCAATATTAAAATCATGGGGGGAGTACCCAACCTCTCTATTGGTGATGCCAGTACCATTTTCAAAAGTGTCATGAAATTGGGCTTGTCCAATGAAGAAGCTGTCTTTTTGATTAGTATTTCGTGCTTGATCATCGTCTGTATCTTGTTAACCCTCTTAATGAAGACGCAACTTGGCTTGGTTTTGCGCTCGACTGGTGATAACATTCCAATGAGTGAGGCTAATGGGGTCAATGTAGATAACATGAAGATGTTGGGTTACATGATTTCCAATGGCTTGATTGCCCTTTGTGGAGCCATGTTTGCACAAAATGATGGTTTCTCAGATGTGACTTCTGGTACAGGGACGATCGTAGTCGGTTTGAGTGCGGTGATTATCGCTGAAGTTTTGATCCACGAATTGACCATTGGTTGGCGCTTGCTTTCCATCGGGGTTGGAGCTATTGTGTACCGTTTGATTATCTTAAATATTTACGAGATCCCAAATCTCGATCAAAATATGGTTCGTCTCTTCAATGCGATCTTGCTCGCGATTGTCTTGTTCGCTCCTGAGGCGCAAAAACGTCTTCGTGTTCGTGGATTGAAGTTAGGAAATAAGTAGGAGAAAAGTATGGCAACATTATTATCAATTGAAGGTATTCATAAGACATTTGAAGCAGGAACAGTCAATGAAAACCATGTCTTAAAAGGCTTGGATCTCCAAGTAGAAGAAGGGGACTTCATTTCGGTCATCGGTGGAAATGGAGCTGGGAAATCAACCTTGATGAACATCTTGGCAGGAAATCTGGTCGTAGATGAAGGAGATATCTTGCTAGAAGGTAACTCCATCAAAAATACGAGTGTTCGTAAGCGTGCGAAAGATATTGCGCGTGTCTTCCAAGATCCCAAGATGGGGACAGCTTCTCGTTTGACCATTGAAGAAAATATGGCCATTGCCCAACGTCGGGGGAAATCTCGTGGTTTGAGCTGGGGAGTTCGGGAGAAAGATCGCGAATTATTCCGTGAAGCCTTGAAGGAACTGAATATTGGTTTAGAGAACCGCCTCAAAGTCGATACCCAATATTTGTCTGGTGGGCAACGTCAAGCTTTGACCTTGGTCATGGCAGCCTTGGTCAAACCCAAACTCTTGCTTCTGGATGAACATACCGCAGCGCTCGACCCTAAGACTAGTGAAATGGTCATGGAATTGACACAAAAGATCGTGGAAAGCCATGATTTGACAACCTTGATGATTACGCATGATATGAACCATGCTATCGAATACGGCAACCGCTTGATCATGCTCTACCAAGGCAAGATCGTTGTCGACGTCAAAGGAGAAGAAAAGAAAAACCTAACGGTTGAAGATTTGATGCGCCTCTTCCAACAAAACAGTGGTGAAACCCTGGTGAGTGATGAATTGGTCTTGGGATAGAAAAAAGGAGTTTTCACTAAAACTCCTTTTTTATTTCCTCTAAGATCTTATCGCGATTATCGATTGGTGAAATCAAAATTTCTTTCTTAGCATAGCCAATCTGCAATTTCAAGTCTTCTTCTATATATTGGTAGATAGAGCGCTGGGCAATTTCCTTGGTTAGGCCAGAAATCAGCTCTCTATCCATGTAATCAATATCTAAGACAGAAGTGATGCCATCCACCACTCGTTGTCTGCTCACCTTCCAAACCAAACGATGAAGGGGAAAGCCAGTTTTTTTGGCTCCTTTTTCATCGATAGTGATCTTTTCCAAACGAATGACATTGGTTTCTGATTGAAGACCAGAAGCCTTGACGATTTCTTGGTAACTGGTTAATTGGGAAACGGGGAAATCAAAGTGAGCCTGCCTACAAATTTGCGCCCCCATCCCTTGAACAGTCTCGATAAAGCCTTCCTCCTGCAAGAGCTTGAGGGCTTTGCGGATGGTATCTCGGCTGACCTGGTAGTACTCTTTTAAGTCGTTCTCACTAGGCAGAAAATCCCCGACTAGATATTTTTCTTCTACTATTTGCTCTTTTAAAATTTGATAGATATGTTGGTATTTTTTCATAATTTGGACTCGCTTGTCTGTTTTTTTTTTTGAAAAATATTTTTGAAAGCGCTTGAAAATGTAAAACCATTCCCTTATAATAAAAGAGGAAAACTTTTTAGGGATGGAGAGAAGCATGAGAAATAACGGAAAAAAGATTCGATTAATAGCAGTAGCTACCTTATTGGCTAGTCAGTTGGGGGTCTTTAACAGTGCCCTCACGATAGTTGCTGACGAGACCACAGCTTCGACTTCAGAGCCAGCACTTGTGACGAACACTAGTAGCGAGGAAGGCTCGACAAATCATTCGACTTCCGCTACAACAACTACAGAAGCTACGACGAGAGCTTCGAGTGATAGAGGAGAGATATCTAGCAGTTCCTCGGAGGATATCGAAGAGAAGACGGTTAAGATTGGGGAGATTCAAGGGGAATCGCAACGCTCTCCACTGGAAGGCCAAAAGGTAGCCATCAAAAATGTAGTGGTGACCAAGACAGACCGCTATGGTTTTTATGCCCAAGATATTGAATCGGATGGGAATAGTCGGACTTCAGATGGGATTTATGTAGTTTCCAAATACAAGGTCAAGGTCGGCGACAAAGTTAAAATAACAGGTACTGTCAAGGAAGGCTATATGGAAGAAGTCACCTTGGGAGCTGGGAAGACCTTTAAGGAACCAACGAATAGTTTAACGGTGACCATGCTGGTCGATGCTTGGATCACCAAAGACGGGACAGCCCCTCTTCCAGAAGCTGTGAATATCACTGCGGGCATGCCAGCAGATGTGAAGCCTAATCCGACTGCTTATGCTCCAGAAACCGATGCCCTCGATTATTGGGAAAGCCTGGAAGGAATGCTCACGGTGGTGAAGAAACCGCATGTCCTTGGTCCCCAGTACAAAGGAGATATCTATGTATTGGGAGAAGATTTTACAGGCCTTCCTTTTAACAATATTGGGGGTCTGAATCTACGGCCACATGCGCAAAATACAGCGACAATCCCGATTTATGTTGGGAATCAGTTTGTCGCAAAAGCCAAGGATTACTTTACAGAAGATGTGACAGGAGTGGTAACGTATCGAAATAGCTTCTATAAATTAGAGCCCACTCAACAGTTGATGGTCCAAGACGGTGGCTTGCAGCGTCAAGCAGCTCAAACCCAACCAAGTGAGGACAAGCTGACCATCGCTTCCTACAATATTGAAAATTTCTCGGCCAACAATGCCAAAAATGAAACCCCAGAGGATAAGGTGACGCTGATTGCCAATTCCTTTATCCATGAAATTCACAATCCAGACATCATTACTTTGATCGAAGTGCAGGACAATAATGGTAGTGTGGATGACGGAACGACCAGTGGTGTTGAAAGTGGACGCAAACTAGCCAATCGGATCAAGGAATTGGGTGGCAAGAGCTATGAGTATACGGAGGTTGCTCCAGTAGATGGCGCTGACGGAGGAAAGCCTGGTTCCAATATTCGTTTGGGAATCCTCTACAATCCAGAACGCGTAACCTTAGCCAAAAAAGAGGCAGCAACTAGCAACGAGGCAGCGCAATTTGACAAGGGACACCTGGTTAAAAATCCAGCTCGGATTGCCCCTAATGACCCATCGTTTGATCATACTCGCAAGTCCTTAGCTGTTGAATTTGAATTCAAAGGTCAACCAGTTGTGGTGATTGCCAATCACTTGAAATCAAAAATCGGAGATGATGCTATTTATGGGGCAAGCCAACCAGCAGTGGAACATACCTTGCCAACTCGTGAAGCACAAGCTAGTGTCATCCATCAATTCGTTCAAGAAGGCTTGAAGCAAAATCCGAAGACCACCTTTGTTTTGACGGGTGATTTTAATGACTACGATTTCTCAACCACGGCGCAGATCCTTGCTGGCAACGAACTAACAAACTTAATGGCCCAACATGATGCAGGCGATCGCTATTCTTATTTCTACCGTGGAAGCAATCAGGTTTTGGATAACATTTTTATCTCAAACAACATGGCAGCTAAAGCAAGGTTTGAACCAGTCCATATCAATGCTTCCTTTATGAAGGAACACGGTCGTGCATCAGACCATGATCCTGTCTGGGTCCAAATCGACTTTAGTGGAGCACAAACTCCAGGAACGCCGACAGATGATCAACAAGGAAATACAGGACAACCAACGGATCAAACCAGCCCTTCTTCATCGAATACAGGATCTCAACTAGTCCCTCATCAGACTCAAGCCAATGAACAAAAGAGTTCAACAGCTGAAAGCAAAGAGAAGGGCAAGAACGAAGATGAGAAGCAAGACGACAAGGAAGAGGCAGTAACAGAAACGAAGATACCAGGCAAGCGGAAAATCCTTCCATCTACTGGACAAGAAACAAGCTATCTAGCTCTTTCTGGTGTGGCAATAGCTACGATGAGTCTTGTCTGGTACAAGAAGAAAAGGATGACCCACTAACGTGTTTCATAAGAAAGATCTAAAAAAGGAGTCGCTGGCTCCTTTTTTTCTCCTAAAATAAAGGACAGATAGTCCCATATTGGAAACTGTACTAGGACAATGAAAACTACTGAAAAGAACAGTTTCTTTTCAAAAAGAAGCTTAAACTCTTTAAAATAGATGGAATCGTGTTATAATGAAATCATAAAACGTTTTCAAGAGAAGAGGTTCCTCAATGGAAAATGAAACAGTTGACTATGGAAAAGTAACAGGAATGGTACACTCAACAGAAAGTTTTGGTGCAGTAGACGGGCCTGGGATCCGCTTTATTGTCTTCCTTCAAGGCTGTCAAATGCGGTGTCAATACTGCCACAATCCAGATACTTGGGCAATGGAAACCAACAAGTCCCGTGAGCGGACGGTGGATGATGTCCTAGAAGAAGCCCTCCGTTATCGTGGATTTTGGGGCGAAAAAGGGGGAATCACTGTCAGTGGTGGAGAAGCCCTCTTGCAGATTGACTTTTTGATTGCACTTTTTACCAAGGCTCAAGAGTTGGGCATTCATTGTACTTTGGATACCTGTGCTCTTCCTTTCCGGAATACGCCTCGTTATTTGGAAAAATTTGACCGCTTGATGGCAGTGACAGACTTGGTGCTTCTGGATATCAAGGAAATCAATGATGAACGTCACAAAATTGTGACCA
The DNA here is from genome assembly GCA_963554405.1 of uncultured Streptococcus sp. Lineage (GTDB taxonomy): Bacteria > Bacillota > Bacilli > Lactobacillales > Streptococcaceae > Streptococcus. The sequence continues at coordinate 7,741 of CAUVRI010000029.1, read as the reverse complement.
GCCATACCAATAAAACAATTCTAGCTTGTGCCAAGTACCTATCTGATATTGGAAAACCAGTCTGGATTCGTCACGTTTTGGTACCTGGGCTTACAGACCGAGATGACGACTTGATCGAGCTTGGAAAATTTGTTAAAACCCTTAAAAATGTTGATAAATTTGAGATCCTTCCATACCATACTATGGGGGAATTCAAATGGCGTGAATTGGGCATTCCGTACAAATTGGAGGGTGTGAAACCACCGACAAAAGAACGGGTCCAAAATGCAAAAGATTTGATGGAAACAGAAAGTTACCAAGATTACCTGAAACGGGTCAAAGGATAAAAAGTATAGACAGTTGGGCCTTCCAGCTGTCTTTTCTATTGAAATGCACAACTATTCCCTTTCTTTAAATGGCAAAACGTGCTAAAATAGAGTGAATCTATAAATGAAATAAAGAGGTAGAAACATGTCAAAAATTCTCGTTTTTGGTCACCAAAATCCTGACTCAGATGCTATCGGCTCATCTGTAGCTTTTGCTTATCTTGCAAAAGAAGCTTATGGTTTGGATACAGAAGCAGTGGCTCTTGGAACTCCAAATGAAGAAACAGCTTTCGTATTGGACTATTTTGGTGTGGAAGCACCACGCGTCATCACATCAGCTAAAGCAGAAGGTGCAGAACAAGTCATCTTGACGGACCACAATGAATTCCAACAATCTGTTTCAGATATTGCTGAAGTAGAAGTTTATGGTGTAGTGGATCACCACCGTGTGGCTAACTTCGAAACTGCTAGCCCACTTTACATGCGTTTGGAACCAGTTGGATCAGCATCTTCTATCGTTTACCGCATGTTCAAAGAACACGGTGTAGCAGTGCCAAAAGAATTGGCAGGTTTGATGCTTTCAGGTTTGATTTCAGATACCCTTCTTTTGAAATCTCCAACAACACACCCATCTGATAAAGTGATTGCGCCTGAATTGGCTGAATTGGCTGGTGTCAACTTAGAAGAATACGGTCTTGCCATGCTCAAGGCTGGTACCAACTTGGCAAGCAAATCAGCAGAAGAATTGATCGATATCGATGCTAAGACTTTTGAATTGAACGGAAACAACGTTCGTGTGGCTCAAGTGAACACAGTTGATATTGCGGAAGTTTTGGAACGCCAAGCTGAAATCGAAGCAGCTATCCAAGCTGCCAATGCAGCTAACGGATACTCTGACTTTGTTTTGATGATTACAGATATCGTCAACTCAAACTCAGAAATCTTGGCTCTTGGTGCCAACATGGACAAGGTAGAAGCAGCTTTCAACTTCAAACTTGAAAACAACCACGCTTTCCTTCCAGGTGCCGTTTCACGTAAGAAACAAGTGGTTCCTCAATTGACTGAAAGCTTTAATGCTTAATGATAAATGGGGAAACCCATCGTTAAAAGGAGTTTCGACTCCTTTTTTGCTAGGAGGAGATCGTGCTAGAAAATGGTGATTTAATCTTTGTTAGAGAAGACACAGAAATGGGGCAGGCCATTCAGGCCTCTACTGGCAACTATAGCCATGTAGCTATCTTTTTGGACGGATTCATTTATCATGCCACTGTAGAAGGTGGCGTCCTTGCCCAGTCCCCTGAAGATTTCTTTGAAGCTGAGAAAGTATATGACTTTTATCGCTGTGCGGAGATTGATTGTCCAGAGGTCAAAAAGCGAGCAGAGAGTCTTTTAGGGGCTCCCTACAATGCTTCCTTTTATCCGGATGGAGATGGTTATTACTGTTCCCAGTTCATCTCAGAACTACTTCCTATTTTTGAGACCATTCCCATGAAGTTTGGAGATGAGGAAGAGGAGATTAGTCCGTTTTGGGAAGATTACTACAGAGGGCTCGGTCTAGCGGTTCCTTTGGATCAACCTGGAACCAACCCGAGTCAGTTAGCCCAGTCACCACAGCTACAGTTTAAAGAAAGGTATTTGGATGATTTGGATTCATGAAACAACAATCTGAATCTTTGATACAGTTTATAAGAGTTACATCAAACTAAAGAAAAATAATTTTTCAATCCTTTCCTTTGATGAGTGCGGACGTCAGCGAACTTCTTGGAAGTTCCATGACTTAGTTTTGAGCCTAAGGTCTCAAAACTACCGAGTCCTTGAAACCTAATTGTTTCAAGGACTTTTCTCACAGCGGAAAGTCTCGATATATCATTTTTTACTTTAAAAACATATTTTACGTTCGAATACAACTTGAAAAAGTTGTATTTTTTCTACTATCCTCTGGATGTTTCTTGTTTAGACAGATAAAATATGATATACTTCACAAAAAACTAACCACTGGTTAGTTTTTGCCGGAATTCAAAGGAGGAAGTAAATATGTCTTTCTTGTATCGTTTATTAACACGTACAAAACAAATCAGTCCACATATAAGAAAGTTTGAGTTCGAATTGGGTGTTTTTGTTGTCAGCATATGGCTAGTTGAATCATCTGGTCGCTTTTATGTGATTGATACGGGAATGCGAGGAATGGAGAAGTACGCTGCCCAGTTTTTACTCCCACAAAAAATTGAAGCAATTTTTCTGACCCATGGACATCCAGATCATATCAAAGGTTTGCTCTATCTTAGACAGCACTTTGGGAACATCCCGACTTTAATCAGTGAGAAGGAATTCCCCTATATTTCAGGCAAAGAACCTTTTCCTAATAGAAAAGAGACGGAAAAAGTGATTTTTGATCCGGCTACTTTTATAACTGTTGAAAGTCAAGAAGGTCAAGACTTGATAAGTAGTGCAGGACTAAAACCCCTATTTTCTCCTGGGCATTCCCCTGGTCATGTTGTTTATTACCATGAAGAGGATCAAGTTTTAATCGCTGGAGATCTTTTCACAGCTACGAGAAGTGGGAAGTTGCGTCCACCAATGAAAGGATATACAGCAGATATGAGACAAGCTTTAGCTAGTGGTGAAAGAATTCTCAAGGATTATTCGCAGGCCCTTGTTAGTGTTTGTCATGGCAGTGAGGTAAAAGATGCCGTACGAGATTTTGAGGCATCGGATGGGTTTAAAGGGAGTTTGTAATGGCAAAGAATACAAGGTCTAGAATTATCAAAGCAGCCGAGGAACTTTACCGGACAGAATCTCAGCAAAAAGTAGGAATCAGGCAGATTGCTCAAGCTGCAGGATGTTCACATACAGCTATTTATCAGTATTTTAAAAAGAAAGAGGATATATTATATGCAGTAGCGGAAAAACCGTTAACTCACCTCTATCATACTTGCTTAGAAATCAGTCATTCCAAGCAGAATGATAAGGAACGTCTGCTTCAAATCTGTCAAACATACGTGGATTTTGGGTTTAGAGAACGTAATTTTTATGAATTATTGATTTTTTACCGTGGAGAGCATGAAGATTCAGGCGATTGTTCGCAACCGTTGATGCAATTGAGAATGAAAAGTTATCGTTTATTGGAAGAAGCTATTGATGTCTTTTTACCGAAAAACTTATCTGATGCAGAAGCGCTAAATATTCGTAGTGGAATCTTTATTTTTTTACATGGCTTAGTAAGTATCTACAGTAGGGACAATGAAGAATGTCCAGAACGCATTAAGCAACTACTGACTGATTTTATTTCTTTTAGAATAATAGGAATGAAATGAGTTGGAATAACTTATGGGGCTTCTACAGTAAACTTGGATTGAAAAGACTAAGTTCTTTTATTGCCTTATTTTCCCCTCTTGCCTGCCTATCCATAAATTGAAGATTTTGTCCTTTGGTATTGATTTCGCTTAAACTAATTTTTATGTTACAATAAGAACGAACCGATAAAACAGTAAACGAGACCTATTTATGATTACAATCATTAATCCCACACGTTTGACACGTCAGCCATTTTTCAAGGACTTGATCAACTATTTGGACCAGCACGACGATGTGATCCTGCGGCAAATTAAGGCCCAATTTCCGGATCAACCAGTGGATAAGCTGATGGAGGAGTATATCAAAGCGGGCTTCATCCTTCGAGAAAATAAACGCTACACTCTCAATTTGCCTTTCTTAGAGTCAACTGATCGAGTTGAACTGGATCAAGAGGTCTTTGTTCGAGAGGACAGTGCAGTTTATCAAGAATTAAAAGCCAAGGTCTTCCAAACAGAACTCCGCAATACTACCAACGAAGCGATTCTCATAGAGGAGACGGACTTTGCACGAAATGCACAGACCCTTTCCAATTACTTTTATAAGGTAGCTCACCAATATCCATTGACGGAGGAGCAAGAGAAACTCTATGCCATCTTGGGAGATGTCAATCCTGAGTATGCTCTTAAGTATATGACTAGCTTTTTGCTCAAATTTCTCAAAAAAGAAGTAGTCCAGCAAAAGCGCAAGGACATCTTTGTCGATAGTTTAGAAATCTTAGGCTATATCCGCAAAAATGATGAAGGCAAATATGAATTAGCAGTGGACTTGGATAAGGAAAGACTGATGTTTATCAAACAATAGAAAGAGGCTAGGAAAACTTCCTAGCCTTGTTTCGTTTGATTATAAATAACGTTCAGCGATGGCAGCATCACCTGGATACTCTTCTTTTACGCCATTGACGATTTGGTAGCAGTCTGCTCCTTTTCCAGCGATAATAACAGCATCTTCAGGCTTGCTGGTTGTCGCCATGGCCACTTGAATGGCTTCTTCGCGATCTGCGATTTTCTCGACAGGGCGCGTGATAAAACTACTAATCTCTTCAGCGATAGCCAAAGGATCTTCATAGTTGGGATCATCCGCTGTGAGGAAGACTTGGATCTCAGGATGGTCTTCCAAGAGTATGCCGAAGTCCTTGCGGCGGCTCTCTCCTTTATTACCAGTTGAACCAAGGACCAGTGAAATGGTCCCCGTTTGATGGGTTTCGACAACTGAGAGCAGTTTTTTCAAGCTATCTCCATTATGGGCATAGTCGATGAAAACCTTAGCGCCATTTTTCTGAGTCAAGACTTCCATTCGGCCTGGAACGCGCGTCTTAGCAATCCCTTTTTGGATATCCTCGAGGCTCGCACCTAGGCGAAGGCAGGCAAGACCTGCAGCCACAGCATTTTCTTGGTTGAAATGTCCAATCAGTTGGATATCGTAGTCGCCTGCTAGCTTACTAGTTGCTGAGAAGCTGAAAGCTTTGGAGTTTTCAATTTGATTCTCAGACTGGCTACCATAAAAATCATGGTCTTGGTTCGCGACTTGGTCCGCTAAAACTTGGAAATGATCCATATCGCTATTGATGACAACGGCTTGGCTGTTCTTCATGAGGAGACGTTTGTGGTAGAAATAATCCTCAAAAGTTGGGTGTTCAATCGGTCCAATATGGTCAGGACTGATGTTGAGAAAAACACCAACGTCAAAGGTCAGACCGTAAACTCGTTTCACCAGATAAGCTTGACTGGAAACTTCCATAATGAGGTGGGTCCGATCATTGGCTACTGCCTCAGCCATCATGGCAAAAAGATCCAAGCTCTCTGGCGTTGTCAGGGTCGATTTAAAGAAGTTTTTACCATCCAGTGTTGTATTCATGGTCGACAGCATAGCTGGTCGGTGACTTTGTTCCAAAATATGGTAAGCAAAATAGGCCGCGGTTGTCTTTCCCTTAGTCCCTGTGAAGGCCAATAGTTTTAATTGTTTCTCAGGGTGTCCATAAAACTCCATGGCGATTAAGCTCATGGCCTGTTTGATATCATTGACGAGGATGGCAGGAATACCAACTTCATAATCTTTTTCAGAGACATAAAAGCCGAGTCCATTAGAAATAGCCTGTTCCAGGTATTCTTTTTTGAAGTTGGCCCCTTTAACAAAAAAGAGGGTACTAGCAGAAACCTTACGGCTATCATAGCTAATAGCATCAAAACTTGTTCCTTCTAGATGGTAGTAGTATTCACCATTTACTAGAACTTCTCGGAAATTTTGGTCTTGTTTTAAAATGTTGAGGGTTTGTTCAATTGTAATCATAAAACTATTGTAAACCGAAAGTCTGAATTTTACAAGTAACATGGAAAAGTTTATAATGAAGAGAAGAAGAAACGAAAGAGGACGTTTATGAGTCACGAACAAAATGACCAGCAAGCCCAGATGCTACGCGGGACTGCCTGGATGACAGCCAGCAACTTTATCAGCCGTTTGCTAGGAGCCGCTTATATTATTCCTTGGTATATTTGGATGGGAAAATATGGGCCACAAGCCAATGGTCTTTTTACAATGGGCTACAATATCTATGCTTGGTTTCTCTTGATTTCGACAGCCGGAGTACCCGTAGCTGTTGCTAAGCAAGTAGCCAAATACAATACCCGGGAGCAAGCGGATCATAGCTTTGCTTTGATTCGGGGCTTCTTGAAATTTATGGGAATTCTAGGCCTTGGATTTGCCATTCTCATGTATCTGTTGTCTCCTGTCTTTGCGAGTCTTTCAGGTGGGGGAAAAGAGTTGATTCCGATCATGCAGAGCCTTTCTTGGGCTGTCTTGATCTTTCCTTCCATGAGTGTCATTCGGGGATTTTTCCAAGGTTTTAACAACATGAAGCCTTACGCTATAAGCCAGATTGCAGAACAAGTCATTCGGGTCATCTGGATGTTGCTCACGACCTTCTTCATTATGAAGATTGGCTCAGGTGATTATGTGCAAGCTGTTACGCAGTCGACCTTTGCTGCTTTTATTGGTATGGGAGCGAGCCTGTTGGTGCTCTTTTATTACCTTGCAAAGACAGGCTTGCTCTCTTCTATTTTTAGAAAGCAAGAGGGAAGTGAAGGGATTGACACTCGGGCTCTCTTGATTGATACGATTCGGGAAGCCATTCCCTTTATCATCACTGGTTCTGCGATTCAGCTCTTCCAAATTGTTGACCAGATGACCTTTATCAATGTCATGTCTTGGTTCACAAACTATAGTCAAAAGCAGCTCTTGGTCATGTTTAGTTATTTCTCTGCTAATCCAAACAAAATTACCATGATCTTGATTGCAGTAGCGACTTCGATTGGGGGAGTTGGGATTCCTCTGTTGACAGAGAATTATGTGAAGGGGGATCTAAAAGCGGCTGGGAAGCTCGTACAGGATAACTTGACCATGTTGCTAGCTTTCTTGCTTCCAGCCACCTTTGGTGCAGTAGCAGTCGCAAAACCACTTTATACGGTTTTCTATGGGCAACCAGATGGCTTAGCCTTAGGACTCTTCATCGTAGCGATGTTGCAGACCGTAATTCTCGGTCTTTACACGGTCTTATCGCCAATGATTCAAGCCCTCTTTCAAAATCGCAAGGCCATCCGCTATTTCCTTTATGGTGTAGTGGTGAAATTGGTCCTCCAAATTCCATTTATTTTGGTCTTTCGTTCTTATGGACCACTTTTGTCAACGACCATTGCGTTAATGGTGCCAATCGTCCTCATGTATCGGGAGATCCAAACCATTACTCAGTTTAATCGCACCATCGTCTTCAAGCGGACCTTACTTGGTTCTATCCTGACTGTGGTGATGCTACTTGGAGTCTTGATCGCCGGTTTGATTTTGGGCTGGATTTTCCCACCAAATGGCCGTGTATCGAGCATGATTTATATCGTCGTCATTGGAGGATTGGGAGTTGCTATTTATGGAGCCTTAGGATTATGGCTACGGTATTTTGACCGCTTTATCGGAGGTCAAGCTGCACGTCTTAGACAAAAATTTCGGATTAAATAAATCAGAGGTTGGGTAAAAAGTGCCCAGCCTCTCAATTATTTTTGGATTGTCGAGCAAGACGCAGTGGTTGAGTGGGCTCT